>JANOBV010000123.1:0-17283 GCA_031411835.1 Bacteroidota bacterium | reverse complement strand
CCATAGTCATAAACAGCACTAAGTCCGTCATAAATTTCGCTCGATTGAAAAATGAACCCATACTCTTTCGAATGGGAAATAATGTTCTTGAATAAGTCTTCAGTTGTGGGGGTTGCCATAGGGGGCAAAAGTAGGAAAATTGCCCGAAGATACGACAGCTATTTTAGTCGATTTCTGTCAGAATTAGATGATTTTTAATAGTTGCACTATTCTAATTTCTATAATCTCGTTTCATTAAAGAACCGTCATTTATGCGGTAACGATTTTCATTTAAAATAAAGTCATTTGTGTATTTATTACTGCTGTGCGCCGCGGCGTATAGTCATGCGGAAGGGGAAAACCTGGGGCCTGTCCGCATGGCGTCAGCCATTTTTCTTTACTAATTCAATGCTATATACTATTTGACCAATATTGGAGCGACGTAATTTCAAATTGCCGCCCCCGGGGTTAAATATGCGTCAGCCTGAAAGAGAATCTGTGAATCAAAAATTTTATTTAAATTACAGTTAGTAAGTAAATGGATCACCATTTTCCGATCCTATCTCCAAACTAATTAAATTCGAAAGATGAAAAAGAAATTTCTAATATCCATATCATTCATCATTCTAAGTATAACGAACAATTCATTTGCACAAGAAATGTGGGGAGCAGCAATTAGCACCTCAGGAATATTACTGGGCGATTATAAAATCGCAAATAATTCTATCAATCCAATTCCGGTTTCGATCACACTTGATGAAGCAAAAAATATTTTCGCTTTTAATATTTTAGTATCAGGTCAAGACAGGAAATTTAAACTTATAAAAGTAAAGAGTTATCAAATGACCATCATCAATAAAGATGAATCAACTACATCGATCACAAATACTACTGAATTACTTTCCGAAGAAATGAAAGACCGATTGAAGATTTTAGAATCGGGCTCTAAACTATTTTTTGAAGGAATCATAGCAATCGATCCAAATGGGTCAACAAGAAGTATAGTAGTGATGTCATTTACAATAATCTGATACCACGCTTTGAAATAAACCTAGTAAACTCGAAATTTTAAACCTCTTTATTATTTTTCCGACTACTAAACATTCAGTCCTTCGTTAGATCGTGATTCCTCCAATCTTTTCATTAACTCGTTACCTCTTATTACTATGACCTCCGCTTACTTCTTCGTTATAAAACAATCTGAAGCTTTGAAAAATAATTTCTTACCTTCACAATGACTAAATGAAAATAATTCTACTCTTTCTTTTTACAATTGAAGGGATCGTTTCAACAGAAGCCCAAATTTCCTTTCAAGAACGTATTGGAACAATTTATAACGAATGGGGGTTTGGAATAGCACCAATAGACAATAACGAATTTATGTTATTTGCAGTTATACCTAATCATTTCTCTGATTCGACATTTGCTTTAATTCGTATAGACAGTTCAGGTAATGTAAGGTGGGCCAAGGATTATTCGACCCCATATCGTATTTCCTGCCGTCACTTTATTAAAACATCTGACAATAATTTTATTGTTTTCGGAGATGCTATTTTGGGGAGCGACGCCATAAATTCCAGACTAATGCTTTTGAAAATCGATACGCTTGGAAATATAGTATGGCATTTTAATTACGCTATAAGTAATCAATCGTATTATGGTTCAATTCACGAAACAGCTGACAAAGGATTTATACTAGCTTCATTTTCTATGGCTTCCAGTTTTTTATTGACAAAAGTTGACAGCAATGGCGTGCTTCAATGGTGTAAATCTTTTTCCATACCTAATACGATTTGTTGGTATTCGACAGCAGCTCAAATTGCAGATAATGGTTATCTCTATTATGGCGGCGCGTTTGACCGGAACACCAATGTACTTACCTCTCTGATTATGAAATTTGATTCATCCGGAAATATGGTTCACAGCTATGAAGTCCCCGGAGGAGGCAGTGTTTTCAACCAATCCGATTTTTACAAAATAGATTCCGACGCATACCTTCTTCCTTGTATAAGCGGTAATATCTGCTTTGATTCTACCGGCAATGTGCTTTGGGAAAAAAGATTGAACGGTACAGTTTTTAACCAAAGTGCATCATGTAGGCTAACAAACAATAACATTGCAATTACAGGTGATGGCAGTAATTCATTTCCATCTTCCTTTTTATATTTAGAAATAGACTCCACAAATTCTATTGTAAAAAGTAAAATGTTTGCAAGTGGATACTACCAGGATTATGCTCTTTCAATCTGCCCCTCCGGAAATAATGGTGCAGCAATAACAGGATATAGTTACAATTCTAACTTTCTACCGGATTCTTGTGATATTTATTTAGTAAAAGTTGATTCCAATGGCGTCAGCGGATGCAATGAAGCCAATGCATTTAGCAGCTATCATACAGCTTATGATTCAGTATTACCTATAGTTTTAACGACCACAAATAAAATTCCTCTAGCCATTAATGACACAATTACAATAACACCGCTCACTATCAATCAGGAGATATATTGTATTAGCACGAGTATTTCAGGAACCGAATCGGTTCAATCTGACATTTCTATTTCTCCCAATCCCTTCACCAATGAGTTAAGAATTTATAGTGGTGATAGAGGGGAAGTAATGTTGTATGACCTGACTGGAAAAGAAATTCTTCGACATAGAATTTTCGAAGGCGAGACAACAATCTCAGAAGAAAAAATATCTCCCGGTGTCTATTTACTTCGCTACCTTAATGGAAAGACGACTGTTAATTTCAAAGTGCTTAAACAATAAACAACAGAAGTGTAGGCTTCCCGGTTTGCATATAAAGAAGGAATCCAATGACACTTTTAAACACCTAGTGAAAGAATAAAGTCTGCCTGACGACCTTTCATTTTCGATTGACTTTCCAATCAAAGTTCATAAAATTGCACATAATATCGCACTAAACCAACAATTGAAATCTCTTTATAATAAATAAAAAAAAATATACTTAAACTAAAAGACAGGATGACCCAATATTTTTAAAAAAAAAATCAAAAACAAAATTATTTTTAACAACAACTGTCGTTGCAGTATTAATGCTATACGATTTGTCAATCCAGGCAAAAATATAGCGAGTAAACAAGGCTTCTAACTTCAACAGAACTACTTTGCACAAAAATTATAAATGAGAATTAAAATTTAAAATTTACCAATCCATTTCATTCTAATGCCATTGTACATATCGTGCATCACTTGCATATGAGGCGCAGTAAGAATTGCTAAACCTACAAACATATAGGAAATAATTGCACTTTTACTGACATACATAAAACCTGTCAACCCAAAAATTGCAATACCCACCAAAGACAAAGTACTATAAATAATAATTTGTTTCATTATAAGTCTGTGAGAGAATCTGTTATTTATTCTCAAATAAAGAAATATGTTTTTTAGCGATAGTATAGAATGCCAGACTACAAAATAAAATGTAAATCCCAGTAAGAGTGGGAGATTAAATAAAATAACAAGAATAAAAGCAAAGTGAATTAAAAATTGTCCTTTGTCGTTACTATCGAAACTATTATTTCTTAAAAAATAGATGAAAGTAAAAGTAAAGAACAATATTCCGGCTAACGATAGAATATAAAACCGATATCTTTCAATCAGATCGATCAAAATTTTATTTTCTTTCCCTGCTTCAAACAGCTGAAGTATTTCTTTCACTTCGTTAAAATGAAACAACAGTATAACGCTTAAAATGAAAATTCCGTAGGATAAAACAAATATTTTACCCAGTACAGTATTAGTTTTAAATTGATATAGGTCCGTCTCTCCAAAATGATATCCGGCGAATAATACAAAAAGTAATATTCCGACTGTAGGGAAAAACCACAATAGACCGGCAAATAAAAGTAATCGGCTTAAATAAATTCCAAGAAAGCGAACTTTTGAAAAAGGTTTATCGGACGATCCGGCATTTTGATTTGCAACTAACAAATCTGCCGCTCCATGTGGTATGCCCAATAAAATTAAGCCGGCTAGAAAGATCACAAATTGTACATTTGTATCTACTGATATATATTTTTGAAGTATAAGAAATATACAACCAATCAATAGCAGTAGAACCCTCATGTCAGATCAATTTGCTAATTATGAAAAATAAAAAAGTGTGATACCAAATAGTATCACACTTTTCATTGTTTTTATTTTGCAGCTATGTAAGCTTTATCTTCTTGAGCCAGTGCATAAATTACTAGACCAAAACCAATTTTGTTAATGGCATCACCAATGTTATAAATGATATCCATTGAGAGACCTTGAAGTATTTTCATTCCAAACAATCCACCTTCAGTTCCTGCAATATATCCAAGCGGATAAATAGCCCATCCTACAAGAACAAACCAACCAAGAGTTTTAACTGCCTTGGCAACAGAAGGACCTGCATTGTTAGCAAGCTTAGCAACATCACCAAACCAAACAAGGTAAACGATATAGAAATATGCAATGCCGCTGATGAGACCCCATACCCAGCTTTGCGTTTGACTACCATAGATTGCTTCTCCAATGTAACCTGTAACAAGCATAACTACTGACGCGAAAATTAATCGCCATAACAAACCGATTTTTGCGCCTGCTTTTTTCGTAATAAGATAAAATTCAACACACATTAGAGGCACAGTAAGTATCCAATCAACATATCTGAAGAACACCGGAGATTCGCCTGTATCCAAATTATATCCTCTCATATAATAATAATGGACTGCTGCAATGAAGGTAATTAGCCCTGAAACTAAAATAGATGTTCTCCATTTCTTGTCTACATTAGACATTTCAAAGAAGAAGAAAACGCTAGCTGCCATCATCGCCATTGTGCCCACAAAGAATGTGAAGGCCACATAATTGTCACTCGGAATCGAGTGCATTTGTAGTAGTGTTTGTGTCATTTTTTTTGACTTATAAGTTTGGAATTATTTTTAATAGGATTATCTTTTTGGAGGACCTGCCCCTTAAATTAAACCCGACAGAATTACAACATCACATTATATTAAATAGTTTTAATAGTATTAACTAAAAATTAATTGAAATATTAAAACTATTCAATTAATTATATGTTATCCTACTCTTTTTTAAAAATAGTAATCATAAATTTTATTTAAAATTTAATGCAAAGTGTTTTAATTTCTGAATGAAGTATTATTTCGAATATGGAATAGGAATAGGAATAGCAGGTGCGGCGACTTTTATAGAAAGTTGTAATCATAACGGATGCAGCAAAGGTTACAATCAAAGCGCGAATGATTTTGTTTGTCCTTGTCATGGTGAAGTCATTGATATCAACGGCAAAGTAACATCAGTACTACCATCGGTACCGCTTAAAAAGCACACAGTTACAAGAGCAGATAATATCCTTACGATTTCAGGTTTAGAATTATTATTGAACCCAATAGTCCATTTATCTTTAAGGAAATTCTAAAAACCTTGTTCACAATTCTCATACTCATTATTTCGCCTTTACTTTTCACCAACTTCATTTTAATCTATTCCATTAATTTAGCTTTTTAATTATTTATCATTTACTTTTAGATTTTAATAATAATCCTAGGGCTTCCCAATAAATTATGAATAAAAATAATATCACAATTATTGTTTGTGAGACCGAAAGCGATTTCAATTTCGCCAAAGAATTGATTCTGGAATATGTCAACTGGCTAGGCATGGATCTTTCCTTTCAAAATTTCGAAAAAGAAATGGAGTCATTACCTTCTATGTATTCCAAAGAAGACGGAGGAATGTTCCTTGCAAAAGTCGATGGAAAAGCAGCCGGTGTTGTCGGATTACGACGGTTTAGCAATGAGGATGCAGAGATAAAACGAATGTTCGTCAAACCGGAATACAGAGGAATGAAAATTGGTCAACTGATGATGGATAAATGCATTTCTTCAGCAAAAGAGCGCAAGTATTCTACAATCAAACTTGACACAGCGGACTACATGACTCAGGCAATTAAACTTTATACTGAAAATGGTTTTAAGAACATTCCAGCTTATAGACATAATCCACACAAAGAAGCGCTATATTTTGAACTTCTGTTGAACATGTAATAAAAATTAAATGAGTCGCAATTTTGAACAAACTTTATATTAAAACAATTTATCTCAATTTAGTACATACATTTGAATTACCTTCCATTTGAAAAACCGATATTAAAAAACAATAATTAATGAATACATACTCAAAGTATATTCGTAATACATTTTTTGGTCTCCTTTGCTTTGCCATGGGAGCCTTTGTTGTAGAAGAAAAATTCATTATCAGTGGAGATGATGTAAGAAAAGCTGAAAAACTAATTGGTATGAATTTTACAGAATCGGAAACAGACAGTATGCTTCCTTTGCTTGTTGATCAATTGAAAAATATTGAGAACATGCGAAAGATCGATCTACCTAATAGCATTCCTCCTGCTTACAATTTTAATCCTATTCCATTGGGTGTAATTATTAAAAAAGGACCATCAAGTTTTAGTACTTCTGATTACAGTAAAACTCTGTTACCGTCTAACCTCGATGAACTAAAATATTACTCAATTGGTCAACTGGCTTATTTAATTCGAACTAAAAAAATATCATCTGTTGCGCTTACTAAGTTTTACATGGAGCGATTGAAAAGACATGCAGATGAATTACATTGCGTCATCACCTTTACAGACTCATTGGCAATGCAATCAGCAAGAAAAGCCGATGCAGAAATTGCTTCCGGAAAATACCGAGGAATGCTCCATGGAATTCCATACGGATTAAAAGATATGTATAGCACAATTAATTATGTTACTACATTTGGTGCTGCGCCGTACAAAGATCAGTTGATCAATGAAGATGCTACAGTAGTGAATAAACTAAACGAAGCCGGTGCTGTGTTGATCGCAAAACTATCATTAGGCGAATTAGCGATGGATGATATTTGGTTTGGAGGAATGACTCGCAATCCATGGGACACAACCAAAGGATCGAGTGGGTCTTCTGCAGGTCCGGCAGCAACTGTATCCGCCGGATTGGTTCCATTTGCCATAGGATCTGAAACATGGGGATCGATCATTTCACCTTCGACATTTTGTGGCGTGACAGGTTTACGTCCAACATTCGGAAGAGTCAGTCGTAGCGGAGCAATGGCTCTAAGCTGGACCATGGACAAAGTTGGTCCATTATGTCGAAATACAGAAGATTGCGCCATTGTCCTAAAGGCTATTGCAGGTTCAGATGGAAAAGATGAAGCTGCTATCGATGCAGCCTTCAATTATTCTCCGACTATAAACATGAAAGGGATAAAGATCGGATATTTCAAAAGTGATTTTGATGGAGATACTGCTATCAATAAATCTTTCAATGAAGCAGCCATGCAACAATTATCGAAAATGGGTGCAAAACTAATTCCACTTGATCTACCAAAACTCCCGGTCAATGATATGTCCATTCTGCTTATTTGTGAAGCGGCATCTGCATTCGATGAGTTGACCTTAAGTAATCGCGATGATCTACTGGCACAGCAAACAAAATACCGATGGCCCAACTATTTCAGAGCTGCTCATTTTTTTCCTGCAACTGAATACATCCGTGCCAACCGACTTCGTCATAAATTAGTACAGGAAATGAATGCTATTATGAAACAGGTTGATCTTTGTATTGCGCCTTCATTGAGTGGAGATAATTTATTGGTGACAAATTTGACCGGGCACCCTTCCGTAGTTGTACCCAATGGGTTTTGGGATTCCAAAACTCCAACAAGCATTGTATTTATTGGACAACTCTTTGATGAAGGAAAAATGCTTTCGGTTGCAAAAAAATATCAAGATGCAACAAGATTTCACTTGGAGCATCCGAAAGGGTTTTAATATTTTTGTTACACATAATTTGTTCATCTCTCATTCTAAAGACAAATTGCAATAAAATTTAACAATTTCAAGTCAGGAATGTTAAAGCAGTATGAATTCAATTTCCTCTTTAGAAATTAGTTCCTGGGAAAGATTTTATAGAGCTAATTTCGTTAATAGTCTAACAGGATTTAAGTCAGTCAACCTCATTGGAACAGTAAATTCAAAAGGTCAGGCAAATCTTGCAATTTTTAGCAGCTTAGTGCACTTAGGTTCAGATCCTGCGTTGATAGGCTATATTAATCGACCAATAGAAGCTGCTCCACATACATTAGCTAATATTGAGTCGACCGGAATTTATACAGTAAATCATATCGACCCGTCGTTTGTGAACAAAGCTCATCAGAGTAGTGCAAAATACGAAGAAGGAACCAATGAGTTTGAAGAGGTTGGATTAAGTATGGAATTCAAAGATAATTTTATTGCGCCGTTTGTAAAAGAAAGCAAGATCAAATATGCTCTTGAGCTGAAGGAGATCATCCCTATCAAATTAAATAATACTTTTTTAGTCATCGGAGAAATACTCAACATTTATTTAACGCAAAACATTGTGTCGAAAGATGGATTTATCAATCTTGATCATGCGGAAATTATTTGCAGCAATGGCATTGATGCCTATTACAAAACTCAATTTATTGATCGATATAAATATGCCAAACCGGGAATACCATTGGAAAAATTAAAAAGCCTATAACATGAAATTTTTAACGGCAAGATGGGAATATCTAGCCATGTTCAATTACGAAGTTGATCCGATCATTTTAAAAAAACATCTGCCTCCGTTTACTGAATTAGATTTATTCAAAGGTAAAGCAATTGTAAGTATAGTTGGATTTCTTTTTAATAACACTAAAGTATTTGGAATTCCGTGGCCCGGTCATATAAATTTTGAAGAAGTTAATCTCCGGTTTTACATCAAAAGGTATGATGGCAAAGAATGGAAAAGAGGAGTTGCTTTTATATCAGAGATCGTTCCTAAGCCACTCGTTTCTCAAATGGCCAATTTATTTTACAATGAGCATTACAGCACTGCCAAAATGAGCAGTAATATTTTCATTAAAGATAAAATGATCCATGTTTATTACGAGTGGCAGAAAAAAGGAGGTCAAATGAATTCAATGTTGGTCAAAGCTTCTACCGACTTGAATGAAATTGAAAAAGGTTCAGAAGAAGAATTCATTTTCGAGCACTATTATGGTTATAATAAATTAAACGAAAAATGCACTGTCGAATATACTTTGAAGCATGAAAAATGGAAGACATTCTCGATCAATGAATTTGAATTGACTTGTGATGTTAACAATTTATACGGCAATGAATTTGATCCCTTTATTTCGAATAAAAAACCACATTCTGTTTTTCTTGCAAAAGGATCCGATGTTGCTGTGAATTTTCCTGCCAAAATAAAAAATCGATTCCAAAGGGATAAGTGAAAGGTCATTTAAAATGAATAAATAAAGTTGTTAAAATAATCCATACTTTCACACTATGCTAGTAATCGACAATACCCTGATAACCGACGAAGTACTTGAAAAACATTTTGTATGCGACTTGAGCGCCTGTAAAGGTGCCTGCTGCGTGAAAGGCGATTACGGTGCTCCGTTGGAGGACGACGAGCTTAAACAGCTTGACAAGGCCTATGAAAAAGTAAAACCATACATGACTCCTGCAGGAATTGATGCAGTTGAAAAGCAAGGGAAGTATTTGTTGTATGAAAAGAAAGAATGGGTAACGCCATTGATCAAAGGCAAAGAATGCGCCTATACATTTTTCGATGAAACAGGAACTGCTAAATGTGCAATTGAAAAAGCATATTACGAAGGAAAAGTGAAATGGAAAAAACCGATTAGTTGTCACCTCTACCCTATTCGTATCACCCAACAACGCAACGGACTTGAAGTATTGAATTACGACAAGTGGTCGATCTGCAAAGCTGCATGCAAACTAGGCGACAGTTTAAAAGTACCTGTATATAAATTTTTGAAAGATTCTTTGACTAGAAAATATGGTAAAGAATGGTACAAGCAATTAGAAGTTGCCGCGTCACGGATTGACGAGATCAAGGCTATGAAAAAAGGCAAGTAGTTCGTTAAAATATTTTTTTAGAGCGATAGGATATCCCTTCGAATCATCTTCGGTCCCGTGCTCCATTCGCAGGAGCTCATTGCGCCCGGGGCTAGCTTGGAAGGGTTTTGCTTCGATTCAAAAGTCTATAATCAAATTGTACGACTGTTTTCAAAAAAACGGCGCAATCAAAATTCGGAACCATCACGACCCTGAAGGGGTTGCATATTTGTAGCAAGCATCCGCACGCATTTATATTTCGATCCCGGAGGGATCATATGCGGTTAGGTAAATAATTTATACAACAAATTGGCGATATACAATTCGATTTTAAAATCATTAATAAAAAATTATTGCGACAACATTATTGCAAATCACATTCGACCCCTCCGGGGTCGGTTTGACGTTTTCGTTTTTCTACCGACATTTGACCCCGCTGGGGTCATTGGTTGTTAGATGTATTTGCGATTGCTACAAACATGTGACCCCGCTGGGGTCATTGGTTGTTGGATGTACGCACGATTGCTACAAACATGTGACCCCGCTGGGGTCAATGGTTGTTGGATGTACGCGCGATTGCTACAAACATTCGACTCCTCCGGAGTCGTGCTGCTGAAATAATTTAATCCCGCGTGACCTCTGACCTCTGACCTTTAACCTAAATAAAACTTCGTCCTTAGATCAAAACCAACCTGCACCCTTTCAATTCACCACCACTTTCGCACGGCCATTCATCTTGCTTGAACTGCATTCAATCGTATAAATTCCTTTAGCAAATCCATTCAAACGAATTTCTAAATTGTTGTTTAATGTGAAATTGTTTCGCATAGTTTTGATCACTCGACCCATTGCATCCAAAACATTTACCGCCACGTCTTCATTCGATTCATCTTTGCAATAAATATTAAACATTTCTTTAGCCGGATTCGGATAAATTGTAAGAGCTGTATTGTTAGTGTACTCATTCACACCAACAGAAAGATTTGCAACATTTATGTTGTCGATATAAAGACTGTTTCCATAACCATTAATGTTTGCAAAGCGAAGAATTACTTGCTGTCCTGCATATGCAGATAAGTCAACAGAATCATTTCTCCATTCTGATGCATCTGCAGGTTCCCAACCTGAAGTAGTGTTATAGCCGCCAACAGTACCCAATGTTAATCCTTCCTTATAATATCCAGTCGGCAAAAAGTTGTCTCCACAATTTGATGATACGTCTATTCGCAAACCATCAATATAGGTGGCAGAATACGGCGCATGAGCCACATCAAATGTCATATATGGATTTAATATACCGGTCAAGTCATACACACGAGTTTCAATATAATCTTCCTGTCCGGGAGAATTGTAAGTGAAATTATCCATATAGGCAGCAGTCGTTGAAAATGAATTTGCTCCAGTTACAGTTCTATCGACCCATGTTATGTCACTATCCGGGTTTGCAATTATAAAACCAAATGGCGGAAAAGAAGTTTCCAGATCTTCAGTCAAAGGCGGCAAACCAATATTGCCATCAATAACATTTATAAGTGCAAATGCACTATCATTATAATTATTCAAATCCCCCGGTAAAGAAACCCAAGCCGTAAGTTGATAAGAACCTGTAGGCAGCAATGAGATAGGAACAGAAAATGTATAGGATGCTGTATCGAATGTATTTAATGTTCCTGAAAAAGTTTCCGTAACTACACTGCCTGAATTGAAACGATAACTTACAGGAAAATTAGAAACAGTATTAATTGATAAACTTCTAAAATGAATTCTGACATCTACAGATCCATTCGAAGGACAATCTCTATAGGTTCCTGATATAGGTGAAATTAAATTCATCAATTCATTATCGAATGCCAACGGGCAATTGATCGTACCGGCAGGTTTAAAAATTGCATTCACTCTTCGACCCTTACCACCATTCGCACCAATAGCTCGTACACTAAACCACTTTTCAACATTTGGAACTGTACCATAGATCGTAACAGATGAGCTCGTACTAGTTGCAACAGAATCCATATACATTTCACCAAGCATACTTGCTTCATAAGCTACTGCACCTGCAATAGGAGACCATTGCAATCCAACGGAATCAGGACACTCAAATACGACAGACAAGTTTTGAATTTCAGGGAATATTGAAAACGTATTATCACTTACATCCGATTGTGCTCCGCGCGAAATTCTGATCAGGGCTTGGTCCGTTGAAACGGATGGAACTGTGAATGTCCATTGTCGCTTTATAAATGGAATATTGGAAGCTATAGTATTCCACGAAGTTCCATTGTCTGTTGAATATTCAGCAGTGTAAGTTTGCGTTGATGGACTCGCATCATCCCAACGAATTATTTCTTGTTCACCCGCTACGAATCCTTCTGCACCATTCGGATATGTAACTGTAATTCCATCTTCAACTAAATCCCATACAACATAAAATTTTTGTACTCCTTGCGGCACTTCAAAACCGTCTACAGTTAAAGAATAACTTCCTGCTGCAGGATTTTCAATTTGAATTTGCTCAGCATTATTCAATGTGTCAACTCCGGGTACTGCATAATTATTCAAAGTTGTTGCATCCGGTGTGGGGTCCAGAATTAATGGCAGATAATTTGTACTTGATAAATCAGTCATTGAAATATTCAGATCATTAACCAATGCTTTTGCTGCCGAAGGATTGCCTTCGTAATCGTGCCAGTAGACCATGACTTTTGCAAGAGTGGTATTTGCAGGAATAGTTATACTAAATGTTTTCTGCTGACCTTGAGAAACAGAATCGAAAATAAAATTATTACCGGCCAGAAGATTATAAGCACGCATAGCATTAATACGACCCCAACCAAAAATATAATCGGGGCCGGGATTTCCAAGTTCAGTAGCCGTGTTTAATAAAGTTGCTTTAAGCAAAGCCGTATTGATTTCCTGTCCGGAATGCATTTCTTTATATGCATGACATAATTGTGCACTAGCACCTGCCACACCCGGTGAAGCTGCTGAAGTACCTCCGCCAACCTGATAGCCATTGTTTTCATCCGTCGACATTTGATCGGTCCCATTTGAAGCGATGTCTGGCTTTACACGTCCATCGCTGGCAGGACCACGACTACTTGAAGCGGTAATAATATCGCTGGCATCTACATTTGCACATGCAATTACATTTTTACCTGATTTATATCCGCCGGTAATATTTCCCCATTGATCGCCTGCACCATAACCACAATCAGCGCTATTATTATTACCAGCACTGAAAATAAATTGCAATTGCGGATTGTCATGAATAGTACCGTCACCAAATTGTGAGTCAGAAGTATATTCATTACAACCTTGACTATAACTAGTTGATACCAGAACAATACTATCGTTAGTATAATTCGCAATCGCATCAACAATTTGCGGATAACCATTAATTGAAAATTCGTGAAGATGTGCACCGGTAGCCATTCCTGTTATAGTCGGATCAAGATTACCTGCCCCAACACAAATACCCGAAGTCATATCACCATGAGTTCCCCCTTGCGCACCATCCGTATGATCAGTCCAGCGACCTTTAAAATCAATGTGACTAATACTTCCATCATCAGCAATTGCAACATGCACACCGGAGCCATTATAGTGCAAACCATTTGCCTGTTCTGAATTGATCACATTCGAGCGATGAAGACTACGACCTTTTGTATCATCAGGAGTTGGATCAGGAGCAATTGTCTCCATGTACTCTATGAAAGGCAATGCAGAAAATTTTCCAATTTCATTTTTATTAATTCGAATTGTAATTGTCTTCAGATTATCAGACGTCTTGATCACAGTAGCTCCATTCGAATTTAATTCACTGATAACCCTTTCACGCGAAACATCATTGAAATACAAAATATTTACATCAACAGTTCCTTCTTGTTTGATTGCATGCTGTGGAATAGAATTAGTTCTCAATTCCTGATTAAGTTTGTAAGTAGTTTTTATTTCCGATATACTTCTTACGTTAAGCGAAGCCAATATGCCCGGATCAAAACCAGAAGGCAGTGACGCATAAAATGCAAAATGCGGAATGTAATCAAGAAGATGAATTCCGTTTGCTTCAATGGCCTGACGTTGCTCTACTGTTGGTACACTGTTGAATTGGAGCAACACAAATATGCGCTGATCAAAAACCGGAAATTGATTTAGATCGGCATTTGTTGAAAAGGCATCGACATTGGCCTGAAGTTGGACAACTCCTGACTTAAAAAGTATAGAATAATTTTTATTTGCCTGCTGCGCTACCAGCTGAGCTGTTGCAAACAGAAAACTGAATGCAAATAAAAATAAAGCGGAAATTCTATTCATAATGTGGGGGATTGATGATTTACGAGCAAGTTTAGGAAATTAATTTAAATGAAGCGAAAAATATTCGTAGCGATGCAGTATTCTTCCAAATTCACCGGCCTTCCCGTGCTCCATTCGCAGGAGCTCATTTCGCCCGGGGCTAGTTTGGAATATTTTTCTTCGAGTCTACAAGTTCCAGTTTAAGCATAGAAACCAGTTCATTCTTAAATAAAAGATCACAAATTTGTAACAAGCACGACTCCTACGGAGTCGCATGTTGGTAGAATGGGGAAATGTAAATATCGCACGACCCCGGAGGGGTCGCATATTTGTAGCAAGCATAAACACGAAATTATATTTTCGATCCCGAAGGGATCATATGCGGATAGGTACAAATATTCGAAACCAAAAAAAATGGCGATTGATACCATTCGTTTTCAAAATCATCAATAAAAAAATGAATGCAAAAATGTTATCGCAAATCACATTCGACCCCTACGGGGTCGGTTCGTTGTTTTATTTTCGTTTCCTACAAACATGTGACCCCTCTGGGGTCGCGCGGCTTACAAATTTGTTTTCGCCATGCCTTGGCTTTCCACTTCAGGGGCTCACTAAACCCAATCTCTACATTTGATTCAGCGCCCTCATTCGATTAACGATTCTCGGTCAATAAAAAAACCCTTCCAACAACTTGTCGAAAGGGCTTGCACTATGTACAAAAGCATATATTATTAGCTACCGCAGGCTTCGCACGCTTCCGGATTATCCAGCGAGCAGGCCATTTGGGCAAAGGCTTCTTCTTTATCAGCAACAATTGCTGTTTCTACGTTTGGTTGTTTCAAGTAGCTTTGATCTACTGTGAATTTAACAGCATCAGCGGCTGACTTCGTACGCAGGTAATACATACCGGTTTTCAAACCTTTCTTCCATGCATAGAAATGCATTGATGTCAATTTTGCGAAGTTGGCATCTTGAATAAATAAATTCAACGACTGACTTTGGCAAATGTATGCACCACGATCAGCGGCCATGTCGATCACTGCGCGTTGCTTTATCTCCCAAACTGTTTTGTAGATCTCTTTCAAGTCAGCAGGAATTTCTCCTATGTTCTGAATTGAACCGTTATCTGCAATGATCTTGTTTTTCATATTATCATTCCACAAGTTCAATTTCACAAGATCTTTCAATAAGTGCTTGTTTACGATCGGGAATTCTCCGCTCAACACACGACGACTGTAAATATTCGAAGTATATGGTTCGAAACATTCGTTGTTACCAAGGATCTGCGATGTACTTGCAGTTGGCATTGGTGCTAACAACAATGAATTACGAACTCCGTATTTTTTCACTTCTTCTTTCAACACATCCCACTCCCACCGATTTGATGGAACAACATTCCACATATCGTATTGGAAAATTCCTTGCGATACCGGTGAACCTTCATACGTTTCGTATGGACCATCCTTCTTAGAAAGATCTTTCGATGCTGTCATTGCAGCATAGTAGATCGTTTCATGAATGTCTTTGTTCAATTGACGAGCTTCATCGCTATCGAATGGCATACGCATTAAAATAAATGCATCTGCTAATCCTTGCACACCAATTCCGATCGGACGGTGACGCATGTTACTCTTACGAGCCTCTTCAACCGGATAATAATTGATGTCAATTACTTTATTCAAATTTTTCGTGATCACATACGTGATATCGAATAATTTTTGGTGATCGAATTTATTATTGATGACGAAACGTGGTAATGCGATCGATGCAAGATTACAAACAGCGATCTCATCAGGTGCAGTATATTCAACGATCTCTGTACAAAGGTTTGAACTCTTAATTGTACCTAGATTTTTCTGATTGCTTTTTTCATTACATGCATCTTTGTAAAGCATGTATGGAGTTCCTGTTTCAATTTGTGATTCAAGAATTGCAAACCAAAGTTCTTGTGCTTTGATAGTTTTACGTGCGCGACCTTCTGCTTCGTATTGAGCATACAGTGCACGGAATTTATCACCGTAACATTCGTCAAGACCCGGAGCTTCATTCGGACAGAACAAACTCCATTCTCCGTCTTGCTCCACTCTCTCCATGAATAGATCAGAGATCCACATAGCGAAGAAAAGATCACGAGCGCGATTTTCTTCTTTACCATGATTCTTTTTCAATTCAAGGAAATCGAAAATATCTGCATGCCAAGGTTCAATATAAATAGCGAACGAACCTTTACGCTTTCCACCACCTTGATCAACATAACGAGCTGTATCATTGAATACACGTAACATCGGAACGATACCGTTTGAAGTACCATTCGTTCCGCGGATGTATGAACCTGTTGCGCGTACGTTGTGTATGCTAAGTCCGATCCCACCTGCAGATTGTGAAATCTTAGCACAATTCTTCAGTGTATTATAAATTCCATCGATACTATCATCTTCCATTTGCAACAGGAAGCAAGAGCTTAGCTGTGGCTTAGGTGTTCCTGCATTGAATAGTGTCGGTGTTGCATGAGTGAACCAACGTTCGCTCATTAAATTGTAAGTCTCAACAGCTGATTCAATATCTTCTTTGTGAATACCGATTGCCACACGCATGATCATGTGTTGCGGACGTTCAGCAATTGCTCCACGAATTTTCAGCAAGTATGATTTCTCCAATGTTTTGAAACCGAAATAATCATAACCGAAATCACGGTCATAGATGATCGTAGAATCAAGGAAGTCTTTGTTCTCCTCGATGATTGCATATACATCATCAGCAAGCAGAGGAGCTTTCTTTCCTGTTTTCGGATCGATATATTCATAAAGATCTTTCATCGTTTCGCTGAAAGACTTTTTTGTATTCTTATGTAAATTACTTACAGCGATACGAGCAGCAAGAATTGCGTAATCAGGATGACGAGTCGTCATTGAAGCAGCAATTTCAGCGGCCAAGCTGTCTAATTGAGAAGTAGTAACTCCATCGTAGATTCCTTCAATCACCTTTTGGGCAACAGCAAAAGTATCTACATGTTCAGACAAACTGTAAGCCAGTTTCTGAATCCGAGCCGTTACTTTATCGAA
>JANOBV010000122.1:0-8386 GCA_031411835.1 Bacteroidota bacterium | reverse complement strand
TTAAAAAAAACTAACATATTCCGTGGTTTTTTGTTAATTGGTTTTATTGTTTAAAAATTTAAACATTAACACCAAAATTAAAAAAAAGACCACGGAATTTCTGCTTCGAAAATTATTCGTTATTACTTATTTTCCTAAACTTATCTTCGCCCGGTATTCTTTCCATCTCAGTACCAAAAGGCATTTTCAAATAGTAAACAATTGCACCATCAAGATTCGCAATTGTATTCACTTCAAAAACTGAAGAGTTGTCAGGATTGTCAACGTAATCTTGTTCTTCTGTGCCGGAAAGAAATCTCCAACCACTATCATCTTCGTCTTCTGGTTCTTCGCGGTACATGTATCCGACAGGCAACCCATCAACCGTAATTTTATCAGATGCTAAACAGAATCCCATTTTAGGAACTAAATCAACATTTCCTCCTGCTCGTAGTTTAAATTTCTTTTCTTCCATGGTTTCTTAATTGTAATTTTCGAACTTATTATTTCACACGCTTCACTTCTACTAACCAGTCGAACGGATATGGATCACGCATCCATGATGGCGGAGAATCGAATTCAGTTGACCAATCGTATTCAACGCGATCAATATTTTCTAATTTAAAATTTCCTTTGTTGAAGAATGAAAACAATTCTGCATATGAATAATGTTTTGTAAGAACATCATTGATCTTGAAAATTCCTTGCATTACATTTTTGTTTTCTGCACCATTCAAGTGAGTCAATTCGTCGAGTGGGATTTCATTGATAACCGTACTTTCTTTTTTATACCACTCGATCATTTTTTGTGATGAAAGAGATGACGACTCTAGCGATGGCAAAACGAAAACTGCAATGCCGCCAACTTTTAATGAGTTCAATACGTTTTGGAGAATGCGATAATTTCTTGTGTTATTTCCTGAGATGGCTACATTACAGCAAAAAGCAAAATCTCCTTTTACAGTATCGATCTTTGTACTTGCAAGATCTGCTTGTTTGAAAACTACATTCTCATACGAAACCAATTGTGCTTTGTTGATGCATTCCTGAGATACATCAAGTGCAATCACTTTTTTGAAATATGGAGTGATCAAAGGAAGCGCATAACCTATTCCACAACCGAAATCAATTGCTATATGATTTTTGTTTGCATGTTTTTTTAGATAGTGTTCGATCTTTTTGCCTTTGTCATTTTTAAATACACTGAAGATTTCATCTTCGTATTTGTCGGCAACATTGTTCCATTGAAGTTTGTCGTTCATGATTTTTTGTTTGTGTGAATGGCGCGAATCCTTGAGGAGGATTACTTATCAAAGAAAAACAAATTAAATGGCGGATTTAACCAGTTGTTCGGAAAATTATAAACAACGAACAGAGCAATTTTGTGATCAATAGCAATAGTCTGTAAATGAAAAATTAATTTCCCGCAGATTTTCGCAGATGAAGGCGCAGATAAAATCGCAGATTTTTGTAGTGAATCTTTTATCTGACTATACTATATTCTGCGATTTTATCTGCGTATTTATCTGCGTATTTATCTGCGAAAATCTGCGGGAGAAATTTTTTAAGCGTTATCATTTAAAATCAACCTACCACTTTACAAATCGGCTTATGATGAATCGGAAAATTACATGAGTTCGCAATGAAACAAAATTCATTCGCTTTGTCGTGAAGTGCGATTGCTTTTTCAATCATGTTTGCATCGCTAACGATGACAATAGGATTTAATGTTACTTCTGTAAATTTTCCTTTGCTGCCTTCTTTGATTTCAAGTACCCCGTGTGCCTTGTCTATGTAATCAGTTACAATCACACCTGCGTCTGCGCAAAGATGTAAGTACCATAACATGTGACACGATGAAAGTGCGGCGAGGAAAAAATCTTCGGGATTATGTTTGGATTTGTCGCCACGGAAGGGGGCGTCGGATGAGCAGAGGAGATCGGGTTTGTTTTCGATTGATAGAGTATGGCTGCGTTCGTAGATGGTATAGTCGGTTGTGCCTTGGCCAGTGTTGCCCGTCCATTTTATACTGAGATTGTATTGGTGTGTTGCTGCCATATTACCGATATGTCGTCCCTGACGGGACTTGTTTTACGACGTTGTACTAGTGGGTTACCAATAAATCGTCCCTAACGGGACTCCTTGCAACGTGTTCACCTCTGAGTTACCAGGATGACGTCCCTATCGGGACTTGAGGCAATCCTTAAACCCATTTAACATTTTTAAACTCTTTAAACAAATTGAACAATAAACAACACTACTTCTTCAAACCCGCTGAATACTCTTGCCAGTTTTTAGTTTTGTAGATGTCGTCGCCGTAGAAATGTGCAACTTGGTTTAGGAATGTTGTGTTTATGTAGAGTGCGATTACATCGACTACTTCGTTTGCTTCGTTCATTACGATCATTGAAGGCATTGTGAGTGATCCACGGCCGAGTGACGTTGCAAGACTATGATAGGGCATTTCATTGGTACTTGGATTTGTAATTGCAAGACCTTTGTAGTAGAGTGTGTCTTTTGTTGTTGGATCGAAATCAATCATGTCGTATTTCGAATTGAGGTAATCGATGTTCGTTGAATCAATAAACGATGAACGCTTCATTACTTTACATGAGTTACACCATTCTGCATTGATGAATACAATTTTCTTTTTAGTTGATGTTGCATTTTGAGCAAACGATTCTTTAGGTGACTTCCATTTTAATTTTTCTAATCGCTTATCGATTGTTGTATCATAGAATGAAAGTTCGTATCCGCTTCTGAAATCTTCATATCCAGAATTACGAAATGCATTTTCTAACGTAAAAATTAATATAGGCTCAATTTTTTTTGTCTCGAGATATCCGCTTGCAAGCATGCTCAGTAGAAATTCATTTTTTGTTTTGTCGTAACCATTCAAAAATAATGTTGTCGGATACATCAATTTATTTTGAAGAAGTTTTACTGCAAGCGGATGTGGAGTTCGCGGAGCAGCTGAAGTTGGAAAATATTTTTGTCCCAGATATTCAACTGTATCTTTTCCTTCTGCATCGAATTTAACCGGATAAAAATAATTGTTGATGTAGGAAGCGAGATTCGGATCTGCATAGGTTGTTTTCATCATGTGCTTGCACCATCCGCACCAGTCTGTGAAAAAATCCATGATGATTGGCTTGGGCTGCGTTTTGTTGAGTTCCATAGCTTGATCGATGGACATCCATTTCACCATGCTTCCTTCCGGATCTGCCATTTGAGCCTCGACAGAAAAAGTGACAAAAAATAAGAAAATGAGGGCTTTTGACTTCATTCGATAAAGATAAATCATAATTTGTGAAAAATTGAGGAGGAAAGCGGGTTACATTGATTTTAATTTAGCCCGGAAGACACAGATTTCACAGATTCTATGTGCGGATTTTATTTGATTTCGCTGATTAGTTACATAAAGAGAATTTGAAATTGATTATAAATGTCTGCGATATTGAACATACTAATCTGTGCAATCTGTGTAATCCATGAAAAAAATTCAAAATTCCGCGTAAAGGGCCTTTTTGACTTCAAAATTAGAATCCTTTGACTTCAAAATGCTTTTACTGGCCATCGGATAGGCTCGCTTTACCAATTTAAAGTGACTTCCTACCGCTTTGGGGTTAATTTGCTTAAACGATGAAACAATTACTATCAACCACAGCTCTTGCAATGTTCCTGATCTCGGCAACATTTGCTCAAAGTACGTTCGAACGTACTTACAATTACGGAATGGCGACTTCTGTTTGTCTGCTCCCAAATGACGAATTCATTACATCAACAAATTATCCGATGTATGGAATTGCAAAGATGGATGCAAACGGAAATGTTCTTTCATTCAATAGCATTCAAAATTCGACGATCAACAATTTACGTCGCACGAATGATGGCAATTTAATTTATACCGGAATGATTATCGGCGATGGATCTGCTATTGTTTCTAAAACTGATATGAGCGGAAACAGTATCTGGACAAAATCATTTGCCGCCGATGGATTCTCTGCTTATACTGCAGGGATCATTGCACAAAATGATAACACATACTTGTTTAATATGTCGAGCAATGGCGGAACAACTAGTTCGCCGTATGAAATTTTTAAGCTCGATGATTTTGGAAATGAAATCTGGAGAAATTTTCCGGGTGATGGTTATGCTGCATCACATTCATTGATGAATACAAGTAGTTTGGTTATCGATGCATACACAACAAGTGTTGCTGATGAATTCGGAATTATTACTCTTGCCGGAATTGATAACAACACCGGTATCACTCAGTGGACAAAAACTTTTTATGATCCATCACTTTTGATCGACAATACTTATCCCGGTTATTCACTTGCTGCGAATGGTGCATGTTTGTCAAGCACAAATAATATTTACATGGTCGGTTCAAAAGCACTGATGTCAGAACCATTTGTTGGAACGCCATATCAATTTATAATGAAAACGGACGACATCGGAAATGTGATCTGGTCGAGAACATATTCTGAAGGTTCATTCAATCAAATCGCAGAAACTTCGGATGGTTGTTTTGTTGTGATTGGAAAATCTGCTGCAAGCACAGGAATTCTGATGATGAAATTAGATGCGAATGGCGACAGTCTTTGGTCGAATACATTCATTGCATTTACTTCATCAACAGGAATGGATTTTCACGAAACAGCAGATCAAGGATTTATCATCAGCGGATTTGCTTATCAAGATTCGAACAGTCAGTATTACACTTACGTAATCAAAACCGACAGTCAAGGTAATGTTGGAAACGTTGCAACGGTAATTTCAAAAGCAAATACGATTTTGAAAAACGCAACACTATCACCAACGATCTTACATGAACGTTCAACAATAACACTTCCAACTGAATCTGTTAAATTAGGAAACACAGCAACAATTATAGATATCACAGGACGAGTACTTCGTCAGTTCAAGATCACTTCTGAAAACACAACAATAGAAAGAGAAAATCTTGCATCGGGAACTTATTCTTTGTTGATCACAAATAAAGAAGGATCGAATGTAAATTTTAAATTCATCGTAGAATAAATATTTGAATAGTAAATTATCGTCGTGGGAGGCAGGGTCAGGTTGGCTCTGCTTTTTGCGTTATGCTATGAGGTATGTGCGAGCTATTAATTTTATTTTGTTTCAAGGCGCGATTTAATTTCGTTTAAGATCCTTTCCTCAAATGTCTTTTTTATTTTTCTGTTTTCAAAGAAACCAAAATCGTCATTTATTTTTTTCCAATATCCTAAATCTAAACCATCATTTAGTGAAATGAAAGCAAAATCAGTTTTGTTTTTTCCCGAAGGTCTTGTCCAAGTAAAAACAATTTGGTTTTCCTTCGGATAATAAAAGTAAATGAAATACCAATATGAATTTTCTTTCCTTCCTTCGCTTTCACTTAAATTCCCTGCTGGCTGATTATTTATTGTAACATGAGGAACAACATATTCTAAATGATCCAATTTAAATTGAACGATTGCGTCAATCACATTTTTCTCTGGCGCATTCAACTCGTAAACCTCTGCAAAAGGGTAACTTCCAGGGGCAAACATTCGGCCTAAATAGTAGAGACCAAAAAGTCCAACTAAAATTGAAGTAAAAATTACCAGAATCCGTTTAGTTCGTTTTTGCATTGACCCACCAGTTTTGCAGTTTTATTTTCTTTCGCTTAATAAAAATCTTTCCCAGCCTGTATATAAATCAGTTTTAAATTTCTTGTCGGACTTGTCATAACGTTTAATGCTGTCAACTAAAAATTCACCTGTTTGACTATCAAAATTACTCCTGTATTCCGTTCTATCTTGGTATGGGTAATACGTTTCTTTAACAATGTACCCGTTTTTTCTATACGTCTTTACCGTCTTTTGCGACTCGAATTTGGTTACCCAAATATAATAACCAAAAAGAAACAACAAGGTCGGAATAGGAGTGCAAAATGCAAATAGAAATTTATTTAAAATGTTTTTCTTAATCTGTTTATCATAACGATATAATATGAATAGTAGGAAGATTCCCACAACCCAAAGTGTCGGTAAAATTATAACTATTATTTCTCCTCCATGAGCTACATTCTGACTGCTAAAAATAAAATAAAAAGTCAGAGCTGAATAAATAATTGAGAAAATAAGAAGTCGTTTACTCATTCCGAATTTTATCTTGTGATGGTCTTTAAAATGTTATTACTGTTTTCTAAGTTCAAGTAATAACCGCAATCAAACAACATTTAATTTGGTTGAGAAATACACCTAACAATGAAAGTCAATTTTTTAAATTTCTATTATACTTTTTGACAAAAAAACTAAAGCTCCGCATCAAACGTATTCCCATGATCCAAATCGCCAAAGTTATATCCATTATAAAACCATGTACGACGTTGCTCTGATGTTCCGTGTGTGAAAGCATCGGGAACAATAGTGCCACGAGTTTGTTTTTGAATGTTGTCGTCGCCGACTGCGCTGGCTGCGTTTAATGCTTCTTCGATGTCGCCGGCTTCGACGATGTGATTTTGTTTGTCTGCGAAGTGTGCCCATACACCGGCGTAGTAATCGGCTTGCAACTCGAGCTTCACTGAATATTTGTTGTATTCTTTTTCGCCCAAACGTTCACGCAAGCGTTGCATTTTTTCTGATGTGCCTAAAAGATATTGCACGTGATGGCCAACTTCATGTGCAATAACATATGCCATTGCAAAATCGCCTGATGCATGAAAACGGTTTTTCAATTCTTCATAGAAACTTAAGTCGATGTATAGCTTCTGATCTGCCGGACAATAAAATGGACCGGACTCTGCACCTGCATTTCCACAACCGGATTGAACTTGATCTCTGAACAACACAAGTTTCGGTGCTACATATTGGAGTCCTTTCTCTGCAAAAATATTTCCCCACACTGTTTCTGTTTCTGCAAGCACAACAGAAACAAATTGCGCCATGGTGTCTTCAGCAGCCGTTTGTTCCGTCGACAATTCTTTTCCTGACTGCATTGCATTCATATCCGGTAATTGTGATGGATCACCACCCAAAAAAGAATATAAAAGATAGATAACAAGTCCAACGACTCCGCCACCCGTTGCAATTCCTCCAGCCGACATTCCGCGACGGTCTTCAACATTTGAGCTTCCGCTTCTTCCTCTCCAAAGCATATTGTTTGTTTTGCTTGTGAAGATAAATTTTTTAAGTCAAACATCAAAAGGTTAAATTAGGTCAAAGGTCATGGCTTTGAGCTTTGTCACAACTTACTTGGATTGGGAGTCTTCATTGCCTTCAGCTTTAGCTGACGGAATAGGGATAAATGATAATTCATTATATATTCTTTCAATTAATAAATGTGCTAATTCATTGCTGAAAATTTGTCAATAAACAAACAATCCTTTTTCCGTCAGCTAAAGCTGACGGCAATGAAGATGTAGTTTGTTTTATTGGAACTATTATACTTAGGCAAATGGCAAATACTCTTGGAATCAAATCCTGATGAATTAAATCTATAAACTGAAAATCGCTTACCTTGCAGGCGAATTCCTTCCATAATTCAATAATTTTAAAACTATGTCTACATTCTCCAAAAAAATCTCAATTCGCTGGGCGGATCTTGATCCGAATTTTCATTTGCGTCATAGTGTGTATTATGACCTGGGATCGCAATTTCGAATTGAACTATTGGAAGAAGCAGGATTGACGATGAAGGTAATGAAGGAACTTGGATTTGGACCAATACTTTTTCGCGAAGAATGTATTTTCAAACGCGAAATTGTTTTAGCAGATGAAATTACGATCACAGCTAAAATCCTAAAGATGCGCGAAGATGCTTCTCGCTGGACAATTGTTCATGAATTTATTAAAGCTGATGGCACTTTCTGCTCAACCATAACGGTTGATGGCGCATGGATGGATGTTGTAAATCGACGACTTGCGAATCCAACACCACAAATTGCAATCGATGTATTAAGTAGTTTTCCGAAAGCTCCAGGATTTGAAACAATTTAAGAGTTGGTCTAATTGAATTCTTCTGAAGTTGTTTCACAAAAGAACCGCCATTTATGCGGTTACGATTGTCATTTTAAATAAAGTCATTTGTGTATTTAAAAATGCTGTGCGCCTCGGTGTATAGTCATGCGGAAGGGGAAATTTGGGGCCTGTCCGCATGGCGTCAGCCATTTTGTTTAACTATCAATTTCAACTTATTGCAATACATTTATAGGAGCGCTGTATTTTTCGGCGCCCCCGGGGTTAAATATGTATGAATGCGAAGGTGATTGAAAAGTGTATTTCTTATGCAAAATTTGATTCCCTATCGAACAATCAACTTTGTATTAAAAGCTGTCCCCGATTGATCATCCGTGATCTTCAAAAAATATAATCCGGCAGAAATTTTATTCATAGAAATTTTCGTCGGCAAAATTTTA
>JANOBV010000121.1:0-2043 GCA_031411835.1 Bacteroidota bacterium | reverse complement strand
TAATGGAACAGGAATTCAAATGAGTACAAATATTTTCGAGCAAGTTTTAAGGCTTGAAAATTTGCCTACACAAAAAGCAATTGATTTTCTAAAATCAGAAGCGAAACGATTGATAAATTAAGAATGCAATAAATTATTTCTTAAAAATAGTAAAGTGTCAGAGAAAAAGATAGTTACCGAAAGCGGAATTGAGATAAAGCAAGTTTATACTGAACATTCAGGAATCAAAGATCTTCCCGGTGAATTTCCATTCACACGCGGAGTGCAACCTGATATGTATCGCAGCAAGTTATGGACGATGCGCCAGTATGCAGGATTCAGTACAGCTGAAGAGTCGAATAAGCGCTATCACTATTTACTTGGACAAGGCACAACAGGACTATCTGTAGCATTTGATTTGCCAACGCAAATTGGTTATGATTCGGATCATGATCTCTCTGATGGCGAAGTAGGAAAAGCAGGAGTAGCGATTGATTCTTTGCGTGACATGGAGATCTTGTTCGATGGAATCAAATTAGAGAATATCAGTACATCGATGACGATCAATTCAACTGCATCGATATTACTTGCCTTTTATATAGCGCTTGCAAAAAAGCAAGGCGCAGATCTGACGAAAATTTCCGGAACAATTCAGAATGATATATTGAAAGAATATGCAGCACGCGGGACGTATATTTATCCGCCGAAGCAATCCATGCGTATCATCACTGATATCTTCGAATATTGTTCCAAAGAAATTCCGAAGTGGAATACGATCTCTATTTCCGGATATCATATTCGTGAAGCCGGTTCGACAGCAGTTCAAGAATTAGCATTTACATTGGCAAATGGAAAAGCATATGTGAAAGCGGCGATTGAAAAAGGTCTAGACATAGACGTATTTGGTAAACGTTTGTCATTTTTCTTCAATGCACACAACAATGTTTTTCAAGAAGTAGCAAAGTTCAGAGCGGCGAGAAGAATGTGGGCCAAGATCATGAAAGATCTGGGAGCAAAAGATGCACGTTCGATGATGTTGCGATTCCATACACAAACAGGCGGCTCGACATTGACAGCGCAGCAGCCAATGAATAACATCATGCGTGTAACATTGCAAGCATTATCAGCTGTGCTTGGCGGAACGCAGTCATTGCATACGAACGGTTATGATGAAGCCATCAGTTTGCCGACAGAAGAAGCAGCAAGAATTGCTTTACGTACTCAGCAAGTAATTGCATTCGAAAGTGGAGTAGTAGATACAGTTGATCCGCTAGCCGGTTCTTATTTCATTGAGTCAATGACCGATGAGATGGAAGCAAAAGCATGGGAGTACATCAATAAGATCGATGCAATGGGCGGATCAGTTGATGCAATAGAAGCGCAGTATATTCAAAATGAAATTGCGAGAGCGTCGTATGAATATCAACAATCAATTCAAGATAATACGAGAATAATAATTGGCGTGAATCAATTCACAATGGAAGAGCCACCGTTCGATAAAGTATTTTCAATCGATGATTCAATTCGCACACTTCAAATGGACAAGCTGAAAAAACTTCGTGCCGAAAGAAATGAAGCGAAAACTCAAGCATGTATTAAAGCCGTAGAAAATACAGCCAAAGGAACTGGAAATTTAATGCCGGTAATTATTGAAGCTGTGGAGAATGATGCAACGCTTGGAGAAATTGCGGATGCGATGCGTCGGGTTTTCGGAGAATTTTAAAACCGAAATTAGTGAATAGTAATTCGAGATTAGAATGAGGTATGTAAAAAGCCTTTAACTTGCAACCTACAAACCTTTAACCTAAAACAATATTATTCGTTATTCACTATCAGCTATTCGTTAAAATTTACTTTTCCACAATCAAAAAAACATCCTCATTCTCTTTCTTTAAATTGTATTGTTCCCGACCGTACTTTTCGAGATTCTCTTTGCTTGAATGAAGATCTTGCAATTGTGCTTTGTAAAGTTTAATACCTTCTTCGTAATGAAGTTTTTCTTTTTGAACTGTCTTTAATTTTTTTCCATAAGTCCAAGTCGTAATAAAATCATTCCGATCAAAA
>JANOBV010000120.1:0-5868 GCA_031411835.1 Bacteroidota bacterium | reverse complement strand
AGAAGTAGTGAATGGCGCAGAAGCAGTACGTTTCCCGGGTTTAACTTCCAGATTTTTTACGCTAAAGTTTGCACCGATACAATTCTGTAAAAACGTTTCCGCTTCTTCTTTCGTCTTGAATTTTTTCGGCAACTCCGCTTTAAACGTTTTACCATTAATATCAAAAACCGCAGTAACACGATAAGATGCTGTGATGGTAAATTGGTCGATCTCTCTTTCTCGTTCTACAATTAAACGAACAGCAACCGATTGAACACGACCGGCAGATAATTGCGGACGAATTTTTTTCCAAAGTACCGGCGACAATTCAAATCCAACCAAGCGATCGAGAATTCGACGAGCTTGTTGAGCATCGACAAGATTTTTGTCGATCGTACGCGGATTTTTTATTGCCTCAGTAATTGCTTTTTTAGTGATCTCATGAAAAACGATCCGCTGAGTATTGTTCTTATTGAGTTTTAATGTCTCATATAAATGCCAAGAAATAGCTTCACCTTCACGATCCTCATCGGTAGCGAGCCAGACCATTTCGGCTTGCTTACATAATTTCTTTAGTTCATCGATTACTTTCTCTTTATCAGGGCTAATCTCATAAACCGGTTCGAAATTATTTTCCACTTGAATCCCCATTCCACTCTTCACAAGATCTCTTACGTGACCATAGCTTGAACGAACAACGAATTCTTTTCCAAGATAACCTTCAATCGTTTTTGCTTTCGCCGGTGACTCAACTATCACTAAATTTTTTGCCATGTTTGTTTTTTCAAAGTTCGCAAATAAAAGAATTTATTCTTTAACAAAATGGGAGAAGTTTTTTTTGCGCAATAAATTAACCTTAAAACAATGTCGAAAAAGCAGATTCAATGATTTCAAAACTAATTGATTAGTCGTAATGAAAAGCTGTAAAAAATATTTTTTAAAAATAATTTAAGTCAAAAACCCGGAATTATGTAATATCATATCAAACAAAGCGTTTTTTCAATTCACTTTATTTCAAAAAATGTTTCTGAAAACCTGAATAATAATTTCAAATTTAGAATTTAAGAGAAAAGAGATTTTCATAGGAGAAATATGTTTCAAAGAGAAGAATTAAGCCTCATTTACAATTCCGGTTTATTGATTGAAACTAAAAACCAAAAACCATGTCTTTATACATATATAATATGAGTAAACTAGACATTAGCAGTTCTACTTAAACCAAATGATCTCAAAAGTTTGATTCGGCCTGAAAAATTCCCTTTTATTTATAATGCTAAGAAAGAAATCGAGTTTGCTATTTTCAGTGCATTAACAATGCAGTACCGAGATTTAATTTCAACTTTTCGCATTCAGTTTTAAGCTTCCAAAGCTCAACCTTTTTATATTTTTAAATTTTTGCTTTGATATTAAGTTGCTTGCATTTTTTACTGATTCCAAATTTTTAGCTTTTCTATTTCGGTGATAAATTGATGATTGAAAGATGGTTGATCTCGAATTTAAAATTGATACAATAATATCCCCGGGGGCGCAAAAAAATAAAACGCCCTTGCAACAATAAGAATTAAATAGAATTTGATTTGTAATTAAAATAAGGCTGACGCCATGCGGACAGACCCCAAGTTTTCCCCATCCGCATGACTATCCACCTGAAGCGGATAGCATTAATAAATAATCAAATGACTAAAATTAAATTGAAATTCGTTACCGCGTAAATGACGGTTATTTTCTGAAACAACATAAAATAAACTCAAACATAATTTTTATCATGTCAAACTTTTTAGCAAAAATCTATTACATTACTTGTATGAGTAATGATCGTAATAAGACCGAACTAATCAAAGGCAGAGGCGCGCAGATGAATACTGCAAATCGGTTTTTGAAACATGAATTGGTGACTGAGCACATTGAAGGACTTGACGAAGAATTGCAATTAAATAAGACCACACAATACCTAAAGGAGTTTCCAAAAAAAATAATTAATACGGTTAATAGTCCGGATCTCAATTTCGGTTTCTCCATGAATCCATATCAAGGTTGTGAGCATGGATGCATTTATTGTTATGCAAGAAACACTCATGCATATTGGGGATTGAGTCCGGGGATCGATTTCGAATCTAAAATTCTGATCAAGCCCGATGCTCCGAAATTACTTGAAGCAGAATTGATGAAGAAAAGTTGGAAGCCTGCTCCTATTATGCTTTCCGGAAATACTGATTGTTATCAGCCTGCTGAACGAAAATTTAAAATCACACGACAACTTTTAGAAGTTGCATTGAAGTTTCGAAATCCGGTTGGCATGATCACGAAAAACAAACTCATCCTCCGCGACCTAGATCTACTTAAACAACTTGCAGAATTAAAACTTGTGCATGTGATGATAAGTATCACTTCACTCGATGAAGATCTACGACTGAATTTAGAACCACGAACTGCAACAGCAAAAAACAGATTAGAAGTTGTACGAACGTTGAACGAAAATGGAATACCTGCAGGAATTATGGTTGCACCTATAATTCCGGGACTAAATAGTCATGAGATCCCGGCAATCGTTGAAGCTGGTGCAAATGCAGGCGCATTAAGAGCAGGAATGACAATGGTAAGATTGAATGGTGACGTCGGAGAAATATTCACCAACTGGATTCACAAAGCATATCCTGATAAGGCAGAAAAGGTTTTGAATAAAATTCGTTCTGCGCACGGAGGAAATCTCAATGATTCAAATTACGGAAGAAGAATGAGAGGCGATGGTGTTGAAGCCGAAAGTATACATCAACTTTTTAAAAGTTCAGTGAAAAGATTTTTATTAGGAAGAAATTTTCCTGAATATGATTTTACGTTATTCAAACGACCAGGTCTACACGGACAACTTGATTTGTTTGGATGAAAATTCTATTTTCGCGGCATGAAATTCAAACTCACTTCCATTGCTGTTCTCATTTTCATTTTTGCAGGTTGTAAAAAAGAAGACAAAACAACAACTCCAATCACTCCGGTTGGATGTTCCAGTATTTTACCAAACAAATTATCTGCAAAGGTGGCCGGTCAGACGTGGTGTGCAGACCAAACATGTTTTGGAGATTTAGCAATTATCATGACCATCAATGGACTCAATTCAAATGCATCTTCACTGACATTGGAGCTCGATGATTTTAATGTTGGGACTTATCCGATCAATCAGGATCAGAATCACATGCTATATACGAGTATTGGAGCTTATGAATCGACAGATGGTAATCCTGGAACATTGGTTATTCAATCGAATGATACTACTTCTAATCTTATTAAGGGAACGTTTTCGGTTACATTGGTGAGTCCGATCTCTGGAAACTTAATGCTTTCGGATGGGAAGTTTTCTATTTACTACACTGAATAAATTAAAATCGAATTTTAATTTATTCGAATTGCTTTCATTTGTTATCCAATTCTGATCCCTCCGGGATCTATTGGAATAGAGGTGAATCGTTTTATTCTACAAATATGCGACCCATTCAGGGTCGGCAGTCTGCGTAATTTCGTTTGTAATTTCAGGTTAACGAAATCAATTTCCATTTGATTCGAATGTGGTAATTTAGTTTTAACTCAAAACATTTTAAAAAGGATTAGAAGTTCATGCCTCTACCTTTCCTTCTACCTTTTATCCATCTCAATTTTTACTTTTGACATCTGATTTTTGACTTGACCAATGACCTTTGACCTCTTTTACCACATTTGGGGCGATTTAAGAAAATCCAATCCAAAACCCTCTGCCAACTTGTCACTTTCTCAGATATAACCTATCTTCGCAGCTCAAAATTTTATCAATGCGTTTGGAAGAAAATAAAGTGATCGATGAGGGTCGTCAGGGTGAGGCTGTAATGGCTGAAGTTCCGGTGATTCCGAATGGGAAGAAGATGTACCTGGAAAGTTATGGTTGCGCAATGAATTTCTCGGATAGCGAGATCGTTGCTTCTATCATGACGGGTATGGGATATGAAACAACGAAGATAATTGAAGAAGCAAATGTGATTTTCCTAAACACTTGCGCTATTCGTGATAATGCTGAATTAAGAGTTTGGGCTCGTTTGCGCGAGATCAAAAAAAATAAAAAACGTAATGATGAATTGATTGTTGGTGTGCTTGGTTGCATGGCCGAACGTTTGAAAGATCAACTTCTTGAAAAAGAAAAACTGGTCGACATCGTTGTTGGTCCGGATTCATATCGTGATCTTCCGAATCTTCTTGCAACTGCTGAGTCAGGACAAAAAGCAGTGAACGTTTTATTGTCGCGCGAAGAAACATATGCTGAGATCAGTCCTGTGAGACTTGGTAGTAATGGCATCAATGGATTTATTTCTATCACACGTGGGTGCGATAATATGTGTTCATTCTGTGTCGTACCATTTACACGCGGGCGCGAACGTAGTCGTGATCCTGAATCGATCGTGAACGAAGCACAACAAATGTTTGAAGCAGGTTACCGTGAAGTAACTTTGCTTGGACAAAATGTTGATTCGTATTTATTCTGGGGCGGCGGACAGAAAAAAGATCTTGATCCTGAAGTTGTCAAATTAGCTATGGATCACAAATTACCGGAAGCAGAACAAAAAGGCTTTACAACATTTGCAGATCTAATGGAAAAAGTTGCTCAGGTAAATAAAGATCTGCGAATTCGTTTTTCGACAAGCAATCCGCGCGACATGACTGATGCAGTTTTGCATGTTATTGCAAAGTATGATAACATCTGCAAATATGTTCATCTTCCTGTGCAATCAGGAAATTCAAGAGTACTCGATAAAATGAATCGTGGTTACTCTCGCGAGCAATACATGAATCGCATCGAAGCGATCAGAAGAATTTTACCGGGCGCAGGACTTTCAACTGATATCATCACGGGATTTTGTTCAGAGACTGAAGAAGAACATCAGGAAACATTGAGCTTAATGGAATGGTCGCAATTCGATTTTTCATATATGTTCAAATATTCTGAACGTCCCGGAACATTGGCCGCAAGAAAATATCCGGACGACATTGACGAATCAATTAAGTCACGCCGTTTAACAGAAATCATTGAATTACAAAGCAGACTTTCTCACGAAAGCAATAAAAAAGATATTGGCAAAAAGAGTATCGTACTTGTAGAAAATTTTTCGAAACGCTCGAAAGAACATCTCTCCGGTCGTAACTCAGAAAATAAAGTTGTTATTATACCTCGTAAAAATCACAAACCAGGCGACTATGTTGAAGTGACGATTGTGGATTGCACGCCGGCTACTCTTATTGGTGAGTAGTAATTGGTGAGTAGTGAGTAGCATTACGGGAGTTAGGTAATGGCGGGACAATTAAGAATGAAGAATGAAGAATATCAAATAACTTTCAACTAATATAATCTGAATCAATGTAAGTAGCATCTAATTACTTCTGTTTTGCTACTCACCACTTACCAATTACTACTCACTAAAAAATGAGCATCAACGAAATAAAAGCCCGTTTTGGAATCATCGGAAATTCTCCTTTGCTCGAGCATGCTATCAATGTAGCGAAGCAAGTGGCGACTACGGAGATCTCTGTTTTGATCTCGGGCGAAAGTGGTGTGGGTAAAGAAGTTTTTCCTCAGATCATTCATCAGTTGAGTCCGAGGAAACATGGACCATACATTGCTGTGAACTGTGGTGCGATACCGGAAGGAACAATTGATTCAGAATTATTCGGACACGAAAAAGGATCGTTTACAGGCGCACACGAGGCACGCAAAGGATATTTCGAAGTAAGTAATGGCGGAACAATTTTTTTAGATGAAGTTGGCGAATTACCATTGAACACACAAGTACGTTTATTACGTGTACTAGAAACCGGGGAATTTATAAAAGTCGGTTCTTCGAAATCACAGAAAACAAATGTGAGAGTTGTTGC
>JANOBV010000119.1:0-49958 GCA_031411835.1 Bacteroidota bacterium | reverse complement strand
CGGAATTAGAGTAACTACAATTCCGTGGTCTTTTGTGAACTTGTGGTCTTAGTGTTTTAAAAAATCAGGAGCTTAGGTTTTTGAACCAACAACTCAACAAAGTAATATCATCCGTATAATTTCTTCCTTGACGGAATGCTGAAAGTGTAGCGATCAATTGGCGATGCAATTCTTCCATGTCATGCAATTGATTCTTCGAAGTCAAATACGCTCGTAAACGATCCATTCCAAATTCTAATCCTTGATCGTTCTCAACATCTGTTACTCCGTCAGTATAGCAATGCAACATAGCATTTGGCGGAATAAATACTTTACCTGAATTAATAAAAGGCAAATGTTCGAACATTCCCAATCCTGTACTTCCATCATTAAGCATATACACTACTTTTTCGTGTATTAGAAACGGCGGATTGTGTCCGGCATTCACATAATGTAGTTCGCGAGTGAGTGCATGATAACGGCCAATAAAAAATGTAATGAACTTCTCCCCTTTTGCGCTTTGAAAAACTTTTGCATTCAAAAGACGAACAAGATCAGAAAGAGAATCTGTATGTGGTAAAAGTGCATGAAGGTTAGCTTGAAAATTTGACATCAGCAACGCCGCGGGAATTCCCTTTCCACTTACATCGGCCATACAAAAAATAAATTCATTGTCTGAAACAGGAATGAAATCATAATAATCGCCACCAACTTCCTGATGCGGCAAATAGGTTGCATGGAGCTCATACTCTTTTACTCTCGGTAATTTAGTTGGGAACAAAAGCGATTGCATTTGTGCTGCAAGTTCTAGCTCCTTTCTAATTCCTGCTTGACGAATTTTCTCATTCGCTATTGTATTGTTTTCAATGGCAACTACGATCAGATTTGTAATCGTATGAATGAATGGAACTAGTTCGTTTCGTTTCGGAATAACGCTATTCGCTAAGCCGCCTACAAGTGCATAAGCGATCAACTGATCTTTGTGATACACCGGTAGTATTGTCTCGAATGTGCTGATCCATAATTCTTGTCCCATTTCAAGATTATGCAACTTATTAAGCTCACCAATAATTCTTGTGAGATCTATATCTTCAAAATTTCTATCGGTTCCATATAAAAGCGAACATTTCCATTGCTGATCAAAAATTAGAAGCGCAAGTTTTTCAACCTTCAACTGACTTCTCAGAACGTGTTCATATACATCGAATAATTGCTTGGTCGAAAAATTATAATTGATCGCTTTCGTGATCTGTAATAGCCAATGCAGCTGCAGTTTTTTAGCTTGCAATTCAGCATTCACGTCTTGAACAGAAGGAACAGAAGAGATGTTTTTTTCGACTGACAAATTATTACTTTTTAAGTTTTTCAATTAATTCAGGTAATTGTTTTACGAAAGCAAGTTCGCGCATTTTCTCTCGCGCTTCTTGAGTGGGACTACCAAAATATGTTTTTCCACCTTCCAATGATTTTGGAATTCCGGATTGTCCGAGTACAACTGCACCTTTTCCTATTGTAAGATCTTTCTGAACACCAACTTGTCCCCAGAGAATTACATCGTCTTCAATTGTTACCACACCGGCTATACCAACTTGCGCAGCAAACAGACAATTCTTTCCAATGACGGTATCATGTCCAACGTGAACTTGATTATCCATCTTTGTTCCTTCCCCAATAACAGTATCTCCGGAAACTCCTTTATCGATCGTACATGATGCACCGATTTCAACTTTATCTGCAATGATCACTCGACCACATGAAACCATTTTATCATAACCTTCCAGACGACGTTTGAAATAGAATGCATCGGAACCAATTACAGTTCCTGAATGAATTACAACATCATCACCAATAATAGTGTGATCGTAAATGCAAACATTAGAATGGATCAAACAATTCTTTCCAATTTTTACATGATGACCGACAAATACTCCGGGTTGCAAAATAGTTCCTTCACCAATTTCTGATGAAGCACTAATTGCTTTATCAGATTTTTCAAACGTTCTGAATTTTTTTACGATAGCAATGTATGCAGAGAAAGGATCTTCTGCATACAATAAGCCTTTGCCTTCTGGAACTGCAACTTCTTTGTTGATGATCACAAAAGAAGCAGCTGATTGCAATGCTTTATCATAATACTTCGGATGATCTACAAAGGTGATATCACCTTCTTCGACTTTATGGATCTCATTGATACCACTGACCAGCCGATGGCCCTCACCAAGTACGCGAGTGCCGGTCAATTTCGCCAGCACTTCTAATTTTACAGGAATGTCGAATCTCATTGTTTACAAAAATACTCTTTTTGCCTCCAAAATGCCCGTTAATGCTCAAAAGTAGCTGACATTTATTAACACAAGATAGTCAATTCATTTTTGCATGAAAAAAAACCTATTTTCGCCAACTAAATGAGAATCGCCGTTAATACAAGAATGCTCCTAAAAGGGAAAATGGAAGGCATAGGGTACTTCACTTATGAAAGCATTCGTCGTATAGTGAAATCTCATCCTGAACACGAGTTCATTTTCATCTTTGACAGACCATTTGATGAGTCATTTATTTTTGCAGACAATGTGACTCCGATTGTGGCTTCTCCCCCTGCTCGTCATCCTTTACTTTGGTATCTATGGTATGAACATTCATTACCGGGAGTATTCAAAAAAACGAAAGCGGAATTGTTCATTGGGACTGACGGGTATCTTTCTGTCGCCTCAAAAATAAAAACACTTTCCGTTTTTCATGATATTAACTTTGAACATTATCCGGAAGATGTACCTTTTTTCAATCGTCTCTTCTACAGACATTACTTTCCTATCTACGCAAAAACTGCTACAAGAATTGCAGCAGTTTCCGAATTCACAAAAAATGATGTCGTCGAAAAATATCATGTTGATCCGGCGAAAATTGACATCGTTTATAATGGTGTTTCGGAACAATTCAAACCACTTTCAGCAAATGAAATTTTAGAAGTAAGAAACAAATATTCCAGCGGACAACCTTATTTTCTATTCGTAGGATCACTGCATCAACGAAAGAACATTTCAAACATGCTTAAAGCATTTGACGAATATAAAAAAACAGTTTCATCGCCTGTGAAAATGGTACTTGCAGGTGCGAAACGTTGGTGGACTGATGAAATGGAAAAGACTTTATTGCAAATGCAATTCAGATCGGATGTGATTTTTACAGGACGAGTTTCATTTGACGAGCTTTGCAAGATCACTGCAAGTGCGCTTGCCATGACTTACGTTTCCACCTTCGAAGGTTTCGGAATTCCAATCGTAGAAGCAATGCGATCTGGCGTTCCTGTTATTACATCCAATGTAACATCAATGCCTGAAGTAGCCGGAAATGCAGCACTCTTATGTGACCCATTTTCTGTAAATTCTATAGCTGAAAACATGATCAGACTTTCTGCCGATGAACAGTTACGCAATACACTTATTGCTGCCGGATTAAAAAGGCAGGCAGATTTTTCATGGGATAAAACAGCGGCCCAGCTATGGAATACAGTTTTGAAAACTATTTAGAAGTAATTGTATTTTCAACCAAGAATAAATATACTTTTAATCATCAATTAATAACATGCTGCTTCCTTACCATCAGATCCATCTACTTGAAACCGGCTGCGATGAAGCCGGTCGTGGTTGTTTGGCTGGACCTGTATATGCAGCAGCAGTGATTTTGCCACCTGATTTTCATCATCCTTTATTGAATGATTCGAAAAAATTGACAGAAGCTCAGCGGTATTTACTTCGTCCTATTATTGAAAAAGAAACGATCGACTATGCTGTTGGTATTGCAACTCATGAAGAAGTTGATGAAATCAATGTACTGAATGCATCTTTTCTTTCAATGCATCGAGCAATTTCAAAATTGAAACATCCGTCGGAACTACTCTTGATCGATGGCAACCGTTTTAAGAAGTATCCGAATACAGAACACAAATGCATCATTGGTGGTGATGGCAAATATGCGTCGATTGCTGCTGCTTCCATCCTAGCAAAAACCTATCGCGACGACTACATGCTTGAATTGCACTCTCAATTTCCTCAATACGGATGGAATGCAAATAAAGGTTATGGTACATTATTGCACAGAAACGCAGTAATAGAGCACGGTCTTTCGCCTTTTCACAGAAAAACTTTTCGAATTTTACCTTCTCAACTAGTGATAGAATTCAACAATGACACGTTAGCACATAGGTAAAATCTACTGCAGCCTCAATCTTCTTAATTGTATTTTGCAGTAATTATGAAAAGAATTATTGTAAGTTCTATTATTGGCCTGCTTGTATTAATCGTGGCTGCAACAGGATACTATTACTCCCAAAAATATGCCGTTATCCACAGTAATCCAATCTACGCAATTCCATCTGATGCAGCTTGGTTTGTAGAACTTAAGAACAGTTCAGATGGCGTCGATCAACTTACGAAAACAGATTTCTTCAAATCTTTAAGCAACGATTCATCATTCGCAACTATTAAAAGGAGTATACATTGGCTAGATTCGATTTCAAAGAAAGAAGAACTTTCAACAGACATCTGGAAAAATCAAAAACTTTTTATTTCTGCTCATCCGACTAAAGCAACAGATTTTGATCTCCTCTTCACATGTAATTTACCAAGAGGAAAATCTGCGAGTGACATCATTTCTATTATTGAAGACTTATCGGAATCTGAATATATAAAAGAAGAACGTGAATACGAAGACGTGAAAATTCACGAATTAACTAAAAACAATGAATCCATTTTCACTTATGCAATTTCCAAAGGTGTTATAATTTTTAGTCGTACATCTTTTCTTGTTGAAGATGCAATTCGACAATTAAAGTCAGGAATATCGTTCAACAAAACCAAAACCTTCACCAAAATTGGAACGAAATTCGGTTCTGACGAATCCATTCTTCTTTTTATCAATCATTATGGTTTTCATGACATGCTTTCCGGCTACATTGACTCTGAAAGAAATGGTTTTCTCGAATCTATAAATAACATTTGCCGTTGGTCTAGATTTTCTGCCAAATTAGAGAAAAACACAATTCTATTTAACGGCCTAAGTTCATCGCATGATACAACCGACCTTTTCTCTGCAATTAAAAATCAAACAACTGTAAATTCTCATAGTGCTGCAATTGCTCCGGCACGAACTGCCTTCCTATTTAACATTAGTGTTTCGAATATAGACTTATGTTTAGATAAACTACGGGCCAACGGAAAATTTTTTATCCCCAAAGAAAATGTAGCGAAATTGATCGATAGTCTAGACAAAAAATACAAATTCAATCTTCGTAAACTAATGACAGGTTGGAATAAGAAAGAAATTGCTTTAGCCATCACAGAGCCGGGGAGTTTGAATCTCGAAAACAATAGCTATGCATTTATTCGAACAGAAAATACAGCTGATGCACTTGAGTCTCTACAAAAAATTCAAAACGCAACTGGAAAACTAAAAGGAATTGAAAAATATCGTTTACATACAATTAGCAATTTTAATCTTAATGCAATTGTCCCATTGTTCTATGGAAACATGTTCATTGACATACAACAGCCCTATTTTACAGTTGTAAAAGATTTTGTTGTCTTTGCAAACAATCCGTCGATATTGAAAAGCTTGATTGACGATTTTGAAGATAAAAAAGTTTTAGACAAAGAATCAGATTACCTATCTCATTTAACACGCTCTATTTTAGGTGGACAAATAAATATCTATTTTAATTTACAACGTGGAACAAATATACTTCGTTCATTATCGAATGAAGACATTTCATCGAAATTAATAAACGACGGAATATTTAAAAAAACAGTTCAGTCAATCGCAATTACTTTCAATACAAAAAACGATCTCACCGCATCTGTTGGCAGAATTGATTTCTCGGGAAAGATCACAAAAGAAATCCATTTGCTTTGGTCAGCACAACTTGATACAACTCCAGCTACTCCGCCTTTCGTTGTCGTGAATGGAGAAAATAAATTTATTGCCATTCAGGACAATGAATTAAACCTAAATTTATTTAATGATGCCGGAAAATTGCTTTGGAAAAAATATCTGGGGGAAAAGATCTTGAGCAAAATCTATTACACCGACCAGTATAATAATGGCGAATGTCAGCTGATCTTTAATACAACTAACAAACTTTATTTGATCGATACTCAAGGAGATTCAATCAGCAATTTTCCAATACGTTTGCCTGCACCTGCTTCAAATGGTTGTCTTGTAAAAGATTTCGATGGTTATAAAAGATTTGAAATTTACATCGCATGTCAGAACGGAAGTATTTACGCTTATGAGATCAGCGGAAAACCATTGTCACAATGGATCACCAAACAATCAGTCTTCGGAGTCGACCAGCCATTTCTTCCGGTTAGATACAACAATACCGACTACATTTATAGCTATGGTGAAAAAAACCAATATATCATTGATAGAAAAGGAAAAGTAGTCAAATTGAAATCTCCTGAGAACGGAATTAAAAAATCAATCGTTGCTTTTTCTGATTCAGGTAATAAATGCATGATATACGTTTTAGATTTAGCCGGAAAAATGTATTCTGTGGATCCCGCTCATACAACAGAATTAACATCATTGAATTTATCTGACACAATATCTGATATTACATCATTTGGAAATTTCCTTGACGACAGAATTGTTTATCTAAACAAAAACAAACTCTATTCTTACACAACAACAAATGATGTTAAAGAACTTTTTGAATTTCAAGCAGACGAAAAACTTCAATTTGTAAATCAAATCAATTCATCAGAAAGAACGGGGATTACTGATAAAATCAAGAATAAATTCTACATGCTCTCATCTTTATCCATAGAAGATGGATATCCGGTTTGGGGATGTTCTGATTTTAGCCTCATGAAAAGTGATGATAATTCCTCCAAATCTTACATTGTTATCTCAGACTCAAACGGAGTACTGTATGTTTATAGTGAATAATTACTCAACTATGAATACTACTCCGGCGTTTCAAAAGGTAAAAAATGTACATGAAAAGGAAATTTTTTATTTTTTCGCTATTTGGAGTGTTTCTTTTGATCCAGTCCTGCGTTAAAGACAATGACTTCGAATTTGACAAAATTGCATCAGGAAACTGGAGCCCGGATCTTGCTGTACCATTAATTCATTCTGAAATGTCAATTCAAGATCTTATTGGCACGGCTGATTCCGACATTTTTTCAGTAGACTCTAATCATCTTGTTTCTGTAATATATCGTGGAAATATTTACTCCATGCAAGGACCAGACTTCCTTTCCATGGTCGATCAGAATTACACGACGCCTTTTATTTTAAACTCAGTCGATAGCACTACTTTATATACAACAAATTCACTCACAAAAACATTTCCGGGAATTGTTCCATTCAATTTTCCGGGTGGTCAGCTAATTGATTCTCTGTATTTCAAAACAGGTGCACTCGAAATTCAAATCACTTCAACAATTCCTCATCCCGGAATACTAAATGTTTCAATACCTGAAATGTCTAAAAACGGTGCAACGTTTAGCTTCGACGTACCTTTCAATGCATGCACAGGTTCGCAAATTATAAAAATAGATAGTGCCTCACTAATCGGTAGCGCCTTGAATCTATCTTCAACGGGAATGCCCAATACATTCCATATAACTTATACTGTTACATTCAATAATACAAATTCAGCTACATCAATTACGAATAAGAACTTTGTTGTTGCCTCTGATTTTACCAATATTAACTTCTCTAGTATTTTCGGCGACCTAGGTTCAACAACAATGAATCTCGATGAAGATTCGACGCAAATTACATTGTTCGACAATTTCCAAAACGGGGAAATATTTTTCGAAGATCCGAAAATGACATTTACAATTACAAATTCAATTGGTATGCCTATCGATGCACATTTAGCATCGTTCTATATTATTACAAAATCAGGTACAGTGATTCCTATTTCCGGAGGCATACCTGATCCATTGCCTGTTGCTTATCCAACACAAGCAGGACAATCTGCCACAAGTAGTTTTATCCTCGACAAATCGAACAGTAATATCCAGGAAATTATTTCAGAGTCTCCACAATATTTTGTTTACTCATTAAATGCTACAACCAATTCACCAAGTGTTCCTTATAATTTCCTAACGGACAGTAGTCAATTAAAAGCAGATATTAGAATTGATTTTCCAATTCGAGGATATGCAAGTGGCTTTATGATTACAGACACGGTAGATTTCGCACTTGACCGAATCAATGAGATTGATTCTGCGGCTTTCCGAATAAATGTAGACAATGGATTTCCTGCATCAGCTTACACACAGATCTATTTTGCAGACTCAAATTATGTTGTTCTTGATTCTATGCTATATGATCCTGCAATGTTATTGGTAGAATCTGCACTAATAGATGCAAATGGAAAAGTTACTCAGCCTACTCATAAAATGGCCGACGAAATTTTTGGTAAGGCAAAACTAGAACATCTTTATTCGGCAAAGAAATTACTTATCGTTTCTATTATAGACACAAAGGATTCACCGAATTCTATAATAGAGATCTACGATTATTACAAAATGAATGTGAAGATCGGTGTTCGCGCCTCCTATAATTTTAAATTTTAAGATATAAATTAATTTTAAGACGATGAGAAAACTAATTACACTAATCTACCTCACGCTGATGGTCACAATTTGTTCTGCACAGCAGGACTTGACCATGTACAATATGAATTCAGTGGGAGAATCGATTGAAGTTAATCCGTCATTGATGCCGGAGAACAAAGGCTTCATTGGGCTTCCAGGAATTAGCTACAACTATTTTTTATTTAGCAATAATAGTTTTACCTATAGGGATATTCATACTGTTCGTTCAGACGACTCTACAGAGATCAACGTTGATAATGCAATAAGCAAACTTAACAACAAGAATTTCTTTACGACACAAGCTAGAATCAACTTACTTGGATTCGGGTTTCATATCAAGAAAAATTACTTTTCAGGAAATATATCTGAAAGAGCGAATTTTTCATTTGTATTTCCGAAAGAACTCCTTCAATTAATTAGTCAAGGTAATGGCCCTTTCATTGGACAAACACTTGACTTTAGTAATATGGGTTTTGACGGGACGCACTTCAGAGAATATACTTTCGGCTGGGCTAGAGAAGTAAGTACAAAATTGACATTAGGCGTTCGTTTGAAATACTTATATGGTATGGAAAATTACAGCTCAAGTATTGAAGATTTGAGTCTTACTACTGACCCAAACGATTATGGAATAACAACGAATACAAAGATTACAATCAACTCTTCCACTCCATCAAACAATGCTGAAAGTTATGATCAATTTAACGGACTTGGCTGGGGTGCATATGTTAGCAAATTAAATAACAAAGGTTATGGTGGTGATTTTGGCGCAACGTATAAATTAAATGAAAAGTGGTCATTTAATACAAGTGTATTAGATCTTGGATATATCAATTGGAAAAACGATGTCAAAAATTACGTGACTGATGCAGGAACGTATCGTTTTGATGGTGTAGACATTTCAGAATTTGTGAGTGACAGTTCAGGTAGTGGCAGTAGTACACTTGACACCCTAAGTTCAACTTTTAAAACAGAAGAAACTAGCAACTCATACACTACATATTTACCAACCCATGTTTATCTTACGTCTAGTTTTAAGATCAACGATAAAAGTTCTGCATCAGCTTTACTTCATGCAACTTTTTTCAAGAACACAATTCAGCCGACATATACTTTAGGTTACAATGTAAAAGTTGGACGACATTTGAGACTAGCAGCAAATTATTCTTACATCAATCAAAATTTCAACAATATCGGATTGGGAATGACTGTGAATGCCGGGCCTTTTCAATATTTTGCGACAACAGATAATATAATTGGCGCACTTGATCCATTGTCAAATAATACTGCTCACGTACATTTTGGATTTAATCTAATTTTCGGTAGACCGGCTAAAGGAAATGTTAAAGTACAGGTAAATACTCCCGCTAAAGTTGAACGTCTTCCTGATGCTGACAAAGATGGAATTCCTGACAACTTAGATCGTTGTCCAAATAACTTTGGATTAGCAATATTTAAAGGTTGCCCTGACACAGATGGTGATAGTATTCCTGATGTTGATGATAATTGCGCAACAGAAAAAGGCTCTAAAGCATTAAAAGGTTGTCCGGATTCAGATGGCGATCTTGTAATAAACAAACTTGATAGCTGTCCGAATGTAAAAGGTCCGGCATCAAACAACGGCTGTCCTGTTAAAGAGAAAGCGATCATTCTTGCTAGTCCGGTAATTCACAAAATTACAAAAGAAGAAACCGCAGTAATTTCTAAAGTATTTAACAATCTTGAATTCGAAGAAGGAAAATCTACAATTCTACAAACTAGCAATTCAGCACTTGATGAACTTGTCAATCTGTTAAAGAAAAAACCAAGCTACATATTATTCATTGATGGACATACTGACAATGTTGGCAGTGCAGAATCAAACTTGAAACTTTCAAAAGATAGAGCCGAGTCGGTTAAAAAATACATTGTAGACAAAGGTGTAGAAGGTTCACGTATCACAGCAATGGGATTTGGAATGACGCGACCAGTGTTACCAAATACTACAGCAGAAGGAAGGAAGAAGAATCGCAGGGTAGAGTTGCAGATACAGTAGTTATCAGTTTATAAGTAAAAGGTCAAGGGTCAAGGGTAATAAAATGCATACGCATCTCTAACCCTTGACCCTTGACCTTTTATCCATCAAACTTTAGAATAGAAAATCACATCATCTACTTTTCTCTTAGAAACTCCAACACACTCCTCGCCTCTTCGACCGTAAGATTATTATCAAGCATTTGAGAGTAATAGATACTGAGTAACTCTTTCGCCATTGAATCCTTTTGAGTCATTTCCATAGGATTTAGCATCATATTCATTATCCATTCAGGACGACGACGTTTAGTGAGATCGGCTAGACCGGGACCGATTGCTTTATCACTATTTAACTTATGGCAACTAGTGCATTTAGCATTGAAAACTACCCCCCCTGCCTCTGCCATTGCACTATTGATTTCCGGATTTAATACCAATTCATTTATTGGCCCTACACCTTTTCCATCGTAGTATTTATTTTCTTTACGACTCAATCCAGCCTTTTCATCTGCTGATTTTTTATCAGAATTACCCCCACAAGCAGCGAAGAAAATGGTTGAAACTAATACTGCAAACACTTGGACTTTTCTAAGATTTGAGTTAAATTTACCCATGAGGAAGATATTTATAAGGTCAAAAGTATTGGATTACGTCCATCTTTTTTGGATAAAGCAAAAATATTTACAACTTATTAATCAGTGCTTTTACTAATCAATGAAAGTATTCAATATACATCTTAAGGTATTGATTGGTTTCGCAATTGCAATTGCCGGAATTGGATTCTTTTTATACACTACATATGAAAATTCCCAATTAAGCATTACGGATAGTCAGAACATCACTCATGAATTAAAGATCATGAAAATCTCTGAAAATCTTTTGGATGATGTGCAAGATCTAGAGACAAGTTACAGAGGCTTTGTAGTAACAGGTGATGAAAGATATCTAGATCCACTTTTTACTTCGACGAAATCGGTTCCATTACATATTCACGAATTACTTTTAACAACTGAGACAGATCCAGATGCTTATAAAAATGCACTAATTTTAAATAATCTACTTCTCGAAAAAATCAATTACGCCCAAAAAATAGTTGCTTTTAGAAAACAAGGAGAAACTACTAAAGCGATTGCATTGATCAAAACAAATCAAGGCATTTATTTGATGGGACAGATCAAAAAAGAGATTTATATACTTGAAGAAAAAGGCAGAACAGTTTTAAATGCATCAAATGCTAAAAAAGAACTTATTGCAATTGAGACAAAGCAAAATTTCATCGTCCTTTCACTTGTACTTTTATTTCAACTCATACTAGTTTATTTGATCATTGCAGGTGATCTAAAAAAGAACGACAAGAACCAGCTCGCATTGGTTGAAGCAAATGAACGTATCCTCGACCTTTATGATCAAGCACCTTGCGGTTATCTTTCTCTTGACAAAGAAGGACAAATAATTGAGATCAATAAGACAGCTTTGGTTTGGCTGGGTTACACATATGATTTTATAAAAGATAAGAAAAAACTTTCAGAATTAACACCAAAATCATATCAGCATACTCTAGATATTTTATTAAATAAAGCATCCTTGATCAATTACGAAATCGAGCTTACTACTTCGACAGGAAAGATTTTGCCTTTTTTAATTGACACGAAGATCAACTACAAGAGTGATGGAGAGATCAATTATATACGTACAGTATTAACAGATATTAAAGAGAGAAAAAAAGCAGAAGCAAGAGTTCAACATTTAGCAACCTTGATTGAAAACACAAACGATTCAATTATATCCACTGACAAAACCCTTATCATTAAAAGTTGGAATAAAGGATCGGAAAAAATGTTTGGCTATGATTCAAGCGAAGCAATTGGAAGTTCATTCTTTGATTTCCTCAAAATACCCACATCTCATGAATCTGAAAATGAAATGTGGAATGATTTGATGACAACCGGTAAATGGATCTCTGAATCAACATTTATAAAAAATAATTCAGAACCAATTTACATTAGAAATTCCGTATCGATTTTTAACCAAAATAATGATGCGAGTTTTATTCTAATTTTTATCATACAAGATATTTCTGCACAAAAGCAACATGAGAAAACTTTACAACGATTTAATCATGAATTGCAACTCAAAGTAAATGAACAAACCGAAGAGATCTCAAGTATCTTTAACAGAATCTCGGAAGGATTTGCGTCTTTAGACAATGACTACAATATTACATTTGCAAACCCTTATGCAGAAAAACTAGTCGGTCTTAGCAAAGATAATATTGTTGGATTGAATTTTATTGAGCATTATAAAAACATTCCTCAACCCACTATTCTTGAACTTATCAAATCTGCGAAGTCTAATAATAAAAATATGGAATTCGAGGAGTATTCAGAATACTACAAAAGATGGATGCATGTTAAAGTTTATCCATCGGAAAGAGGAACTGCACTTTTCTTCCAAGATGTAACAGAGAAGAAAGTAGCCGAATCAAAATTAATTGAAAACGAAAAAAAATATCGAATACTTTTTCAAAATAATCCAATCTCCATGTGGGTTATTGAATTGAAAAGCTTTACTATTCTTGATGTCAACCAAGCGGCCATTGATCAATACGAATATAGTTACGAAGAATTTATTGGAAAAAGCATCAATGAACTTTGCCCACCTGAGGAAGCAAACAAATATTTTAATCTGACTCAAGAAAACAGGCCAAATAATATCAATGCAGGAACGTGGATACATTTAAAGAAAAGCGGAGAGAAGATAAAAGTTGAAGTGCTTGACTATTCTATGATCTATGATGGAAAGCCATGTAGATTAATTTTAAGTAATGACATTACAGATAAATTAAAATCACAAGAAGAACTTGAAGCATCGCGTGATCAATTGAGAAATCTATCTAGCTACTTAGAAAAGATCAGAGAGGATGAACGGACTTCTATTGCAAGAGAAATTCACGATGAATTAGGACAGCAATTGACAGGATTGAAAATGGATGCTTCGTGGATCGCAAGACGACTAAAAGAAAACGATGAAGCTGTATTAGAAAAAATACAGGGCATGATACTTTTGATTGACGACACAGTGAAAACCGTCAGAAAAATTGCATCAGAACTTAGACCAGGAATCCTTGATGATCTTGGATTAGTTGCTGCACTTGATTGGCAAAGTAAAGAATTTGAAAAACGTACCGGAATAATATGCAATTTCACATCTGATCAGATCGAACACAATTTTAATAAAAATATGTCAACCGGAATTTTCAGGATATATCAGGAAGCACTTACCAATGTTGCAAGACATGCAAAAGCAAGTCAAGTTGATTCTTCCATTGTTGTAAATAACGACGAGATGGTTGAGATAACAATTAAAGATGATGGCATTGGAATGAAAAACGGTCAGCATGACAAATCTACTCTTGGACTTGTAGGGATGAAAGAGAGAGCTTATATGATGAAAGGGGAACTTGTTATTAAATCAGAAGAAGGAAAAGGAACAAAGATCAATTTAAAAATACCGTATCACAATTAATAAAAATCACAATGAACATTTTACTCGCTGACGACCACTCTATAGTTAGAAGAGGATTAAAAGAAATTCTATTAGAAGAATTTCCTGATGCAAATTTTCAAGAAGCTGCAGATGGGCAAGAGTTAGTTCGCAAAATGCGATTAGAGAAATTTGACGTTATTATCAGCGATGTATCAATGCCCGGAAAAAATGGTCTCGAAGCTTTAAAAGTAATCAAAGCAGAATCGCCAACAATTCCTGTTTTAGTTTTAAGTATTCATCCGGAAGAACTCTATGCAATTCGCGTTTTGAAAGCCGGAGCTTCAGGTTATCTAACAAAAGAAAGCGCCCCTGAAGAATTAGTAAAAGCAGTAAGAATGATCATGAGTGGTAGAAAATATATTACTCCATCATTAGCAGAAAAAATGGCTTCTAATCTTGACAATGACTTAAGCAAATTACCACATGAACTTTTATCAGATCGAGAACTAGATGTTTTAAAATTAATTGCCGGAGGAAAAACTGTATCAGAGATTGCTAACGATCTTTCCTTAAGTGTAAATACAATTAGCACTTATCGCGCACGTGTTCTTGAAAAAATGAATTTAAAATCAAATTCAGAATTGACATTTTATGCTATCTCCAATAATTTAATCTAATTTATTTTTCTTTACTACATAACCTATCTAAATGACATTTTCATTTCACGTAGATCATCTTTGGAATTATCAAACAAAACTTCATCTAACTAATAGATCTTGTATAGGGATTACTACACTTAAAAGGGGTTAAATTAGAATTAAGGTAAAATATACGAATTTGAGCACTTTTCAAGCATTCTTGTAGTACAAACAATGACAGAAGAAACATTGTTTCCTTGTCAAAAATCGCTCGTCCTTTTCCTTTAATTTACCGTACATAGTAGTGACAAACACCTATATGAAAATCACTAAAAAAGGACTAAAAATTTTAATCGTAGAAGATTCTCTTCTAATAGTTAAAAGACTATGGTCTCTTTTATCTGATATGGATGGTGTATCTACTATTGCACATGCAAAAGATGGAAATGAGGCCATTCTTTTAGCAATGGAACTCAATCCCGATGTTATCATCCTTGATATTAAAATACCGGGAAAAAGTGGTGTTGAAGTTCTGCCTGAATTGAAAACAAAATCATATGCGAAGGTGATAATGCTTACAAATTATTCCGACGCCTATTATAAGAATCTCTGCATGAAATTAGGAGCAGAGTATTTTCTCGATAAATCAAATGAATTCGAGAAAATAAATGAGATATTAATGAGTATAGCTCCTGTTAATGGATAATGTCATTGTTAGTACGACAACGGTCGATACTATTTAGTGACAAGTAAATGATTCAAAGTTCTATTTTTTATTGCTCTATTCGTCCGCAAATTTGCAGAAGAAAAGCAATCAAAAAAAGATTCAAGATAATGTTAGGCGATTGCGGGGGTGTGCCGCGAGTGTGTGGGTCGCCTAATTAGTGTTAGAGTGCAAAGTGGGCTTGTGTGTGCCTGCGTGTGTGTGAAGGCTCAAATCCCCCATCGAAAGATGGGGGGATGAGCTTTTCGTGTTTTTAAGAGGTTATGTCTGTCTCTATTTCTATTTCTAATTCTAACCCAGAACTAGTGTGAGTACAGTGTGGAGTTTGAGTTTGAGTTGAGAGTGTGGTATCAAGCATCTTCTCTCGAAATCAGGAAAAATGTTGATTAATCGCATAACCTGAAAACCTGAAACTTGTAACCGGAAATATAAAATTAACAGAGTCCGAAACTATAAACTACTTTTCAAAATACGGAATCGTATCCTCAGATATATTTTCCTTTTGCTGCCAATAAGCTAACGTAACAACCCTCCGATCATTCGTTTTTAGTAATCTACCGAAAATTGCATTGGTTGCATTAAAGCGTACATCTGTAACGCCAATTGTAAATGTAGTTGGCGCTGCAACTACGACAGCCTCCACCGGAGAACCTTCTACAGGAACCGGAGCGGGAGCAGATTTAGGTGGCGGACTTCCAACAACTACTACTGTAAAGCCATTCAACTCTAAAAGAGATTTTAAAAAATCAATACGCGATTGTGATGCATTCTTTTCCACGATGGCACATTTCACTCCATCAAGATCTTCAAACAAATGATTCTGATTAATTGCCATGATTTTTTTAGATGCCTTGACTTAGTGAAAAAATATACTCGTAAACCTGACCTGAAAATCCGGTAATTAGAATGCCGATCAAGCAGATTGCTAATGCAAATTTGAGTGGCAATCCTGATTGCATGAATGGAATTGATTCCTCATTTTCATCCATGAACATTGCTCGTATAACTCTTAAATAATAATACAAGGCTACGATCATATTCAATGCAGCAATTGTGATCAAAAACAAATCACCTTTCGATGCGCCTGCTTTTAATAAAAATATTTTTCCGAAGAATCCGGCTGTCGGTGGAATTCCTGCAAGTGAGAACAACGCAATAGCCATTGTCCATGCTAAGAACGGGTTATTTTTTGCAAGCCCACGGTATGAACTGATTGTTTCCCTTCCACTCTTCTCCGCTATCTGAGAAATTACTCCGAACGCTGCTATGTTTGAGAATAAATAAACGACAATAAAGTAAACAGAAGAAGTCACTCCTTCTGCTGAACTACCTGATATTCCAACCAAGATGTAACCCATTTGTGTTATTGAAGAGAATGCCAAGAAACGTTTCATATTTTCCTGACGAATCGCGAAAATATTTCCGGTAATCATTGTTATAATACTAAGAACATAAAGCAACAAATACCAACTGCTATAAAGCGATCCGAATACATGATATAAAAGGAATGAGAACACAATGATCATTGCACCTTTGCTAATCACAGATAAGAATGCAGTCACAGGAACCGGGGAACCTTCATAGACATCAGCTGTCCATAGATGAAAAGGAACAACCGACAATTTGAATGCTACCCCGACAAACAGCAATACAAAACCCATAATATATATTGGCGTTTCTTGAACAACAATCTTCAATATTTCGAAACTTATTGTTCCGGACGCGCCATATAAAAATGAAATACCCATTAACATCAAGCAACTTGAAAATGCTGATGACAATATCATTTTCATTGCCGCTTCGCCCGACTTCCTTTCTGTTAATCCGAAATTACACAAAGCCGCCAAAGGAATTGTAGACAATTCTAACGACAAATAAAACATCAGCAAATTACCGGAGGAGATCATGAAGAACATTCCTAACAAAGTAGAAATCATTAGCAAATAAAATTCCGCAATATGCTCACATCGTTTTAACCAATCTGTGGAGAACAATGAAATTAGCAAGGTTCCAGTACTCAACAAACATTTACCAAAATTTCCAAGTGCATACGAATGATAAACTCCGCCAAAAAGTTCGCCCTCATTTACAGGAAGCCAATCGATGATGCAATTAACGACCAATAAAACATTGATCACTCCAATCCAATAATTTCTACTCCATCCTGAATCTGCAACCTTCATCACCAATAATACTACGATGATAAAGACCAACATCAACTCATTTTTCATCATTAAAAATAAATCCATAGCTCTGATCAGTTTAATGTGAATATTCGGTTAACATTTTGCATGATCTGTTTTGTACCCGGTGTTATCAAATCACTAAGTAAAAACGGACTTAAACCGATGATAAGAATTCCTGCTATAAGTAAAGTAGCTGCAGCTTTCTCATTCCAAGTGGCATCAGTCAAACTTTCAAACTTTCTATTTTTTATTACGCCCATCAACGACATTCCCGATGCACGCAAAATATAAACTGCTGTCACTACAATTGACATACAAGCCAACATAGTTGATACTCGGTAAAACATTTCTACTCTCTCCCATGATCCAACAAAGACAGTCATCTCAGCAACAAATCCACTGAAACCGGGCAAGCCCAAGGAACATAAACCTGCTATAAAAAAGACTGTACTAATGAATGGCATTACTTTGAGCAATCCTCCCAATTCACTAACAGTTCTAGTATGTGTTCTTTCGTAGATCATACCAATGGCAGCAAAGAAGAGTGCCGTCATCAATCCATGTGACACCATTTGCATTACAGCACCATTGATCGCTGTTGGCGTCAACATTCCAATTCCTAATAGAACAAATCCACAATGACTCACAGAAGAATATGCATTCATGTATTTCAAATCGGTCTGCATCATGGTTGCAAATGCTCCATAAATAATTGCAATAGCTGCTAGTCCAACTATGTAAGCTGAATAATAATGAGCTGCTTCAGGCATTAGGAATGCTGCAACACGCAAACAACCATAACCTCCTAGCTTCATTGAGATTCCCGCAAGGAACATAGATGCAGCTGTTGGTGCAGATGAGTGACCATCAGGAACCCAGGTATGAAATGGAAATATTGCTGTGAAAATTCCAAACCCAATAAACAAGAATGGAAAAAATATAAGTTGCGTTTGCAAAGGAATAACTTGTGAACGTAATGCCATCAAATTAAATCCTGTGGTCTGACTGATCGAATTATAATAAAGTCCAAGTAATCCAACTAAAACTAAAGCTGATCCACCCATTAACATTAGAGCAAGTTTGTTCGCACTATATTCTTTCTTTCCACTACCCCAGATGCCGATCAATAAATACTTCGGAACAACCGCTACCTCAAGGAAAAAGAACATGCAAAACAAATCGAGTGAAATAAAAAATCCATAAGCACCTGCACTAAGCAATGTAAGTAGCAGGAAAAATTCTTTAGTCATTTTTTCAACCTTCCACGAAACAAGGATTCCGGCTAAAACAACAAATGCAGTAAGAAGGATCATTGCTATGGAAATCCCATCAACACCAATATGGTAATTGATATTGAGCGAAGAAAACCATGGCGAACTTGATTCAAAGATCATCTGTCCGTATTGCGCGCCTTCCGAAAACTTATTGAACTGAAACAATAAAAATCCACACAATATCAATTGAATTATAGAACCACTCAAAGCAATCATTCGTATTGCATTTTTACTTCCGGCAAAAAGTATGGCCAGACAAGTCAGCAAAGGAAATATGATCAGTAGATTTAAATTCATATTAGAGTAATTGAAGGTAATAAAGACACATGATCAAAATAGCTAGTGTGCCGAATAATAACCAAGCTGAATATGCTTGTACTTTGCCTGATTGCCATACTGATGTAGTGAATGAAAACACTTGCGTAGCTCTTCCTATTGTATTAATTGCTCCATCAACAATGTACTTATCAAACCATGCAGCCGGCTGCGCAATTAAATTAAAGATTATTCGCTTGGTAATAAATTCATATATCTCATCGATATACAATTTTCTCTTTACTGAAGTATAGACTGAACCAAATTTCGCTGCAAGATGTTCTGCTTTGCCATCACCTTTCATAAAGAAATATATTGCAAATAGAATTCCGGTCGACGACAATGCAATTGGCAACAATGAGAAATTCCAATCTGTATGTGCTTCAACTGGATTTCCATCTGATGAAATGAATTTTCCAAATGGAATTAGTCCGGCTAATACAGAACCGAAAGCAAGAATGATCTGCGGAGCAAGCATCGATGAAGTTCCTTCACCATGATGAGAATGCAAATGAGGATTTTCTTCTCCTCTATAAAATATAGAGAAGAACAATCTGAACATATAAAACGATGTTAGTCCTGCCGTCACCACAGCTACCCAAAAGATCATTTTATCATGATGAAATGCTGCAGTCAAAATTTCTTCCTTACTGAAGAATCCTGCAAACGGTGGTATTCCTGAAATTGCCAAACAAGCTAGAAGAAATGCTATGTGCGTGATAGGCAACGATTTTTTTAATCCTCCCATATCTTTCATCTCATTACTATGAACAAAATGAATTACTGTTCCCGCACACAAGAACAATAGTGCTTTGAAAATTGCATGTGTGAACAAATGAAACATTGATGCCATATAGCCTAATCCGGCTTCGCCACCATAACCTGAAACACCAAGCGAGAACATCATAAAGCCGATCTGCGACATTGTTGAATAAGCAAGTACACGTTTAATATCGGTTTGTGTACAAGCAATTAATGCAGCAAATGCTGAAGAAAAAATACCTACAACAGCGACAATATGCAAAGCAGCAGGACAACTTAGAGCATAAATAGGAAACAATCTCGCTACTAAATAAACACCGGCTACAACCATTGTCGCAGCGTGAATCAATGCCGATACTGGAGTTGGTCCTTCCATAGCATCCGGTAACCAAACATGTAACGGAAACATTGCAGATTTTCCTGCACCACCAATGAAGACTAAAACTAATCCCCATGTTAATGCACTTGCTCCTAAAAACGAAGTGCTAATTGCTGCTTGCAAATGCGGTGATGAACTTTCGGTATATCTTGCAATAATATCTTTGAACTCTAATGACCCTGAATAATATGACAAGATCAAGATACCTGCTAAAAATCCAAGATCAGCAAAACGAGTTACTATGAATGCTTTTTTCGATGCAGCAACTGCAGTTGGTTTGTTGTAATAGAATCCGATCAAAAGAAAACTGCTCACACCAACTAATTCCCAGAAAATATACGTCTGAAAAATATTCGTCGCTACTACTAATCCAAGCATTGAAAATGTGAAAAGAGAAAGGAAAGAATAGTAGGTTGCATATCGCTCCTCCCCTTTCATATATCCTAATGAGTAAATGTGAACCATTAATGAAATGAAAGTCACAACAAGTAACATCATTACTGAAATTGGATCAATTAATATTCCAAGGTGAATACTTAAATCAGGAGTAAACTCCAACCATTTAAAATCGACCGGATATAATCCAACAAATTTTCCTGCAACCTTTCCTTCGACAAAGAAGTAACGATATGCTGTAGAGATTGAAATTACAAATGCAGCTAAAACAGTCGTTGTACTTAATATTCCCGCTAAATTTTTCAAATACTTTCTTCCCCACAATCCGGAGATCACGAAAGAAAGAAATGGAAGAAGTAAGATTAGTATCAGTGGCGACATTCGTGGAATTTATTTGATCACAATTTCATTTCATTCGCATCTTCAACATCAATTGTTGAATGTGTACGATACAAATTGATAATTATAGCAATAGCAACAGCAGCTTCTGCAGCGGCAATTGCAATGATGAATAAACTGAAGAATACTCCATCGTTACTTCCCGGATGAAGATATTTATTGAATGCGACAAAATTGATATTGACACTATTCAAGATCAATTCAATTGACATCAGCATTGTGATCATATTTCTGCGTGTAAAAAATCCATAGACGCCGATGAAAAACAAAGCTGTACTTACAATTAGAAAATGGATGAGTGATATAGAGTTCATGATTTTCCCGGGATATTTTTAACAGCAATTACAATACAACCAATCATTGCTGCTAATAATAAGATACTTACTAATTCAAATGGCAATGCATATCCATCTCCACCTAATGACAACATCTTTCGTCCAATGGTTTTCATTTCCACATCCATTGGCTCAGTACTTTCAATGAAAACTGTTCGACAAAGCAATGTGGCAATAATTCCAAATCCTGATGCGCTCAATAATGCGGCACCAATCTTTCTGCTCTGTAATGCTTTTGGTAAAGAAGATCCGCTATCCTGCGTAAGAAAAATTGAGAAGATAATGAGAACAACTATTCCGCCGATATAAACGATAATTTGAACAGCTGCAAGAAATTGCAGATCCATCCAAAAGTAAAGTGATGCAATTCCAATTAATGAGAACAATAACCAAATTGCACTTCTGAAGATCTTCTTTGCTGTTACAGCCATAAAACCGAACGTTAGAAGAAACGCTGATATAACATAGAAAGAAATTACCGATGCATCCATTACTCTACGCCCTCCATAAGTTTAGACTCCGGTTTATTCAATGTCTTTGTAAATTCTGAACGATTGTAAACCGAGTGTTCAAAGGTTTGAGCCATTTTTATTGCATCTGTCGGACATGCTTGAATACACAAATTACACATTGTACACAATTCAAGATGATAGACAAATGTATCTAATTCTTTCTTTTTTTTCCCTTCAGGAGATATATCAAATTTGGTAATAATTTTAATTGTTGCATTTGGACACGCTAATTCACAAGCGGTACAACCTGTGCAACGATGTTCATTATTCTCATTATGCGTCATCACCACTTCTCCTTTAAATCGTTCCGGCAAATTCAGCTCGTTACGATTCTCAGGATAATTTTGAGTGATGATTTCCTTATGATGAGTAAAATAATATCCCGTACGGCGCATCCCGATAAGTAGAGACTTTACAGATGTGTAAACAGTAGAGATATAATTTCCTATGAAACTCATTTTCTTTTTCGTTATTAAAAATACCACCCCATGATGGCAATGATCGTCATCAGAAGTAAATTAAACATTCCTATCGGGAGTAAGTATTTCCATTCTAAGTTTAATAATTGATCGATTCGCAATCTCGGAAACGTCCACCTGAACCACATGATCACAAAGATCAAGAAGAACGTCTTTCCGAAGAACCAAATTGACGATGGAATAAAATCCATTAAGTGATTGAATCCTGCCCAACTGCCAATATGAAATGGCATCCAACCTCCTAGGAACAATGTTGCACCAATTGCACAGACAATAAATATATTCACATATTCAGCAAGAAAGAACAATGCAAATCTCATCCCTGAATATTCTGTGTGAAATCCTGCAGTCAATTCCGATTCCGCTTCTGCCATATCGAATGGGGCTCGATTTGTTTCTGCTGTCACGGCAATAATAAATATCACGAATGAGATCAATGCAGGAATATGTCCTTTGAATAACCACCAACCGTTTTCCTGACTGGCAATAATATCAGATATTTTTAAACTTCCTGTCAGAATAACGATACTTAGGATCGCAAGTCCGGCTGACAATTCATAACTCACGATCTGAGCTCCACTTCGCATTGCACCAAGCAATGAATATTTATTATTACTCGACCAACCTGCCATTAAAATTCCGATAACCGAAATCGATGATACAGCAGTAATATATAACACTCCTATATTCAAATCCCAGATCTGCGAATTACGAGCGAACGGAATTGGCGCCATCAACAACATTGCACCAATCATAACAATAAAAGGTGCGAGATTGAATAAAAACTTATCTGCACCATCAGGAGTTAAGCCTTCTTTCACCAATAACTTAATAGTATCAGCCGCAGTTTGTGCCATCCCTTTGTATCCTACTCTATTTGGCCCAAGTCGAATTTGCATGTATGCAGAAACTTTTCTTTCCATTAATACCAACACCAATCCGAGGACAGCAAATAATGTTAGGACAAAAATCCCAACAATTGTAAGTTCAGTCAAAGTAGTCAACATCGGCGACAAATGATCGCTCAATAACCGATGAAGTCCTTTCGATATGTTTTCTATGCTGATCACTATCTGTCTATATCCGGTATTACAAGATCCAACGAACCCATGATGGCTACTAAGTCTCCAATTTTATTTCCTCTTGCCATGTGATCAAGTGCAGAGAGATTACAGAAGCCCGGCGAACGGAATTTAATTCTATATGGAGTTGTTGCTCCTTCGCTAACAATATAAATTCCAAAATCACCCCTAGCAGTCTCGACATTTGTATAATAATCGCCTTTTGGCAATTTCAAAACTGCTTTTGTCTTTGCTTGAAAATCTCCTTCAGGAATATTATCAATTAGTTGATCAATGATTCTCATCGACTCATTCATTTCTTTCATGCGAACTTTATATCGCGCAAAACAATCGCCTTCTGTTTCTATGGCTTCTTCGAAATTCACTTGCGAATAAACATCATAAGGAGAAAGTTTCCTTATATCACAAACTACTCCTGCTGCACGAGCAACCGGACCACTGCATCCATAAGAAATTGCATTCTCTTTCGAGATCACTCCTACATTTTTCATTCTTGCTTGGAAGATGGGATTGTTGGTCACCATTTCATCGTACTCATGCAACTTACTTCTGAAAAATGCCATGAAATCTTTTACACTCTTTACAAAATCAGGATGAATATCATACATACATCCGCCCGGCACCATAAAATTCATTGTCAATCGAGCACCGCATGTTTGCTCCATGATATCATTGATAGTTTCTCGCTCACGGAAAGCATGAAAGAAAGGAGTAATTGCTCCAACATCCATTGCCATCGCACCCCACCAAAGTTGATGTGATGCAATTCGTGTTAACTCATCGAGTAAGACACGAATATATTGTGCTCGCTGCGGAACTTCTATTTGCAATCCTTTTTCAACTATCAGTGCACAAGCATGATTATTTATATGTGAAGAAAGATAATCCATTCTCGAAGTCACATAAATAAACTGACGATATGTGAGACTCTCACACATCTTTTCTATACTTCTATGAATATATCCTAAATGCGGTTCAACTTTTTTCACTGTCTCACCATTCAATGTGATCACAAGATGTAAAACACCGTGAGTCGATGGATGCTGTGGCCCCACATTGATGATCAGATCACCCATTTCCGTTGTTCCTACTTCTTGAAACATGTGTGATTACAGTTTTATAATATTAATAGGATCTTCGTAGTCTTTTCGAAGCGGATATCCTACCCAGTCATCCGTCAAAAATAATCGACGAAGATCAGGATGATTGGTAAAATGAACACCGAAAAGATCATAAGCTTCGCGTTCATTCAATTCAGCTGTTGCCCAAATATTATATACACTTTCGATCTTGGCATTGTCTCGATCAGAAATTTTCGCTTTGACAACGATAGTATGTCTGTGAACGGTTGACGACAAATGATAAACCATAATCAAATGAGTTTTCCAATCGACACATGTTACACAAAACAAATAATCAAATGCGAGATCGTTATCTGCTTTCAATTCTTCTGCAAGTTTTCGCCATTCAGCACTTTCAATATTCATCGTAGGCCATTGAGTATTTTCTTCAAATACAGCGGTCGGACAAATAGATAAAAGTTTTTCCTGAAGCATAACTTATTTCCCCTCTTTCACTTTGGCTTGTAAGGCAATTAATGCATGCAGTAATGCTTCGGGTCGCGGTGGACATCCTGCTACATACACATCAACCGGAATAATATGGTCAGCACCTTTAACTACTGAATATGTATTATAAAAAAATGGTCCACCGGAAGTTGCACATGCGCCCATAGCAACAACATACTTCGGATCGGGCATTTGATCGTATAATCGTTTTAATACAGGAGCCATTTTGTTTACGATGGTACCGGCGATAATAATTACATCGGCCTGGCGAGGAGTTGCTCTCGCAACTTCAAATCCAAATCGCGACCAATCGTATTTTGCAGAAGCTGTCGACATCATTTCAATTGCACAACAACTTGTACCGAACACTAATGGCCAAAGTGAATTTGAACGTGCCCAATTAATTACGTCGTCAAGTTTACTTACTAGTATTCCACCGCCCGGAGCCGGATGAACTTCACCCGGAAACGTTGCTCTTGGATCTTGTTCTTTTACATCCATTTCAGTGCACCCTTCTTATGGGCATATAAAAATCCGAGAAATAAAATAAATAAGAATATTACAATCTCTATTAATGCAGGCATACCAACTTCTTTCACAACTACAGCCCAAGGATATAGAAATACTAGTTCAACATCAAAGATTAGAAATAATAATGCGAAAAGATAATATCCAACATTGAACTGGACCCATGATTTACCAATAGTTGGTACACCACATTCATAGGCTTGTCCTTTTTGTGAGTTCGTTGACTTACGCGAAAGAATATTTGACAAAACGATACCACCGCCCGCAAATGCAAGTCCACAAATAATCAACATGAGTAATGATCCTAATCCCATAGGAGAGCAACCGCTATTTAAGCTACCAAACATAAACGATTGTTTCCGAAAAACCAACGTTTCTTTTGAGGGGTTATTAACAAAATAGTGAGTAGTAAGTGGTAAGTGGCAGTGCACAACTTACTACTCACCACGTACTACTCACAAAAATATCATTAGCGAGTTAAAACAATGTAATCATTGATCAACTTTTGAATGAATTCCCTGCTCGACTTCTCTCGGTTGTGAATATGCAATCGCTCTTGAAGCACGGTTGAAAGCATCTCTAATGCCTCTTCGTGAGCCTGATTTGGGTTGTCTCGCGATTGATCCAATGCAGATTTTAATATTAGCATCTCTTTCTCGTTCATATGGACAACCTCTTTATACTGAATTATATGGGTCGACTTCGTTTTCAAGCTCTCAATATTTGCTAAAGTCAATTTACGCTCAGGTTTAAGCTTTACGACTGTAGTATTAGCAAGCATATCGCCTAATCGTTGCGATTTCATGGTGGAATTGATCATGATAATTCCTAAAGTAGAGAATGAAAGATAGATGTCAACCGAACGAAAAGCCCATCGAACCAAATAATCAGACATGCGTGCTTCGGTTCCATTAATTTTTACAACTTTTAAACCGTTCAGTTTTTTACCCCATGTTTGTCCACTTGCAGAAATGTCTGATATCAATGAATAAAAAGCAAACACACAAAATCCGACCACATAGGTCACAGATTTTACATATTGAATTGGCAAAATATAAGTCAACACAATTGTAGAGACTAATACCATTACGCCAATAAAAATCAGATCCATGATAAATGCAGTACCACGTTCTCCTATATTCGCAAGATTATAGTCTATCGTGACATTTTGAGCTGTAACAATTTCTAACGTCCGCATTATTTTATTCTAATTATTACTACTTTTAGCCACACCGATTATTTTTCTAAATGAAAGAAACTAATTTCATCGATCAAAATAAAAAGAAATGGAAGGAACTTGAAGAACTTTTACAAGAAGAACGAAAAGATCCTGACAAACTTAGCAATTTATTTATTCAAGTCACAGAAGACTTGTCTTATGCTCGTACTTTTTATCCAAATCGGTTTGTCAGACTTTACCTAAATAATATTGCTCAGCAGCTTTTTTATTTCCTTTATAAAAATAAGACAGCAACCAAATCCGGATTCATTCGATTCTGGAAAGAAGAACTTCCTGACTTAGTCTATTCGGCTCGAAAGGAGCTTTTCTTTAGTCTATGCTTCTTTCTTGTTTCTGTTGCAATTGGAGTTTTCTCTTCACGCCACGATCCGAGTTTTGCTAATCTTATTCTTGGTGATAGCTATGTTCAGTCAACAATAGAGAATATCAAGAAAGGAGATCCTATGGCTGTTTATAAAAAAATGAACAGTGTTGACATGTTCTTAGGCATTAGCCTTAACAATCTGAGAGTATCATTTTTTGTATTCATATTCGGAATACTTTATTGCATTGGAACTCTCGGAATGTTACTTTACAATGGAATAATGCTCGGAGTATTCCAATACTTCTTTATTAGCTACGGATTGTTCTGGAAATCTTTTCTTAGCATTTGGTTACATGGCACTCTTGAAATTTCATGTATCATAATAGCAGGTGGCGCAGGAATTACACTTGGAAAAGGTTTGGTTTTTCCAGGAACCTTCAAACGCTCTCAATCATTTTTCATTGGCGCAAGAAAAAGTATAAAGATCCTCGTTGGTATTGCACCTATAATTGTAATGGCTGCTATCATCGAAAGTTTTATGACGAGACTTACAGAGGCACCTGACATTGTAAAGCTTTCAATTATCATAATTTCAGCTGCATTCATTCTATTCTATTTTGTAATCTACCCTATTCATAGACATAGAAGTGGCAAAACAACATTCATTCCTGAAAGTAGTTTACAACCCGAAATTGATGAGCCATTCGACTACAATGCAATCCAGTCTACCGGTTCTATTTTTATGGAAATTTTTCAGGTCTTCAAATTATATGGCGGAAAAATTGTCAAATGGAGTTTAACAACAGCAGTTATAATTGCAACCTATTTAGTGATCATCTCTGATGACTTAAATGGCGATTACAGAAGTTCATTTTTCTTGCGTTCTGTTTTCAATATTTTCGATTACCAACAAAACATGAAACTTTTTTTCATAAATGTAATTGCTTTTGGGATTTTAGGTTATTATTTTCTGAAAATAATCTCTAAGCATTCGAACAAACTGTTTCGCCCAAAAATAATAAATCTAATTTATTCAATTTCATTTTCACTATTAATAAACTTAATATTGAAATATGGCTCATTTGCATCTACGTTGATCCTGGTTTTCATTGGACCGATACTTATGCTTTGGCTGACAATCTCGTTCTATAACGGAAATGGCATTTATACTTCATTTAAAACTGCCTATCGATATTTTAGAAATACAAAAGGAAAATCGTATCGAATTTTTCTTGTTGTAGGATTTACATCAATGATATTATTTCTCATTTTACAAACTCCTATGTTAGGCTTTTATTTATCAGTTACTAAATGGAACATCTATGTCTCTAGTGAGCAATTAACTATTATCACAAACATATTCAATACTGTATCCTCCTACTTTTGCTTCTTTATCATTCTTCCTTTTTTCATATTCGGAAATTTCCTTGGATACTTTACTATTCACCAAATAGTCACAGCAGAAAATCTCAAGAGCAAGATTTCATCATTGAAACAAAATTCGAACAATCGTTAAATGATGAAACAATTTATCAATCGACTTCTAATCATTTTTTTCTTTGCAATCAGCTTTTCAGCTAATAGTACGACATTGAACACTGAACCTTTCTTCAATCGTGAAAACTATCGTAAATCGGCAGAAAATTTTAAATATAACACACCAGTTCAATCAGTCAAAACTGAAAAGAAAAAACCAAGCACAAGAAATTGGGATTGGTTAAAATATATCAGTTATGCAATAGTTATCGTTGTAATTGTTTTCTTGATCTACAAATTGATACTCTACACCTACACGCCTGATAACAGGAAAGTAAAGATTTCTGATTCGCAATTCCAACAAATCGAGGAAGAACCGACGATTGAATCAAATCTCACAGAACTACTTGAAGCTGCACTCAAACAAAATGATTTCAGAGAAGCAATAAGAATTTACTATTTGTTATCAATAAAAAATCTAAATGACAATCATATTGTAACTTATTCAATTGACAAAACAAATTTCGAATACGTTTCAGAAGTTGGCGGACATCCTGCGTTCCTTTTATTCCGAGAATTGACTATTACATTCGAAAGAATTTGGTTCGGCGACTCATTAGCAAATGAAACAAAACTAAATTCTTATCAATCTAAATACTCCGACCTAAAGGAAGTAATTTCATCATACAGAAATAAACCAGTTTCTGTATGAAGATAAAGATCCACAATAAAATTTTGATCCCATTGTTTGCAGCAATTGCAATTTCTGCAGTTTACTATATTTCTACAAAGAAATCGTGGGATAAAAAATACAACAGCATCAATAAAAATCCTTACGATACATATTTAATCCACGAATTACTATTTAATAAGTTCAATGGCACCAAAAACCGGGATTACACTTCAATTACAGACTCCTCACTGAAAGAATTCTGTCAAGCAGGATATACATATGTATTCATCGGCAAACAACTTTATCTCGACTCAGTTGACCAAGCAAGTATGTTGACCTTCGTTGCCCAAGGGAATACTGCACTGATCTCTTCTGAATACCTTCCCTATTTTTTGTATGACATGCAATTCACCAGAGACACTACGTATCTAGACAGCATGAATCAAAATGTTTATATTGACCAATTCCCACTAACTGAAAGTTCTCAAATTAAAATTAAAATTGAAGACACTAAAAACGCCCTTGTTTTTCCAAATGTAATTGATGACAAGATCTACATGAGTTCGTATAGTTACCTAGAACCTAATTATGGATTTAATGAACGTGTAGAAATCCTTGGTCATTTCAATAATGATAAGATCAATTTCTTCTCATACGAATATGGAAGAGGAAAATTTCTCATCCAAACAACACCACAAACTTTTACGAATTATGCCTTAAGTAAAGAAGAGAATTTAGCTTATGCAGATTTTGTATTCTCTAAATTAGATCCGAGTACAGGAATTTTTTGGGATGAATATAATAAAACATACCACTACAAATTCAATAAACAAAATACTGATCAGGAAGAAGAAAGTCCATTACGATATATATTGTCTCAACCCGGCTTAAGATATGCTTGGTATCTTTCTCTTGCTTTTTTAATTCTTTACATGATATTTGTCGGGAAAAGAAGGCAACGACCGATTCCTGTTTTGGAAAAGCTACAAAATACTTCATTGGAATTTATAAAAACAGTAGGGAAATTATACTATACAGAAAGAGATCACCGTGGAATTTGCATGCACAAAATGAAACTCTACAACAATTTTTTGAGATCAAGATATTCTATCAATGCCAATTCAATTACAGAAGAATTAAAAGAACGAATCGCGATTGTTTCAGGAGTTAGCCCTGAAAATGTAAATAAGATCTATTCAAGTTATTTTTGGATAGAAAAACAAATAGATCTTAGTGACGATGAACTAATCGAATTCAATTCAGCAATCAACAATTTTTACAAACAATGTAAATAACATATGGAAAATTCAACAGAAGAAAATGTACCAAACAATATTTCCGGAGAAAATGTACCGGAAGAATTTCCTCAAGTCGATAGTGAATTGATTCAATTCAGTAATTCGATAATGAATTTGAAGAAAGAAATTCACAAAGTTATTGTTGGACAAGATCAAGTAATAGACTTGATGCTTGCCGGCTTGTTAAGCAGCGGACATGTTTTGCTTGAAGGTGTTCCCGGTATTGCAAAAACACTTATCGCTAAGTTATTGGCCAAAACTTTATCGGTAGATTTCTCTCGAATCCAATTTACTCCTGATCTAATGCCAACTGATGTAACAGGAACTACGGTTTTCAATATGCAGAAATCCGTTTTCACTTTCAACAAAGGGCCAATTTTCTCTAACTTCGTTCTTATCGACGAAATTAATCGCGCACCGGCAAAAACCCAATCTGCATTATTTGAAGTGATGGAAGAAAGGCAGATCTCAATAGACGTAACAACACATCAATTAGAGTTCCCATTTTTTGTAATTGCAACACAAAACCCGATTGAACAAGAAGGAACTTACAAACTTCCTGAAGCGCAATTAGATCGTTTTATTTTTAGAATAAAAATGGATTACCCTTCATTGGAAAACGAAAAGGACATTCTAAAAAGATTCAGTGAAGATTTTTCACTTTCTTCAATCGTAAATGTAAAACCCGTGCTTTCTGCTTCTGATCTTGCAACCTTCAAAACCATAATTGAAAAGATTCACATAAAAGATGAATTGATCAATTACATAGCAAAGATGACTCACGCAACAAGAAATCATGGTAGCATTTTTCTTGGCGCAAGTCCACGAGCTTCTTTGGCAATTTTGCGTAGTTCAAAAGCACTTGCAGCATTAAGCGGAAGAAACTTCGTTACTCCTGATGATATCAGACGTGTTGCAAATCCTGTTATGAATCATCGGATCATTCTTACACCTGAAAAAGAAATGGAAGGAATTACTCCGGATGACATCATTTCCGAAATCTCTCAAAGTATAGAAGTTCCAAGGTGAAAAATTTATTCAAAGACATCTATTTACCGATTCGCTTCTTTATTTGGGGAAGCGTAATTGTTATGCTCTTTATTAGCAGCTATGCCTTTCCGGAAATATTATTTATCTCGGAAATAGCCTTGATTGCTTTTATTGCATTTGTAATTGCTGATGGCCTACTATTAAATCGCACAAAAAATAAATTTACTTGTAGCAGAAAAACTTCCAGACTATTCAATTTGGGCGATGAAAATTCGGTTGAAATAACAGTGCAGAATAAATCTGCGTTAAAATTAAAATTAACTCTCATTGACGAAATTCCAATTCAATTTCAAAGACGAGATTTTGAATTCAAATTAACTTTTGGTGTCAATGAGAAACAAATTGTCAAATACGATCTAAGGCCCAAAAATCGCGGAGCATATCACTTCGGAAAAATTCATTTATATGTTTCTACGTTCCTTGGATTGACTCAAAGAAGAATTAGTTTCAACGAAGCAACAACAGTTCCTGTTTATCCATCCATTCTTCAAATGAAGAATATGGAAATGCGAGCAATGTCGAAGATCTCATTATTCAAAGGAATTAAAAAACTTCGCCGTTTGGGACATAGTTACGAATTCGAGCAGATAAAAAACTACATTCCGGGTGATGATTATAGAAGTATTAATTGGAAGGCTACGGGACGCAAATCTGAATTGATGGTCAACCAATACGAAGATGAGCGATCGCAACAAGTCTATTTCATTCTCGATAAAAGCAGGAGTATGCGATTGCCGTTTCATGAAATGAGTTTGCTCGATTATTCCATCAATACATCTTTAGTGATGGCGAATATCGCTTTGAAAAAACAAGACAAAGCCGGACTCATCACTTTCACTTCCACCATGGAAACAATGGTGAAAGCAGAAAAGACTCCTTCTCAACTAAGTAAAATTTTGAATTCACTTTATAGAGAAAAAGAAAGTAAGACAGAAGCAAACTACGAATTACTTTATAGCAGCCTAAGAAATGCAATTAGAGTCAGGAGTCTGCTCATTTTATTTACAAATTTTGACAGCATGTATTCAATGGAAAGAGTTCTACCGATCCTCCGAAAACTCAGCCGATTTCATTTGCTAGTCGTAGTTTTTTTCGAAAATACAGAGTTAAAAACTTATTCAACAGAAGACCCAAAAACAATCAGCGATATTTATCTCCAAACAATTGCCGGTAAATTTGTCAATGAAAAAGAACAGATTATCAATCAACTAAAAATTTATGGCATCCAATCCATTCAAACAGACCCGGAGAACTTGTCTGTTAATGTTCTTAATAAATATTTGGAACTAAAATCACGAGGAATGATCTAAAATTAATGAGGAATGAAAAATGAAAAATATTGTTAGGCAATAAATTCCTAAACCCCATTTTTCATTTTTCATTTTTCATTTTTCATTATTCATTATTCATTTTTCATTATTCATTAGACTTAGTTCTTCACCACCAAAGTGCCCGCAATCATATCATGCAACGCCTGCTTCTTCTCAGTCCAGCCTGCCATCAAATAACCAATTCCTAAGATCAATGCAGATGGAATTTTAGCTAAGTAACGTCCTATAGCATTTCCCAATGACAAACGTTCGTTATTAAGTGTAACTACTTTTAATCCTAGTGCACGTTTACCAAATGTTGCTTGGTAAGAACTGCTTTCCATTACTCCGAAATAAACAAGATTCAATGCAATTACGATAAAGTAATAGGTAAGTAATGAACCAAGACCCGCTTGAAAATTCTCAGGTTGCATCATTAAGCTCCCAAAAAAACCAAGAGTGATAACCATTTGAATTATATACATGATCAATCCATCAATAAAGGCTGCGCCAAAGCGAATCCAAAAACCTGCATAAACAACAGGCTGCATTTCCATTTGTGTTGAATCTAAAATTGGTTCCATTTTTTTATGTTTTTGTGTTTGAACAAATGTAGAAAAAAACAAATAACAACAAAATGCTATTTATTTAGGATCAAATTTCATTGACACCGAATTCACACAGTACCTAACACCGGTCTCTGTCGGACCATCATCAAAAATATGTCCTAAATGCGATCCGCAATTCGCGCACAATATTTCAGTTCTGATCATTCCAAATGAAATGTCTTTTTTCTGAATAATCTTTCCTCCTTCTATTTCCCTATCAAACGAAGGCCAGCCACAACCGGAATCAAATTTCATTTCAGAAGTAAACAATTCACTTCCACATGCAGCACAATTGTAGACTCCTTTCTCTTTATTCAAATACAATTGCCCCGTGAAAGGTGCTTCCGTTCCCTTTTCTCTCAACACACGATATTGCTCAGGTGTTAATTCCTTTTTCCATTGTTCGTTTGTCTTGTCCATTTTTTTGTCAGTAGTAGGTGGTAAGTAGTAAGTAGTAAGTGGTAAGTAGTAAGTGGCACTGCAAACGTAATTTAAGACTAGATATCTGTAGTTCATACTTCGAAACTAACTATAAAAACTTCTACGAAGCATCAATCCGAAATCCACATTCAAAATCCGCTATGCGCACAACGAAATTATTTTTTAAGCACCTGTTTGCAACGAGCAAAATAGTCCGGCTTTTTCATGATCCGATTTAACAATGACCAAAATCCTCTGCCGTAATCAACATAAATTTCTCCGCCTTTGTGTATTTTTCTTGTCGATGAAATATATACTTTTTTTCCTTCAACAATATACTCACAATTATTCCGCATTCCTTCAGCTCTTGCAAATCCGCGTGCATCATTTGCATATCTGCCGATAACATTTTTATCACGCAATGCATCTACAGCCCAACGCGAATTGATCTTGAAAATATAAGGATTGTAACCATCTTCGTCTTTTACATCTTTCCACTTTACAAGCTTTCCTTTATATTCAACGATCTTGGTTTTTGCAGGAATATCAACTGTTGTAAAAATTCCTTTCCCTGCTCCCGGAATGATTGATCTTTTGATTTTAAGTTGCTTTTCCAATAATACCATATAATTTTAATTCGAACGGCAAATTGGGGATTTTTTTGCTAGAGGCAAAGGATTTTTTTTATCGGCAATGGTTCGTTTAAATTGTTTAAACGAAAAGTACTCCAAGCCAGAAATTCAAGAGCTAAATTTCACGAAATAAAGACCAACAAAACCATGACAATTTCTGTAGGCTCTTACCTCCAAAATGAATATTTTTACCTCCAATATTTAATTCAAAAATAATATTTGATTAACTCTGCACTCGATTAATTCACCCTAAACAAACCTAAACACATCTAATATGTCGAAATTTATTTTCAAAAAATTATCGGTAATTGCTTTTTTAGTACTTTTTACCCAATTTGCCAGAGCTCAGCAGTGGGGAAATTATACCCTATACAGTGTAGGAAACAGTCAAGCTGCTTACCTAATTGATACCAATAGCACTGTCTTTCATACGTGGACATTTGGTTCAACTGCAAAAACAGGTTATTCTTCTTACTTAATGCCGGGCGGCGAATTGGTAAGAACAGTAGCAAGATCAGGAAACACTTTCACTGGCGGCGGAATGACTGGACAATTTCAGAAATATGATTATACAGGAAACTTAACCTGGGACTTTGTCTATTCTACGTCGACATATTGTATGCACCATGACATTTGCCCACTACCAAATGGCAATGTTCTTTTAATCGTTTATGAATCTAAAACCGCTTCTGATGTATCTGCTGCGGGATGTAGTTCAAGCCTTATTGTGTGGTCAGAAAAAATTGTTGAAGTTGAACAAACAGGACCAACAACAGGAAACATTGTTTGGGAATGGCATCTTTGGGATCATTTGGTACAAAATGTTGATCCAACAAAAGCAAATTATCAAACTTCAATTATTGATCACCCTGAATTATTAAATATCAATTATCAAATACAACGTGATTGGATACACATGAATGGAATTGATTATAATCCAATGTTAGACCAAATAGTTGTTAGTTCTCATAACATGGATGAGTGGTTTGTAATCGATCATAGCACTACAACAACAGAAGCTGCAACACATTCCGGTGGTAATTCCGGTAAAGGTGGCGACTTTTTATATCGATACGGAAATCCTGATTCATATGATGCAACAGGTTCAACTGTATTGAATGTTACACACGATTCACATTGGATTCCGGAAGGGGTTCCAAATGCAGGTTACATTGTTGGCTTTAATAACAAAGGTGTTTCTAACAATCAATCATCTGTAGATCAAATTAATCCGCCACTGAATGTTTACAATTACGACATCACTGCCGGACAAGCTTACCTTCCCCTTAGTTACGATCTACGGCACGCTTGTAATGGCTATAGCAGTAACATGGGAAACTCACAACAATTACCAAATGGAAATATGCTAGTGTGTATTGCAACTTCAGGCTTGATCTATGAAGTTGATCCTGCAGGTACAACACTTTGGTCGAAGACTGCTTCAGGAACTGTTGCTCAAGCGTTCCGATATGACGAATGCTATGTACTCAATCCTGCACCGGCTATTCCTACAGTTTCTCAAGTGGTTGATACACTTGTTTCATCTGCAGCTACTGTTTACCAATGGTATTTCAATGGACAACAAATTCCCGGCGCTACAGAACAAACATACTTACCAACTCAAGTAGGAATTTACTTGGTTCGTACTACAGATGCAGTTGGTTGCGTGAATCAATATTCGCACGGATTGAATTTTGCTTTCTCCTCAACAGGGATTTCTCAAAATAATCTCCATTCAAAAGTTTCTCTTTATCCGAATCCAACAAGTGGCTTGATTCATATTGACAATTCAGTTTTCAAAGGAAAATCATATGACACATTCCTTTATGATCAATTTGGCAAATTAGTATTGAAGTCGAAAAATAATACTCAACTTGATCTTTCCACTTATGAAAATGGTGTATATTTTATCACAATCGTTTCTGAGACAGGAACTGTTTCAAAAAAGATCTCATTAATCCGTTAATAATAAAAATAATTTAGAATGAAAAAAATAATTAGCACTGCGCTGCTTCTTTCAATATTCGCATTAAATGTTTCTGCTAAAAAGGTAAAGTTTGCAGTCGACATGACAGGGCAAATAATCAATACAACAGGAATACATATCAGTGGCGACTTCCAAACCATTGCCGGGTTTCCCGGTGGCGATTGGGCTTCAAATACTACTTCTTTGACGCAAGAAGGAACAAGCGACATCTATAGTATTGTTGTTGAAATTCCTGCTTTTGCGAAATACGAATACAAATTTCTAAATGGAGATCAATTCTACGAAGCAGAATTTGTTCCTATTGAATCTCGAGTTGGTTATAATTTCGATGATAACCGTTGGATCTATGTAGATTCTCTTGGTGATGACACTTCTTTTGTCGGCGCAATTCTCTTTGCTGCAAATGCTCCTGCCGGAAATTTTCTAGTTCGTTATATTGTAGATACACAAACGCTTCCTTCAATCGATGCTGCAGGAATGCACGTTGCAGGAAGTTTTCAAAATTGGGACCCGACAACAACTTTCCTTTATAGTTTTACTGCGAATGTGCATGAAATAATTTCATACGTTCCAACAGGAACTTATGAATATAAATTCTACAATGGAAACACAGTCGGCACTGCTGAAACTGTTCCAGGAGCTTGCTCAGTAAATTCAAACCGCGAATTAGTAATTGACAAAGACACAGTATTGACTGCATTTTGTTTTGCAAGTTGCACTGCATGTTTAGTTGGAATTGAAGAAAGTGAATCTTTGACAGGAGTTGCATTATTTCCTAACCCTGCTGACGAATTTACGATGATGACCTTTGCAGACAATAATTTATCATATACTATTTCAGTATTCGATATCACAGGTAGAAAAGTTGCAACTTATTTTACTGAAAAAACAAACTCCATAAAATTAGAAACAGAAAATCTGAACAAAGGAATTTATTTTGTAAATGCAATTGCGAGTAATAACAAGTCATTCTCAGGAAAACTCATCATCAATTAATATGAAATTTAAACTAAAAGCAATTGTATTGCTTCTTATTAGCTTATCCATTAAAAAGTCTGTTGTAGCCCAACAGACTTTTTATGATTTAAACACTATACAAACAATTGAGATCTTTTTCACTCAAGCCAATTGGGACTACCAAATGGACACTGCTAAATATGGGATGGAAGATTTCATCATGGCTGATGTAGTAACTGTCAATGGAATAAGTTATGATAGCGTTGGTGTAAAATACAAAGGCAATAGTTCCTTTGACTCGACATATAATAAAAATCCAATGCACATTGAATTGGATGCTTATAAAAAACAATCCTATCAAGGGTACAAAGATATTAAGCTTGGCAATGGTTATTCAGATCCAAGTCTGATCCGCGAACCTTTAGCATATAACATCCTAGGAAATTATGCTGATTGCCCCAAAGCCAATTTTGCAAAAGTTTACATCAATGGATCTTACATTGGATTATACAGCAATGCTGAAAGTATCAACAAAGATTTTTGCTCCAACCATTTCTATTCTTCTAAAAATACTTTGCTAAAATGTAATCCAATAGTAAATCCGGGACCTACAACCAAAAGCAATCTTCGTTACATTACCGGGGCAGACAGTTCGGGCTACAACAATTTTTACGAAGTGAAATCTGATTACGGATGGAATGAACTTGTTTCTCTTTGTGACTCCGTGACCAATAATCCTACTTCATTACCAAACGTAATTGATGTCGATCGTGCAATCTGGATGTTAGCATTCAACAATACCCTCGTCAATCTTGATTCATACAGCGGCGTATTCGCACAAAACTATTATTTGTACAAAGATCACACAGGACATTTTAATCCTGTGATCTGGGATTTGAATATGTGCTTCGGTGGATTTCCATTCACCGGTGCAGGAGCAACGGGATTGGGTGGATTATCAATTGCGAACATGCAACAAATGTCGCCAATACTCCACTCTACAGATCCATATTGGCCTCTAATAAATGATATTATGAATGATGCAATGTATAAGCGAATGTATGTTGCTCACATGAAAACTATTCTAAATGAAACTATAATAAATGGATTTTATGAATCACTTGCACTTCAATTTCAATCAATCATAAATACTGATGTTGTTTTGGACACAAATAAATTTTTTAGCGATATCGATTTTCAAAACGGATTGAATGCAGATGTTTCAGTTGGGAGCTATTCAGTTCCAGGTATAAAAAACCTAATGGATTCCCGCGCAACTTATCTTCAAAGCACAATTGAATTTTCTTTTATCCCACCAACAATTAGCAACGTTGGCACCAACAACCCTGCTCCTTCTTTGAACACAGTAATTATTATTAGAGCAACTGTTATCAATTCGAATAGCAATGGTGTCTATCTTGGCTATAGACATTTAAACAGCGATAAATTTACACGTGTTCTAATGTATGATGATGGACTACATGATGATGGCGCTGCCGGCGACAATGTTTATGGCAATACCATTCTCATTAACTCCGCATTGACTCAATACTATATTTACGCTGAAAACAACGATGCAGGTATTTTTTCACCCGAACGAGCTGAACACGAGTTTTACTTGATTGCAACCGATTTGCCTTCTGCACAGCAAGGTGAAATCGTTATCAATGAATTAATGCCATTGAATCAAACTGATACAGTAGATGAAAATGGTAAGAATGAAGATTGGATCGAATTTTTTAATCGAACATCTTCGCCATTGAGTATGCTTGGACTGTATCTAACAGATGATGCTACTAATCCAACTAAATTTGCTTTCCCTGCAAATAGTTTTATTTCTGCAAACGGATACTTGATCGTATTTGCTGACGAAGATGCAACAACAACTTCATACGTTCATTGCAATTTTAAATTGTCAGCAAATGGAGAAACGATTATATTGTCTAATCAATCAGGTGCTGTATTAGATAGCGTTACTTTTGGTGTCCCTACAGCTGATATTGCATATGGCCGATGTCCAAATGGCACAGGACTATTTCAAAATCTTGTGTCTTCTACATTCAACTCAATGAATTGTCCGGTAGGAATTGATGAAAACGAATTATCAGAAACTGGTCTCGAAGTATTCCCTAATCCCGCTAATGACAAATTAAATCTTCGAATATCAGCAAGTAATTCTTCAGGAGATAAAGCATTTACAATTAAAAATATTCAAGGTGAATTAGTTTACGAAGGAAAAATAGAAAACGATATTACTCTAAATATTTCATCATGGGCACAAGGAATGTATTTTGTCCAATGCGGAAAAACAATTCAGAAGATCGCACTGCTAAAATAATTCAATGAACTCTTCTGTTCTTTATGATCTTTGTGTTTAAAAAAAGTCTCCCGCAGATTAACGCAGATGAAGGCGCAGATAAATACGCAGATCATTGTGTTTAGCCAAATGAACAAAATAGATATTAAAATACAATCAAATAGAAGTAAACAATTCAATAACGCTGGCAAAATCTGCGTATTTATCTGCGCCTTCATCTGCGTTAATCTGCGGGAAAGAAAAAATTATCCAATAAAAAAAGCCGATAGATGTATATCTCTATCGGCCTTTTTTATTTAAACGAATTGAACTACTTTTTTATAAAAGTAAGAGAATTTGATTCGGTAGCTGTACTTACTAGAACCATATAAAGTCCGGAATTCAAGAATGAAACGTCAATTGATCTAATTTCTGATTTCACATTTTTTAAAATTGAATAAACCATTTCTCCCAACGAATTATAAATTCTAATTGCAGTTACCTTTTCAGTATCGTAATCAGTTACAATTGAAATTTCACTAGTAGCGGGATTAGGGAAAAGGAAAACGCCATGAGATGTAATACCACTTCCATGAAGATTGTGACTCAACTGACAATTGATAGTGTCAACAAAGATGGCATCGAAATTCTCACATCCATTTGAATCTGTAACCAAAACCGAATACGTTCCTTCTTCAGAAACTGTAAGTTCACTCAATATAGAATTGTCGGACCACAAATAAGTTGCGAAATCTGCTCCGGCTTGCAATGTGATCGATGAACCAAAACAAATCACTGTATCATTTCCAAGATTAATTATAGGTGAAGGGAAAATATAGCCGATCGTAACTGATACATAATCCGGACAACCTAGATAATCTGATACTTCAACTGTATAAGTTCCCGGACTCATATTGGTAACTGCCGCTGTTGTTGCACCACCCGGTTGCCAATCATAGAAATAAGGAGGTGTTCCGCCTGATGCCATCACTTCTGCAGCTCCGTCATCTCCATTTTCACATGTTGCACTTGTTGATGAAATAATTGTTCCGACGATACCTGCAGAATTATTTACTATGCCGGATAAACTTACAATGCATCCACTTACATTATCAGTAATAGTTACTGAATACGAACCTGCATTAAGTCCCGTAGCAATGCTATCTGTACTCACTGAAGGATTCCAATCAAAATTAAAATCACCACTACCACCTGTTGTGCTAATTGTAACACTACCATCGGCAGCACTACATGTTGCAGGTGTTGTAACAATCGTTGCATTAAAACCTGAACCACCACCGATAGTAAAAGGAGTTACGTTTGAGCAATGATTACTATCAGTGATCGTAAGAATATAATCATCAGGATTAAGTCCTGTTACAGATGATCCATTTGAAGGTGGCATTGTATTCCATGAATACGTATAAGGAGTTACACCGCCAGTTACAACTGCATTCGCACTCCCGGCAGCACCGGAACAACTTGCATCCACAGTCGTCAATTCGACATCAATTGCAGGTGGTTCAGTGATCGTGAAATTATAAGTCACATTACATCCACTTGCTGAAGTAGCCATCACAGAATAATTTCCGGCTGTAAGGTGAGTAACGTTCGGAGTAGTAAATTCACCCGGGGTCCAGATGTAATCATAATCACCGGTGACAGGAATAGATATTCCTGCACTTCCGTTGTGACCACCATTACATGTTACATTATGACTTGTAGTTGTTGCATCTAAGCTCGAAAGAAAAATTGCATATGAAAAAGATTGCACACCGTTTGTCGGACAAGCATTATCTTGAACAGTTACTGTAAAAATATATGGAAGTGTTCTAACATCTGAAGGATCCGGTGTCCAACAGAAATGTCCAGTTGGATGTTGTTCCGTTGCATCAAATGTAAATGTCCCTGCAGGAATTCCATTGTTCCATGCAATTGTCAATGAATCCGGATTATCGACATCACTTGAAAAGACATCAAAACAAATCTGACCATTTAAACAAACATTCATTGTATAATCAGTTGTTCCATTGATTCCACTTGCAAGCGGAAGATTATTATTACAAACTACAGTGTACACTTGAATATCACGAATTACAGTACCTATCAAAATTCCATTTCTGTACTCTTCAATTCTTACTGCGATTACTGCGATTTCATTTGCTGTTGGATGCATAAAAACATCTCCATTCACAGGATCAATTGAAATTGCCGGTGAGGAAGAAAGTGGATTTGCCAAAGAATATCCGGCATCATATGTTACGTCAGTATTCTGTGCATCTCTTGGTGTGATGAAAGAATAAACTAATGAATCACCATCGACGTCGAGTCCGCCATGATTGTAATAATTATTTTGCCCAATGCATTCAAATGCTATTGGAATATTTGAAAAAACAGCGGAGTTATTTGGAGCAATTGTATTATTTAAACTTGCTTCAACATACATGTTATAACTAGAAGGGCCAACTAATGTAGTGATTGCTGCATTTCTACAACATTCAGTTGTACTAAAATTCCAATCAGGACATTGAGCACTGATGGTTACAATTCCGGTATACTCCCATTCTTGTATTCCTGTAGCTGTTCCACCATCGCATGTTGTTAATGTACCCGGACAAACTTGCGTGATCTGCTGTCCTGTTCCTGGTGTTGGAAGCAATGTGATCGAACTATTGAGCCCACACGACAGCGAGCCATAATTTAGATCTATAGAAGTTTGCGCGTCGATACCTATACAATCACGATAAAATGTGTAAGTAACTAAGTATTGATTGTTGCCAATGTATTGATACGTTAGATCAGCACCGGCCATGTGTGTTGCATTTGCTTTGTTAGGAGATAAAGAAAATGCAATAAAAATTGCAATAAAAAAAGGCAATAGCTTTCCACTAAAGTTTGTAGTTTTTGTTTTCATTTTACGTTTGATTTTAATAATTATAGGGAGAGGGAAATGTCAACTTTTATAAAGCTATAACTTTTTTCAGACAATCAAAAAACTACACAAAAGAATTCCCTTCGATTTACGCCAAAACAGGTTTAAAGTGGGTAAAAACGGCAGAATAGTCATAAGAATTCAAACTGTCTAAAGGGTAAAATAGGGTTAAAATGTAAAATATTAATAATTAAACTAACGGACATCAAACCCAGAACCTTGAACTTCGAACTTTGAACTCATTCTTTAAAAAGAAATCACTCCCAACTCAGTCAAACTATCAACACCAACAACAACATTACTAAAACATGTATCTTGATAAATTGTATCAGGAATTATACAAACAGTATAGGTTCCTGCAGGAATGCCACCAATTAAAAAATTTCCATTAGAATTGATAGATGTTGAAAAAGTATCGCTTCCCAAAAATGCATAAGCAATACCTTGAATTACAGGAACAGTAGAACCACTAATGCTTCCATCAATTCCTGTAGTCACACAATGAATGACAGGCTTTAAATGATAAACACCATTACCTTGCTCAACAACTGAACGGTTTGCATCGAAGTCAAGCAGAATTACATTCGTCACTCCACCTATTATGTCTTTGTGAATTTGCAATTTCAGCCCGCTTTCAGAACCACTTGGAATAATTAATGGATAAGTAATTCCATTTTTGGTTACTGAATTATTTGAACCAAGTATCAATCTGATCTGTGAAACATTTCCGGCAGGAATTGTTGAAGTTGCAATGAGTGTATCTAATCCATTCGAATATTGAAGCAGATCATACATTCCGGGATTTGGAACTGCAAGTGAGATCCAACCATTCGTCTGACTAGAATGAACTTCTACCCCAACAATTTCAACAACTACGGAATCATAAATTGCAGGCGCATCTGTCAAGCGAACTTGCAAAACACTTTCATAAGTAACAGTCTCAACAGTTTCTTTTTTGCATGCAGAATATATTAAAGCTGAAACGGCAGCAACAATGATTAAGATCTTTTTCATAGTCACAAATTTAGACTATTTGAAAGCCGAATGTGTTGTAATTCGCCCAAAAATATCACAAAAAAATAATTGCACTCTAAATATTCATTCAAGGATCAAAATACTTATCATTTAATGCAGAAAAGATCGTTTAATGCAATAAAATAAAAAAAAAAGTCGGAAAGCCGCGATTAGAGCAGCTTCCCGACAATCGGTTAGGGTTGTAATTGAATTACTGTTTGATGATTCTCTGACTTCTTGAAGCTTGTCCGTCTGAAAAACGAACGATATAAATTCCATTCGGAAGATCAGCTACTGAGAATGATTCCGTTCTGTTTGCATCTGTTACAACAGAAAATTGTTTTACAGTTGCTCCTGTCAAACTAAGCAATTCGATTTGCCAGTTCTTAGTTGAATTAAATTTCATTTCCAAATCATTCTGAACAAGATTGTTTAAGATCTTTGCTTGCGTCTCGGCTACAGAATTTATTCCGGATGTACCAAGCACAGTGATGTGCCCAATCATTCCCATTGATTCATGGAAAGTACATTTGTATTCATACTCGCCTTCAACTGTAACTTGGTACAGAAACATTTGGCTAGCTTGAGTGAGTGGTGAATCCCACTGATTAGCACCGACAGGAATATTTGTCGATGTAGTCGTATGTGTTCCCACACCCCACATCCACATAATAGTATCGCCAACATTCACAGTAACATTAGCAGGATTGAAAACGAAGTTATCTGCCGATATTATCACCATTGATGCGGAAGACAATTTGCTCAATGAAATGAGCATGATAAATAATGCGTAAGTAATTTTTTTCATGATTTTAATTTTAGGGAATTATTTAAAAATATGTGTGCGATTCGCACTTTGTTTATTGATTTACAAATATTCGCCTAATACTTAAAGCAGACTAATGAAACTAGCTGAAACGGTAAAAGAAGGAGTTGAAACGGAATTTGACAGATAAAACGAGTTAGAATCGACTATAAAATCTCAAAGAACGCTCTTAAAGAAATCGTTGTTTTTCTTCAGGAGTTGGCACTCTGCAAGAATCTCTTTTCCCAAACCATTTGTATCTGTTTCTTGAAATAATATCATACATAAAATTTCTAAAAAAAAGTGGGAGAATTCGAAAACTATAAGCCCATTTATATGGAGCAGGCATTGATCGTGCAATCTGCAAAACCGCTTTCGATCTAGAATAAAGTTTACCGTCTTCTAAATAGTAAATTGTCATTGCATCTCCTTCCGGCACTTCCGGAAATTGGGAAAGAATTTTCTTTCCCACAGGATCTTGATTCGAGACAAAACGAAATATTTTCTTTCCATCTTTTCGAATAATGAAATCGACAAAGCCATTACACAGATTACAAACACCATCAAAGATGATCACATTATTCATAAGAAGATTCGAGTACTATTAAGATTTCGCAAGTTTGGCTTGATTTCACCAATACAAAAGTAGCCAATTTTGTGGCCCAAAAATTATCTAAATACTTTGCGAAACGACCAAAATTTTACTCAAAACCCAATAAAACGATGATGTCAATTCTAAATTCCCTCATACTCAACCTCCTACCGTAAAACCATATTTTTTCCACCGTTTCTTTGATTTTCTGAAAAAAAATCTACCTTTGCCGTCCCCAAAGATGGCCCGTTCGTCTAGGGGTTAGGACATCTCCCTTTCACGGAGGAAACGCGGGTTCGATTCCCGCACGGGCTACTAGAACATATCATAAACCCTTGTAAATAAGTATTTTACAAGGGTTTTTTGTTGGAGGGAATACAGAAGTGGATATACTTTTTGTTTTATGGTTGTTTATCAAAATTTTGCGTCTTTCAAAAAGACTACATTAACGATGTCTTATTAAAGAAGTATCAACGAATAAAGCCAAATATAAAATTAGCTGTTGGGATACTTGAAAGTGGATGAGCAGTATCTCGACCTCTCTATGACTAACTGTAGAAGTTCACTGTTTTTTTTATATTTGCTATACACTGAGTGACGGTTTTCAATTTTTATATCATCAAAAATTATTCAATTTAAAAATGAAAAAAATTCTACTCCTAATTCTATTACCTCTTTTTTCACATGCGCAAAATTCTTTTGAGAAATACTATGAAGGGCTGATATACAGAAACAATCTAATTAAGAATTTAGAAGATAGTTCAATCTTAATTCTTGGAGGTTCAAGCTGTATAAGTTTAATCAAAATGAATAAAGAGGGAACAGTAAATTTCTTTAAATGTCTTTTTCCGGCTGATTCATCAATACACCCATATTACTTTCAAATCACTGCTACATCGGATGGAAATTACGTTGTGGGATTTGCTTATAATCCAAAAAATACTGCATTGATTAAAATTGATTCTTCCGGAAATATACTATGGAGTAAAGCTTATGAAAATATCCAATTAGCTTTTTCGATGAGCGAAACCTCTGACCGTGGTTTTGTTATGGCCGGATTTCGTCAGTATTCATTTATTGGAGGTATTCCATATGACAAAATAATTCTGAAGACCGACAGCCTTGGAAATATAATGTGGGACAATTTAATTCCTTATTCCGCAATTGAGACTGGCTATGAATTCAAACTCATTCAATCAGATGATGGAGGTTATTTATTACAAAACTGCAATTCAAGTATAAAGCTGGATAGTAGCGGAAATGTATTGAGATCGTTTGACCGGCAATCGGTAAGCTCAAATTACGACTTAAAAAAAATAATCCAAATCACCCCAAATAAGTATTTATCTATTGGGCGCAATTTACGTTGTGTCGACTCAACGGGTGCGATCTTATGGGAAGCTAACTCACAAATCCAACAAATTTACGTAGACGTTTTCAAAATAAATGATACAACGATCCAGTTATTGGGACCGGAACAATGGATTTGGCCGGGAATTTTCACTGAGAAAATTGATGACTCGGGAAATGTAATTCAACGTACTAGCTACGACATCGCCATGCAGACATTTCCTTCCATCTTCTGTCCCAATCTAGATAACGGTCTGATTATTTGCGGAAATGTAGACCCATGTCAGATGCAGTGTTACTCGTTATTTGTCATGAAAACTGATACCAACGGTTACTCATTTTGTGGCTCATCCCTTACTTCAAACCTTTTGAATTTTATAAGCGACACTTACAATGTTTCCTACCCAACGTTTATTCTGGGAGATGCGAACATGATTGCATCACCTACCTTCTTAGATTCTACTATGACATTCGGAAACGAAGTGATCTATTGTAACGGAACAAATTCAATCAAAGAAACATCTTCTCAAAAGCTTAAGGTAAGTATTGCACCTAATCCAAACAACGGCTTTTTTGATCTTGAATTTTCAGCTATAATAGTCGATGGAGATTTTACAATTTCTAATAATCTAGGCCAGGTAATAAGTAGGGGAAAACTATCAGAAGTTTCACATTTCAATTTGGAAATTTCCGGTGCACGTGGAATGTACTTTCTAAGTATTAGAAATGGAGAGGAACGTTTAAATTTTTCAGTAGTAAAACAGTAATGAATTAGTTTTTGAATATTTCATTTTATTAAGCTTTTATAAAATCTATTAATATGAAAAATGTAACGATAGTTTAATATATGAGGGAAAATGGACTTGATTAAAATAAAATGTTAATGTATGGATTAATATATTTTATTTTTATCAGCATGAAACATGAAGAGATAACTCACAAAATAATCGGATGTGCGATGAAGATTCATTCTACATTGGGGAGTGGTTTTCAAGAGAAAATATATCAACGTGCTTTAGCAATTGAATTATTCAAAAGTGGCCTTAGATATAAAAGAGAAATGGAAATGACGATTTTGTATGACGGAATAAAATTAGGAACAAGACGTGTTGACTTTTTTGTAGATAACAATATTATGGTAGAACTTAAAGCATTATCAAAGCTTGATGATGTTCACCTTGCACAAGCAATGAATTATTGCCAGGTATACAATTTACCAATCGGACTCCTAATTAATTTCGGCGCGAAAAGCCTAGAATTCAAAAGGGTTTACAATGTAAACCATCCTGAAAATCAAGATTTCATCAACAAGAAAAAAATTAACAAGAAAATAACTTAAGAATCTTACTTAACGAAAACTAGAATTTTTAGGATAAAGTTTGAAAAATCAAAAAATCCTACAATCCAAAAATCCTACAAATCCTAATTCTGACATTTTACTCTTCTACTCAACTACCACCTTAAAAATCTTTCTGTCACTCCCACTCCCTACTAAACAAAAGTAAACCCCCGCACTTAACTGATCCAATTCAACCCCAATTGTATTATATCCTGGTTCAAGATCAGTAGTCTTTTCTATTCTTATCCTACCACATAAATCTGAAATAAGTATAGGCATGTTTCTAGATTCTGAGAACTGTGAATTGTATTCGATATTTATGAAACCATGTGCTGGATTGGGATAGATCTTCACCTCTGCTGTTTCGTTTTCTGTTACATGATAACTTAACCGCGCCGAAATCACACCAACTGTTACCGGCAATGATGTTGAAAAACAATATCCCGCATTGTAAGCCCTAACAATATAAATTCCTGCAGTAGTTACAACGATTGATCGAGTGGTTGCACCGGTTGACCACAAATATCCGTTTGCAACAGTTGAAGTAAGTGTAACGGCCTGTCCCTGATTAAAGATTGTAGGACCGCTCGCTGTGATGACCGGTATTGGAGGCGGTGTGCAGCCATTTGCATTTATTGCTACAGGTGCTGATGTTGCAGTACAACCATTAGTTCCGGTAATGCTCACACGATAAATTCCTTGCGTTGAAACCGAAATGCTGCGTGTTGTAGCATTCGTTGACCAGCGATATTGATTCGCCATGGATGAGGTAAGCGCTACTGTAGTATGACTACTAGTAAGAGTTGTAGAACCGTTAGGTGTTATGACCGGTGCCGCTGGAGCAGCAAGCATTGAAACAATTTGTGGTGCAGAAACTGCTGAACAGTTTGTACTTCCTGACATGTTTACAGTATAGGATCCGGCTGCTGATACAATGATCGAACGTGTTGTTGCTCCATTCGACCATGCATACGAATTACCGGGCGATGAAGTGAGCGTCAATAAAGTTCCCGGACATATGTTCAGTGGTCCGCTTGCTGTGATCACTGGGACAACAGGTGCTGCCAATACACTTACCACGGTTATTGCTGATGTTGCAGAACAACCGGAGTTCATCCCGTTTACAGAATAATTTCCTGATGATGTTGCGACGATTGATTGAGTTGTAGCACCATTGGACCATAAGTAGGAATTAGCCGCACTGGATGTCAGCATCACAGATCCGCCAGGACAAAAAGCTGTCGGCCCACTGGAAGTAATGACAGGAGTCACGGCGGATGCTGAAACTGCCACTGTCATCGGACGTGATAAAGCGACCACTCCTGTTGAATCGGTAACCTTTACCGTAAATGATCCCGAACTGTTTACGGTGATGGAGCGTGTAGTTTGTCCTCCCGGAGTCCAGAAATAAGAGGACGCTTGATTTGCTGTCAACGTTACACTTCCGCCAATACAAAACTGCGTTGGTCCGCTGGGAGAAATTGTTGCGGTAAGATTTGCAGGCTTAGGCATCGCAGCATAGCTGAACCATGTATAACCATCCGTTCTTATAAAATTTTTAATATTCATATCCGGTTCAGCACTTAGAAAACTAGAATATGTTACATACGGTTGTGTTGTTGGGTGTGTACTGAGCCAGTTGTACATGTATGTTTGCTCACCGGAGAAAATTGGAATTACCGTTGCAACTCTCGCACCGCTTGCAATATCCAGAAGCCGTGTTCTGGTATACTGATAAATATCTGCATCTGTTGTTCTGTAGGAATGAAGAAGTATCCTGTCGGCTATCGATGCCAAACGCTGCATTTGTCCCCGGTTCGGCCAACCCAGATAAATTTCAGAAATAAGTCCATTAGCATTTGTAAGCGAATCTATTTTCTGAAACTCTCTCCATGCAAATGCAAATGCACCTGAAGTATCTGCTGTATATCCATTAGGAGTAAGATATAGTATTGAGTAAAATGCATTGATGCTTGATGTTAGCCAGAATTCAAATTCAAAATTGAAA
>JANOBV010000118.1:0-8172 GCA_031411835.1 Bacteroidota bacterium | reverse complement strand
TTAGGGCCTGCCTCTTGGTAACCCTGGGACTAGGAATGAGCGCAAAGCCCCTTTAGGGGCGCACTCTTTAAACACACAGCTTTTTTCACAATTGTACATGAGAGTAAGTCGAATGCAACCAATATATGCAGGAACTTTTATCCGGTTGAATTAAAGGACACATGCGTACTGCTTAAAGAGTGCGCCCCTAAAGGGGCTTGACATGCTTATGTAGTTTAGTCTTACCAAAAGTATGGCCCTAACGGGCCTAATAATCTATAAGTTGACAACGAATGCATTATTCGCCTTAACTAAATGACATTAAGCTAAAGCTGACGGCAATGAAAAAGGCGGTAATAATCCTTTGATCATTACCGCCTTTTTTTACGAATTACGAACTTCGATTTACTCAACAACCAGCTTCCTAAAAAACTGTTTATCTTCCGAAGTAATTCTTACGAAATAAATTCCGGATGCGAGAGAAGAAGTGTTGATCGTTTGTTTAGTTCCTATGTCTGCTTTTTCAAAATTATTTACAAGCACAATTTTACCTGAGACATCAATGATGTTTATAACAGAATTTTTCATGCTTCTATTAAATTCGATATTGAAATTATCTTTTACCGGATTAGGATAAATACTGAATGCAGAATTATTATTTGCATCAGAAACTCCGACGAAGAAATCGATGATTGCACAATCAGAATTTGTGCAACCATTTGCATCTGTTACAGTAACACAAAATGTATCTGGATAAAGCGCTTCTGTAGTTTGTGTTTGGTCACCTGTATTCCATTGGTAAAAAGAAAAGCCAGGACCTGCATCCATTACGTATGCTGTTCCGAATTCAACTGCAGTATCAGGTCCGACAGAAACACTTGGTAATCCAACCATAGTTGCAGTAGCAGGAATGAACGCACTACCGCAAAGACCATTGAAAGATTGAGCGTAGAATGTAGTTGTTCCGGAAAGAGATGGTGTTACCCAAACCCCACCTGTACCAACTTGATTTGTACCAACTGCATCATCATACCAATAAATTCCACCTCCAGATGCAAGTAATGTTGAAGTCCCACCGGCCCCACAGAAAATGCCATCGGTTGTTGTCGGATCTGCGGGCACAGTATTAATAGTTGCTGTAACAGTTGCTCTTGAGCTTGTGCAAGTATTTGCATCAACAGCTTGTACGTAATATGGAGTTGTAGTTGAAATAGAAGGAGTGGTGAAATTTGCACCTGTAGTAAGTGAAGTTCCGCCTGTGCTTACGTCATACCATTCAATTGTACTTGCAGAGCTTGCAGAAAGGTTAACCGTTCCAGTTCCACAACGAGCACCATCAGTTGCTGTTGGTGCACTAGGAATAGAATTGATTGTTGCAATAACTGCCACACGCGCACTTGGACAAGTCACTCCGCTTTGCGCATAGTATGTTGAAGTTGACGAAATAGAAGGGGTTGTAAAATTAGTTCCTGATCCAAGTGCAGTTCCACCTGAAGCAACATTATACCAATAAATAGTTCCTGCAGAAGTTCCACTAAGTGTAACAGTTCCCGGTCCGCAATTCATTCCATTTGTAGTAACAGGAGCTGCAACAGTACCTTCAATTGTAAGTACGACTGTCAATGAATTTCGTGCGGGATAAACATCATTGTTATTCAATGTAGATAAAACAAAAGTATAAGTTCCACCTGAAGTTGTGTTTATCGTAGTCGTGAATACAAGCGTGTCAGCATCTTGAGGAACAAAATTTCCGTTATATGTACTATTTAAAGTTGTACTTAATGGACCACTTATTACTGCGGTAGCAGGAACATTTGGAACAGTTTCATTTCCGAAGTTCCTGATAATAACTTTAACTTGAACATTTGAAGTTCCACAACCAACTGCTGTTGGAGTTACTAAAGCACTTACAGTAGTATAAGTAAGATGATTGGAAATATCTCCGTTTGCATCGGTCTTTACTACATAACCATCTTCACCATTAAATCCAAAACTACCAGTGTGTCCAACTAAAATAAATCCACCATCTGTAGTCTCCATTCCACTGTAACCATGATCGTGATTGTCGCCACCAAATGCTCGTGACCACAATGAATCACCTGTAGCGTTTGCACGCATTAACCACATGTTTGGTTGAAGAGCGCCTGTACTGCTAGTTGTACCTGACATGACCAATCCACCATCACTTGTAATTTCTACACGATGGAAATCGTCTGGAGCAGAACCGCCATACGTCTTGGTCCACAAAACATTTCCTGATGTATCAGTTTTTACAACATAACCATCATCTCCACCTACGCCTGCACCATTTGTTCCACCGGCAAGAAAGAAAGAATTATTGCCAACAGCGATGTATTCGATGTTGTCTGTTCCGGCCGTTCCAAATTTTCTAGTCCATAGAGTATCACCTGAATCATTAGTACGAATTAAGAATTGATCAAAACCATTTGCTCCATTCGTACTTTGTCCGCCAAGTAAAAACCCACCATTCGACAAAGCCCTAACAGTATTAGCATCATCATACACAGAAGTTCCATATCGCTTATACCAAAGCGAATCTCCATTGGCATCAACTTTATAAAGAAAGGCATCGTAATATAAAGCCGGTGGGGAAGTTGTATAACCTGCGATAGCAAACGAACCATTACTTAATTCGATGATATCTTGCGCTCGATCTCTTCCAGATCCACCAATTGTTTTAGTCCAAATCATTTGTCCGCTTGAACTTAATTTGACAATTAATATATCGTCAGAAATTCCGGTAATACTGCTAGTGTAACCACACATTGCAAAACCGCCATCTGATGTATTAATTACTTTGTAGAATAAGTCTTTTTTGCTCAGCCCAATATTTTGTCTGTATGTCCATAGGGTGTCACCACTTGCTGACATTCTCACAACATAAGCATCAGAGTCGCTCACTGTAGAGTCGGAAGTGTAACCGGCAATTACATAACCGCCAGTAGGAACTTCCTGTACGCTTCTGAAGACATCAGTGTTTTTTGCACTAAAAAGTTTTTCCCAAGTGATCTGACTTTGAGAAACAAGGCCATTCAAAAGAAGGGCAAAAGTAATAAGAAATATTTTTTTCATAAGTTAGGGTTGTTGCATTGTATAAATTTATAATAAAAAAACCTGCCGTTGAACGGCAGGTTTTAGACTTTTACCGTTGAAATGTTTACTCAATAATGATATTTCTAGTTACAATACCATTTGTACTGATTATAGAAATAAAATAAACGCCGTTTGGTTGATTTGTAAGATCAAATGCTTTGCTGTAAAGAGTGTTCTCGTTATGTTTGTCTGACGCAATTATTTTACCAAGTACATCAGTGATGCGCACTTCGAATTTAAGAGATGGGCCTCTAACAATTACATTGAACAATCCTGTTGTTGGACTAGGATAGATCAATAAGTTTTTATCGAGTTCAATATCGTTTACGCCAATTACAACGTTTATCGTTACTGAGTCGGCACCTTGACAACCATTTCCATCTGTTACTGTCACGTAATAGAATCCTGCAACACCAGTTGTGATTGTCTGAGTAACTGCTGTTGTATTCCACAAGTACGAAGCGAAACCGCTACCTGCGTCAAGTGTTACTGTTTGTCCACTGTTTATACTGATTACGGCTGGTCCGATATTGATATTCGGAAGAGTATGAATTGTAATCGTCGACGGAACTGCAGCACTATTACAAATTCCATCAGTTGAAATTGCATAGACAGTTGTTGTTGAGGTAAAGTTTGCTGTATAAGTTCCGTTAGCAGAAAGTAAAGTCCCGCCACTTGCAGCTGAATACCATGAAACAGGATCCGCAGCAGTTGCAGTGACAGTGAGATTCGCAGGGCCGCAATTACTTGCAGTCGTTACTGTAGGTGAAGAAGGAATTGTATTGATAGTGACAGTGACTGGAACTGCATTACTGATACATCCCGGAATTCCTGCGACTGCATAATAGGTCTCAGAAGAAGAAAGTAATGGTGTTGTGAAAGTACTTCCTGTTGCAATTACACTACCACCAGGAGCATCATACCATGTAATAGGATTGGTTGCAGTTGCAGTCAGCATTACTGTTGATGTTCCACAAACTGCTGTATCTTCAACTGTAGGATCAGCAGCAGTGAATGTGATTATGGCATCTACGGCAGTACGTGGACTAGGGCAAGCAAGACTTGCTTGTGCATAGTATGTTGTAGTAGTTGTAATTGATGGGGTAGTGTAAATATCACCTGTGAAAAGTAATGTTCCTGCAGTTGGATCATCATACCAGTAAATAGTATCCGATGAAAGTGCAGCAAGAGTCACAGCACCCGGGCCACAATGTGTACTATCGCTTGCTGTGGGTGCAGGAGTGTTGATGATAGACGCTATTACAGGGATTCGAACACTTGTACATCCGTTGTCAGCGCCTTGTGCATAATAAGTTGTGGTTGCTGAAATAACCGGAGTTGTATAGATCAGTCCAGTGCTCAATTGTGTTCCACCTGTAAGTGCAGACCACCATGTTACTGTATCGATCGACTGAGCAGAAAGAACAACAGTACCTGCTCCGCAACGATCTGCATCTGTACCAACAGGAGAAGCTACAGTTGTGATGTCAGCAATAACGGGAATTCTTGAACTTGGACATGTGCCAAGTGATTGAGCAAAATATGTTGTAGTACTTCCTAATATTGGAGTAGTAAAATTATAAGTTGTAGCGAGAAGTGTTCCTCCGATTTGTTGATCATACCATCCAACAGGATCAGATGAGGTTGCATTCAAAGTAACAGATATTGGTCCGCATGCAACCACATTTGATGTTACCGGAGCAGCAACCGAATTGATGATAGCTTGCACAGCAGTACGCACGCTCGGACAAGTAGTACCTGCAGATGCATAAAATGTTTGTGTACTATTCAAGTATGGAGTGATAAAATTAGTTCCTGTTCCAACGAGTGTTCCATTTGTTACAGCATCGTACCAGAAAATCGGATCAGTTGAGGTAGCAGTTAAAGTAACTTCTCCCGGTCCGCAATTCGTAACATTCGATGCTGTTGGTGCTGAAGGTTGTGAACTGATAATTGCTTTCACTTCTATTCTTGGAGAACACGCACCTACTTGTAAATAATAAGATGTAGTTGTAGATAACGATGGTGTTGTAAAGTTTGTACCCGATCCAACCTGAGTTCCAGCTGTAGGATCATCGAACCATGTTAAAGAAGTTCCCGCTGCAGAAAGAGTTACACTTCCTGTTCCACAACGAGCTTTATCATAGGCAGTAGTTGGGGTTGTTGTTCCAATGTTTGCTTCAGCAACTACGCGATTACTACCGCAGTTTTCATAAGGAACAAAAATATACCAATCGTAGAAGTAGTAATAAACATTTATATTCGAAGAACTAGATCCGTAGATCTCAATTGTTCTTGAGATACTATAAGGAAAGGCAGCTCCACTTGTATTTCTAAATAAGTTACCGCTTCCGGCACCAAGTCCTAATTGGAAATCGTTTCCTTGAGGGACATCGAAATCTAAATAGACTCTACTTTCTCCGGCAGGAAGATTTACTGTCTTGGATTGAAGAACCGTGCCGGCAGAATTTCTTAATTCGATTGTTCTATTTCCTGCACTGTTCGCTGTAACTTTTACAGAAACGATTTTTAGATCAAGTCGTGTATCGAATTTCAAGTAGCCATTATTATTTGTGTTTCCACTTCCAATTGTATTGTCAACCGGTCCAACTTTACTTCCTTTTCCTTTCACTGATTCAACATAATAGTTTGTCGAAGAAGCTAGAGTAGGAGTTGTAAAAGAATTTCCGCTAGAAACCAATTCGCCATTCACAGAAGCATCATACCAAAACATAGAATCTGCAGCTGCAGCAGCTGTTGACGTCAATGTAAATGATGCAGGTGAACAACTAACACCGCTTCTTGTAGTTGGATCTGAAGTTGGAGCAAGCACTGTAACTGTGAGTAAACTTGTATCATTCGAATAACTTATGTCACTACTTCGATGAGTGGTATAAGCAGTTAATGTATAGGTTCCGTCAACATTAAAATTGTACGTATCGTCAAATGTCAGAGTTCTGGTTACTCCGCTTCCAAGTGAACCGGTAAGAGTATCGCGCAAGGATGTAATCGTTGTTCCATTATTTATGTCAATAGTAACAACAATATTGTTTTCATTAGTTGCACCATAGTTTGTAAGCTTAAGCTTGAAAGGAACATTGTTACTTCTGCAAACAGAAGAATATGGCGTAACAAATTCATCAATAGCTATGTCTTTTGTGACACCACCATTTGGCCCTAATTTTACTAAGCTAAAATTCATTAGGCCGGCTGAATTTCTAAAGTATCCAAATTCTGCAAAACCTCCATCAGATGTTTCAATTCCACGATATGCGTGATCATGATATACTGAACCGTAAGTAGTGTTTTGCCATTCAATAATCCCTAGGCTATCTGTTTTTACCAGGTAATAATTTGGATTAATTAAACCGAAACTTCTTGTAATTCCGGCAATGATCATTCCGCCATCAGAAGTAAATTCTACAGTTTTGCCACCGTCTTTTTTGTTTCCGCCAATTGTGCGTGTCCATAGAGTATCACCGTTTGAATCTGTTTTGATCAACCAGATGTCTGTATCTCCTAAGCCGTTTGATAAACTATCAGCATCTGCAATCATTACATAACCACCATCGGGAGCTATTGCAACGTAATGTGTTTCTTGGACACCAATATTTGAGATTGATTTAAACCATTGAAGATTTCCGGAAGCATCTGTTTTTGCAAGATAAGTATCACCGTCTTCAAGTCCATAGCTATATGATTGACCGGCGATGATAAATCCGCCATCAGCAGTTTCATGAATAGAGTTGCCAATCTCATAGCCACCACCGCCGATATTTTTTTGCCATTGAATGACTCCTGCAGAATTAAACTTTACCAAAAGGATATCATAGTATGCCGTGCCTGTTGTATAATTGACACCAACGGCTGCGTATCCGCCATCAGAAGTTAAAGTAATTGCTTCGAGTTCTTGAATCCCTGCATCGCCAACGGTTGTTGACCATTGGGTATTTCCATTGATATCAGTTTTTACAACCCATCCATCATTGTCACCACCGCCGTACGAATTCGTGAGTCCGCAGATCACAAATCCACCATCAACCGGAGTTGGCTTAACCATATTTGCAAAGTCGAACTGGGTTCCACCAATCGATTTTGCCCAAAGTTGGTTTCCATAAGCATCTGCACGAACGAGCCACATGTCGGTTTGACCATTGCTGTAGGTGATTGTGCCACCAGTCATGATGAACCCACTATCAGGCAGTTGTTCCATCCAACGACCATCTTCATTGTAAGCACCACCATATTCTTTACTAAATTGAATTTGTGCTTGAGAAGCTGTTGCAACAAGCATTAAGCAAAGGACAGAGAGCAATAATTTTCTTTTCATATTTCTAGGGAGATAACTTGGCAAAAGTACGGATATACTCAACGAATCAACATTTAATTATGTAAATAATGAGAATTTTAGGGTGAATAAAGACCTGCGTTAAGGCTCAATATTCTACTAAAAATCGATTTTTTCGTTAAAACTTAAATTTTGGCATAAAATCGCCTTCGAGAACGATTTTAGGTTTAATATTCAGCGAATTACTCATTTCAAATGGCATTTTAAATGAAGGTTGAGTTTAAATGAATGTGATTTATTATGAACCTGTATTTAAGCCTGAATTCTCTATTTCAATAGTGTAAAAATAAACAGTTAAGCTCATGTATTTGTTGCAGTTTGGTCAAATTTGTTTTGTTTTTGAACAGAGGATTTTGGTCTTTTTCTTTGAGAAATGAATTCGATTATAAATTAAAAGTTCTCTAGAAGGCGATGTTGCCTTGCCGCACAAAGGCAATATGGTTGAAAGAAAAAATTAGATTCTTTAATAACTGAAAAGCTCGCACTTAGGCGGCAGTTACAGTAGCGTAATTTTTTAACCAAACATTTGAGTTCTTTGATAAACAAAAAGTTCACGTTTGGGTGGTAGTTGCATTAGCGCAATTTTTTAACTTAATAAATGAGTTCTTTGATAACCAAAAAGTTCCCTCCTGGATGACGGTTGCCTTTACGCAAAGTGTCGAAGCGATTGAAAGAAAAAAGAAAAAATTGCCAGTGGCAATTTTTTCTTTTTTCTTTCAATCGCTTCGACA
>JANOBV010000117.1:0-3553 GCA_031411835.1 Bacteroidota bacterium | reverse complement strand
GCACCATCACCATTTATCCATGAAGCAGTTAAAGATGTAGTAAGTATACTTGAGAATGATATATTATTGTCTTGTGTTGTTGGAGTTGTAGGTCCTGTAGCAACAAATGTGAAATCATCTATGCCAAGCATGTCATCATTTCCTGCATCATTCGCATCATCCCAACGTAGAACAAGTGTTTGTCCGGGAATCCAGTTTGCATTCAAAGTAAAAGTAGCAGAAACAGCGGTTCTGTTTGGTGCAACATTACCATTCAATGCAACATCGAGACCTGTGGTAACAGGCGAAGTGAAATTCAACAAAGGCTCAGAAGTAAATGTTCCTGTAAGAAGGTCTGATCCACCTACAGAATATTTGAATGCAAGAACGTTTGCTGCACCACTTCCTCGTCTCCATTGTTCACCTGTAAAAGTGATTGTAACAGTAGTGAGAACATCTGTTGTAGTATTTTTTAAAACTATTCCCAAATTTGAAACAGTTGTTCCGGATGCGATCGCACCCAAAGCTCTTTCTGTTGCTGTTCCGGTACCTAAACTATAATTTCCTGCCGTAGTAGTTGAGCCATCACCAACAAAGAATTTTGGTGTGCTTGCGGTTGCACCAATTTGCCACCCCCCCATACCTGTAGCATTTACAGGTGTAGTAGAAATATATGATGGGTTACCTGAAATTGCAAATGTTCCTGTTGCAGGAAGTCCGTTAAACGCTTGGCTATATGTACTGCCTGTTATACCGTATGGCCATGGCCCAACTGTAGTCGCAGAATTGGATCCATTTGGACTCAACAAATAGTTTGATGTTATACCTGAACCATTGTATTCATAAACAATATAAAAATAAACTACGTTTTGACTAAGTCCGGTAACTGTTGTTGTTGTCCCGCTTCCATCGTAAACAATTTTGTTTCCGCTTCCTTGGTCACTAGCAAGAGTAAAGTCGCTGTTAACTCCAGAATAAGCTGTAAGATCTACAGGCGCAAAAGTCACAGTTGTATTATCATGAGCAACAATTATTCGTGAGGTTCCGTTTCCACCTGTAAAATTCAATACCATTGAGTTTGTTGAAATTGCTCCGAATGTTAATGCAGAAGCAATTGTTGGTTCAGCAACAAGTGTTGTGTTGTTTCCAATTCCCGGAGTTGCAAAATAATTGATCGTTGGCGCCGCTCCGTTGTATTCATAAACTGCAACATGATAAGTTGTATTTGAAGAAAGGCCTGTAACACTTACTGTGTTTCCTGTTCCATCATATACTATACGATCTCCACTACCTTGATTTGCTGCAATTGAGAAATCAGCGTTAACACCCGTTACTGCATTTCCATCTGTCGGAATAAATCCAACTGCAGAGCCGGCTTTCAAAACAACTATTCTTGATGAGCCATTACCTCCACTAAAATTGATTGTCATTGCAGTTGCACTCGTAGTCCCAAAAGTTACGTTAGAGGCAATTGATGGCTCTAGTGAATAAGCAGTACCACTCAATGATATTGTTTGAGTAGCTCCACCAATTGTAGTATGACCAATTGAACCGGTAAACGTTCCGGCAGATGCAGAAACAAAATGAACAAAGATTGTAGTTGATCCGACAACTCCGCCTGATTGGGGAAGAGTAATAAATGAACTGCTATTAACCCACGTACTATTATCTAATGATACTTCAAAATTCGCAGTCGGTGTAATTATAATATCATTTGTTAATAATGATCCTGAAACAAGATAGTTTTGAGATGCAGAAGGTGTACCGGCAACTGTTGTGAAAGGAGTAATTGCACCGGTTATTAAAATTGTTGGTGTACCGGAACTTGTGGTTGTACCGGAAGTTGTAGATCCAAATGCTGTTTCAACGAATGCACCATTTCTAGCTTTTAACTTAAATGTATATGAAGTATTTGAACTTAACCCTGTAACTGTTTTTGTTCCCCAAGCAGAACCTGTTTGCCAAACAGCAGAAGCACCAAGTGCGCCACCCGCTTGAACATAATTTGAACTCCCGGTTTCTTGAATTGCATATTCAGTAGATGCAGGATTTCCATCTCCAGAACCTACAGTAACATCTAAAGAGGATGTTGTAGGGTTTGCAACTGTTGGAGCGTTCGGAACATTCGCAAATGTATAGAACGTAACATTCGATCCATTCACTGTTGTTCCTGCTGTCGCAACAACTCTATAGTTATATTGTGTATTAACAGTCAATCCGGTAACACTGCCGGTAACCGCTGTTGCTACAGAAGTTGTAAGTGGACTCGGAGTTCCACTTGCTGTTGACCCATAAGAAATTGTAAGTCCATATTGAAATGTAATTCCTGTAGATGTTCCATTTGCATTTACTGTTCCGTTTAGAGTTGCAGCTGTTCCACTAGTAACTGTTGCGGGATTTGTTATAGCTGTTGGTGGTGTTGTACATGAATTTACTGATGATGCACTATTGCGAGGATTCACCGCTCCAATACTAAAATCTGTACTGTTATTGTTTACGTCTGTGCAACCACCGTTTGCTCGCAACAAACTGGTTGTATTGTTTGCTGGTCCACTTGCAACTGCTGTTTCAAAACAATTAGCCGTTCCACCAAAACCAATATAATCAACAATTGCTACGGATGAAGGACACGTTCCCACCAAAATTGTAGTTGAATTCGTTAAGAATATTTTTCCACTTCCCGCAGCAATATTTATAGAAGTTGATCCAACTAAATCTGGTGTTGGAAGATTTGCTCCAGTGGCGCCGGTAGCTAATGAAATAAGAAAATACTTTCCCGCAGGAATTGTTGCCGAAAAGGCTTGAACAGCCCAAGTACTTCCTGCCGCGGAGGCCTGTTGGATTGCCCAATTGGTTACGGTAACCGGAGATGCTGTTGGATTGAAAATTTCGACAAAATCTTTATTATAAGTAGCAGATGTATTTCCTCCACCACCATAAACCTGACTAATCCTTAACTGACCAAACGAATTTGCAGAGATGAATATCGCACATAGCAATATCATCAATCCCTTTACATTAGTAATTTTGTGTTTCATATTTTAGTTGTTTTTTTTCAATGGTGGTGGGCTAAATCAAATCAGTTTTTAACAAAGCGAGTTGTTTCTCTTTTGTTCAAACTGATTATTTCAATTGAATAAACTCCCGGTAAAAGGTCGTCTATATTAACAGGAATTATATTCTGTGCCGAATCCGAAACCTTCTCCGTCTTCAGCATACGTCCTGTCATATCACTTATAATAATTTGAGTGTTTGCAAGATCATTCTTCGTAATATATAAAAGCGAAGATGCCGGATTTGGGAAAACTGTAAATCCCTCCGAGTCGCCTTCGAAATTTACTGCAACGGTTTGACTATAAGTAAATGCGCCGTCAAAATCTATTTGTTTTATACGATAATAAGAAACGCCCTTTAAAGGAGCTGGGTCTAAAAAACTATATTCTAATTTTTGTGTACTGTTGCCGGCGCCTTCTACTTTTCCAATCGTATAAAAATCCATACCATTACTACTGCGTTCCAATTCAAATAAATCGTTATTGATCTCTGTTGCTGTTGCCCAATTTAGTAATACATT
>JANOBV010000116.1:0-10850 GCA_031411835.1 Bacteroidota bacterium | reverse complement strand
TCATTGCAATATTTCCACCATCGACTGCAGGATACGGAACTCTATGACAGATCTGAAGTATCTTCACGAAAGCTGATTTTTTTTGCGACTAAATTTCTTGAAAAACTTCACGTATGCATCTTTGTCGAATAATGCCGAATCAGTTGTCGCTTTGTAAATAAGAAAAACACCAATTGGGAATAAAATCATTGACGATAACCACATCCCTTGAAATGGTTTTAAAACTTCTTCGCGTGCAAATTTTTCACCAGTGATTGAAATGATATGATAGATCACAAAGAAAAATATCGAAACCACCATTGGCATTCCTAGTCCGCCTTTACGTATGATAGCACCAAGTGGAGCACCAATGAAGAAGAGAATAAGGCAAGCGAAAGACAAAGTAAATTTTCGTTGCCATTCAATGTTATGTCTGGCTAATGTCCGCGATTTCATATCGATGTCCCGGAAAGCATCATCCGTCATGCTTCTAATATTTCTTGCAGCATAAAGTGCATTGGTTGCAATCGTAGCTCTTTTGTCATGCGGAAAATTGTCGATGAAATTTTTCTTTGTGAATTTCACATTTTTTAAAGCACTCGGCGGATTAGAATCAAGATTTAAAGTTGGAATGAGTACACGCAAAAAACTACTTTTTCTTTCGTCGATTTTCTTTTCTATTGAATCAGAAGCATAGGAGAGTTGTCTCAAATTTAGCATCTGATAATTATCGCGGAAAAGTTGCTCATTCGTTCTTGTCATCTTGAATGAACTAAGATCCATACGAATGGTTTCTTCTTCGAATTCTGTTCGCATCATGGGATGAGAATTTCCTCCGGGCCGACTTTCTTTTTCTTCGTATGAATATCCTTTGAATAAATTCAAGATCAAGTATCGTTCATCGTCAGACATTGCCATTCTTCCTTTTTCAGCTATTACAACCTTTGTATTCCCAAGATGCATGGTATGATCATAGATCATTACATTTCGAAGCGTCTGTCCGTCATCTTCTTTTTTACCGATCTTAATTGAATATCCGTCGATACCATTGTAAAAAATTCCTTCCTGAATTAACAATGCCGGCTTTTGTTGCCTGACATCGTACAACAATGCATTCATCTTAAGATTTGCAATTGGCAAAATATAATTACTGAAAATAAAAGCTGCACCACTGATCAAAAATGCTGTGATCACTAATGGACGCATAACTCTTTGCAATGAAATCCCGGCCGATTTGAATGCCGTCAGCTCGAAATGCTCGGCTAGATTACCAAAGGTCATGATCGATGATAGGAGCAATGACAAAGGCAAAGCAAGTGGGACAAGTGTAATCGACACATAGATCATCAATTTAACGATGATATACCATTCTAGTCCTTTTCCAACAAGGTCATCGATGTATTTCCAGAGGAATTGCATGATAAGTACAAACAACGAGATCAAAAAAGTTACCAGCATGGGTCCGGCAAATGATCTTAATACAAGGAGATTTAATTTCTTCACGTTATATTTGTTGCTTACTTAAAGCGGATGCAAGATAATACTTTGAAGTTTAGTAACGAGGAAATGAAGGTTTTAGTGGACAAGAATTTCTTCGAATTAAAACATTCTTCTACAGCAAAAATTGTTGAAATCTTCGGACTATTGGAGGTGGAATTGAAAAATGTGTATTCAGCATCAGAATTACAAATTGAAAATCTCAATGCATCCTCAGGAAAGATCTTTCGTGGTGAAAATTATCGTGGTTTTCCCTATGTACTTTTAGATTGTCCGCGCATGTTTAACCGTGAATCTGTATTTGCATTTCGCACCATGTTCTGGTGGGGAAATGAATTTACTTTTACGCTTCATTTACAAGGAGAAGCTTGGAATAAATTCAAAGCTCCGATGATCTCGAAATTTTCTTCAGTGGAAAATAAAGGAATTCTATTTTGCGTGAATGAAAGTCCTTGGCAATATCATCTCGGTGAAGACAATTACATTCAACTCGATAATTTACAGAACATAGAAATAGCAAAGTCTCAATTGGAGAAAAGAGAATTTGTCAAGCTCACACGTAAGCTTGCAATCGATAAATATGAAAATGTAATTGAAGTAGGGAAGGAGACATTAGAATTTTTTCTAAGTCTTCTGAAAGATTAGCAGCCTAGTATGTGCATCAAATTGTGGATCTGACTATTCCATAAAAGTTCATTCTCTTCTTTCTCATCTTCTTCAGCAAAGTCGGTTACAACTAAAGCGATATCAGAAGTGATTTCATCTTGAATAATTTCAAATTGAAAAAATGTTTCATCTTTTTTTTCATCAGTCACCCATTTATAACGGATCATCTGATTGTCTTTTTTAGCAAGAATTTGTGCACGTTGTTCTGAGCCTTCCCAATGAAAAATATAGTCGCCTTCGCGAATCGTTACTTTATCAGCAAACCATTCTTCCAGACTACTTGCATTACTGAGATAATTGAATAATATTTTGGTTGACGATTTGATTTCAAATTCCAATGAAAATTTGATTTTTTTAGTCGCTTTGATTTCCTGCTTCACGATAGAGTACTTAAAATTAATAAATCCCTGTTTTTTCAGGGGAAGCGAAGATAGTCATTTTTTTATTGAATACCTCAAAAATGATAATACCTTCGCAACGACTATGGCACTACTACATTCTCTCGAAAAAGAAGGAAACTGGCTGTTTAAGCACCGTGGACAACTTCCTTTAATCCTGTTTTTGCTGGCAATTCCGGCTGTTTTTTCAACCAATTACAGCGATCTGACACCCATGCAGATCAAAGCCTTTAATTACTCGGCTTATTGCTTGTCGATTCTTGGATTTGTAGTACGCAGTTATACTATTGGAACAACGCCTAGAGGCACATCAGGACGTAATACAGAAGAGCAAGTTGCTGAGCAATTAAATCATAACGGCATCTATTCTATTGTGCGCCATCCATTGTATTTAGGTAACTACCTTATGTGGATTGGCATTGTACTTTTCACAAAGAACATTGATTTCACAATTATTGTAAGTCTGATGTACTGGCTATATTACGAAAGAATCATGTTTGCAGAAGAGCGTTTTCTCGAGCGAAAATTCGGGCAATCGTACTTAGAATGGGCCAAAGGTGTTCCTGCATTTATTCCAAGTTTCTATCTATTCAAAAAAAGCTCGATCTCGTTTTCAACAATAAGCGTATTAAGAAGAGAATACTCCGGTGTTCTTGCAACTGTTGTAGGTTTTGTCTTTGTTGACCTATTAATCGGTTATAAAAAATGGCATGAGATCACTTTAGGAAAACATTTGTTGTACTTTTTGATAGCCACAACAGTTATCACCATCATTCTCCGTTCGTTAAAGCATTATACGAGTGTGTTGAAAGAAGAGGGAAGAAGCTGAAAAGAAATTTGCAAAAAAGAAGAAAATTCGGATATTTGCAGCCCCAAAAAATGGCGAGGTAGCTCAGATGGTTAGAGCGCAGGATTGATATCCGCCGAATAGGCAGACGGGAGTTAAAACTTCCAAAGAGTAAAAAATAAAAACTGGCGAGGTAGCTCAGATGGTTAGAGCGCAGGATTCATAACCCTGAGGTCGGGGGTTCGATCCCCCCTTTCGCTACGAAATCTAGTGTGAGTGTGGGGTGTGAAGTGTGGGGGTCTCCATACTCGCACTCAAACTCACACTTTTTTTATGCCCTTAGATTCAGTTTAAGTAGAAATACACCACACTTCGCACTTCAAACCAAAACTCACACTTTTTTAAACTCTAAATTCAGTTTGAGTTTCAGTTTGAAGTGTGAAGTGTGGATCGAAAGACAACACACTTCGAGCTTCATACCAAAACTCTAGCTATCATTAAAATGTAAGTGGCAGCATTCAGTTTACTTCATCCATCTCCCTTAACTCCTGCAACCAATTCATAAACTGCTTCAAACAAACACTCGCACCTGCGAAAGTCTCAAATGTACTTTCGGCAAAGGCAATTGCTTTTCTTGAAGCTCGAGCTCTTTTAGTTTGTGGATCATTTTCTACAATGAACCAGCTGTCTCCTTTGGAGATTTTTACTTTATCAAGTCCATCTGCTACTGAGAATGCTTCCTTCGTGAAACCATAGTTTAGCGAGGTGTCGAGTAGTACGTTAATGTTTAATGTCTGCATAACAATCATTTTGAATGATTATAATATAGACATAGATTTTAGTATTTCCAAATTTTTCTGAAAAATATTTTCAACGGAATTCAATTTAATAAATAACTTGCAATAAATGCAATTGATTCAGGAACCCTAAACTGACTACAATGAAAAGACTTCTTCTCTCTGGAATGCTGTTATTCAGCATGCTCCAAAACTCCCATTCTCAGATCACTTATTCTCTATTTGCCGACAGTTTAACCTACATGTCGGACATTGCCAGCTGTGGCGACAACAGGATCTTTGCCGTACAGAAACCCGGTGTCATTACGATCTTTGATTCAGCCGGCGTAAAAAATCCAATTCCGTTTCTGGATCTCAGTAGCAGAATCAATTCATCAGGACTAGAAAAAGGATTGCTGAGTCTTGTCTTTGCCAATGACTTTCTACAGTCCGGCGTATTTTACATTTATTATACACCGCTTGGAGGAACGGATTCGAGAATTTCAAGATTCAATATCACGGCTGATCCAAATAGAGCAGATACATCGAGTGAACAAGTGATCATCACAATTCCTCAACCCGTCGGAAGTCACTATGGTGGAGATATGGCTTTTGGAAAAGATGGTTACCTGTATATTGGTCTGGGTGATGGAGGTGGTGAAGGCGACCCTTCAAATCACGCACAGGATACTTCGCTGTGGCTTGGAAAATTTCTTCGATTAGATGTAAGCGATACTTCTTTAGCAGGCTATACTATTCCGGCAACAAATCCATTTTTACTTTCACCATTTCCTGATGAAGTATGGTCAGTTGGTTTCCGCAATCCATGGCGGTGGAGTTTCGATAAAATGACAGGCGATATGTGGATCGGCGATGTAGGACAAGTTGCAAAAGAAGAAATCGATTTTCAATCAGCAAATAGTCAAGGTGGCGAAAACTACGGATGGAAATGTTATGAAGGAACGCTTCCATACGATACAAACAATTGCGCCGGTGTAACTTCATATGTCGAGCCTGTATCTCAGTACTCACATAGTAGTGGTTGTTCTGTTACCGGCGGATTTGTGTACAGAGGTTCGTCATATCATACCATGACAGGAAAATATTTTTTCACCGATTGGTGTTCAGCACAACTTCGTGCAGTAATGAAAAACGGAAACACTTTTACTGATACAACGATCCTTTCAACATTCGCTTCAGGCGGTGTTTGTTTTGGTGAAGACCAATGGGGCGATCTTCTTGTAGGAACGTATACCGGTGGTTCTATCTATCGCATTTATGATCCGACTGCACATCATGTCGCATGGATTTCTGATAGCGACACACTTCTTTCCTGTTCACTTAATCCTGCAGTTTTGCAAACTCCACCGGGATTTGGATTTCATTACCAATGGTACTTAAATGGTAGTCCAACCGGTGTTGATACATCTATATTAAATACAACTCAATCCGGAAACTATTATGTAACTGTTTTCAATCAAGCCGGACTGCCTGTCACTTCATCAACTGTTTTTGTGGAGTTCATTAGTCCGCCTATTGTGAGTATAGTTGGTCTTGATTCTGTGTTTTGCACAACTGATCCTGCAGCGAATTTAATTGTGTCACCAATCGGCGGACAATTATTCATCGATGGAATTGCACAGCCAACATTTCAATTTAATCCGGCACTTTATTCGGCGGGATTTCATTTGATTGATTATCGATATTCAAATGCATCCGGTTGTTCCAGTTCCGCAAACCAAGTTGTACGTGTAGATGCATGTACAGGAATTGATGAACACACTTTTAATTCAACCTTGATCTATCCGGTGCCGGCTGATAATTTTATCACGATCAAAACGAGCGGTACTGTTCAGGTTTTCGATCTGCAAGGAAATAAAATAGGAGTAGAGGTCACTTTCTCTAAAAATGAAAGTACAATTGATGTTAGTAATCTTGAAGCGGGATTTTATTTTTGTGAGATTCGAAATGGAAGTAGATTTGAAGTGAAGAAGTTTATTAAGCGGTGATTAAAAAACACTATTGCAACCAATAAAAATAGTTAACTTGTAAAAGAAAATCAATATAATGCAAATCGATAATTTGAATGTGGCATATATCTGGTATCTTATTATAAAGGACATGTCGCTACACTTATTATTGCAAGATGAATAAAATATTTTTAGTCTTAGCTTTTACACTTTCAATTGCAGAAAGTAAATCTCAGAATCTTGTTTCTAATCCGGATTTTGAAGATACTCTCTATTGTCCAGGGGGGCCGACGGATATTCATGCAGCCAACAATTGGGGCAGTTGTAAAGGTTCGCCAGATTATTTCAATATTTGCGCTGCGAGTTGCTTGTCTCCTCAAACATGTGTTGGAGTTCCAGACAATTTTGCAGGAACTCAAAGTGCTTTTTCAGGAAATGCTTATGCAGGGATTGCTACGGTCGCATATGGTGGTCTCAATAGAGAGATAATGATTGTGCAATTAATTGAAACGCTTGATATAGGAAAAATATACTATTTGTCTTGTTATATAAGTCGCGCATACAGCGACGCGTGTCATGGCGCATCAAATAATTTCGGCTTCAGATTTTCGATTGTCGAATTTGATTTTACTAATACTATATCAATCGATAATTTTTCTCATTATCGTGATACTAATATTGTCGCTGATACGACAAATTGGACATTGATAAGTGGAAGTTTTACGGCGGATTCGACTTACCAATATCTTATGTTAGGGAATTTCTACGATGACAATAATACGGATACGATGAACATGCAATTAACCACCTTGCCATGGAACAGTGCATATTACTATGTAGATCAAGTTTGTGTTACTCCTGATTCGGGTGATTGTACTTTATTTAATTCCGTTAATTTAAATAAACCGGAAAGCGAGTTTTTAATTTCTCCAAATCCATTTAAAAGTGGAGTTAATATTCAATCATCATTAAATAAAGAATGCGAATTTATTATTTATGATTTAGCCGGAAGGGAAATTGTCTCGAAAAGAATTTTTCAGAATGATTATTTCAATTTGGAAAGTATTGAGCCCGGAATTTATTTGTATGTTGTTAAAGAAAAAAATGAAATAATAAGGAGCGGAAAACTTTTGAAGCAATATTAGAAAAGTCGTATTGGAAAAGTGGAAGTTGGTATCTACGCTCTGATGATAACAATAATACTTTCTAATAAATTGTGCAACATTTACCCCGGCAGGAATGTCGCTTGATGAGTTTCTATATTGAAAGTGCATCGCTAATTTCCGCTCAACATTCCTCCTATCATCGAAGAGTGTGCAATTTTTCATCCGTAAAACTTTGAAATAAGAATCAATAGAATCTGTGAAATCCGAGCAAAAAAATCTAAAGCAATACCTCATTTCAATACCCCCCATTTATCCTCTGATTGACAACATTATTAAACTTCGATCCAAAGGAATAAGTAACCCCTGTATTGAACATAAATAAATAACTCGTTGCAATTTCTTTACGATGGAGGAGAAGCTCTTCCTGACTTTCACTTCCTTTTTCTAGATTGATCTGGTCGTGCACAATTTCATATCCAACATTCAAATTTAAGTAAAGCCCTTTGAAAATGTGAAGATCTGTATTTGAATAAAAAGAAAGATGGTTCTTCGAGTAGTCATTGAAGTAATGTGACGCTGACATTGAAAATTGTACCGATCCCCAAGGCTGAATGGTTTTGAGTGAAATATTCAATCTATTCTGAATTAAATTTTCATTTGATTTTTCATACAATGTCGTTTTTAAATAATCGTAATAATTATTGGCAATGTACCAGGTAATCGTAAATAATTTTCGTTGACACTGACTGTAAGGAAAAAGATTGTACTCAAAAGCAGGAGCAACCGAGAAATGAAATTTTTCATTGCTATATGATGATGAACCTGTCCCTGAAAATAATCCTGCTGACCAATGCTGATCGATACTTTTTATATACTGACCATAAATTGATTTCGATGTGGTAGCAGAAGTGATAGTTCCTTCGTTTGAATAATACTCATTTATCCCTGATCCGGTAGAAGCACCAAAATCGATCTTCATCTCTTCAGTCGTTCTATTTCCTGTGATTGAAAAATTGTATTCACCGATCATCGACGAGTGTTCTCTATTGAATGAAGCATTTCCATTGATGTTAAATACCCATGCCTTCCATTTATCAGACTCAACAATTGAATCATGTGAAATCGAATCTGTCCCTAGATTAACTTCAATTTCGGAAATTTGATTTGTGTGAGACATATAGCGAATCAATCCAATCTTTATGAAACGGAGAAAGGTTGCACTCTTTTCATCTTCTGTCGAATACGATTTTAGAGAATACTTCAATGTATCAGTCAATCTATTAAATTGATTGTTTCCTATAAAAAATAATTCGTATGAAGTATTCTCGCCATCGGTTTGACTAGTTACCATCAAATAAACGTCTGCGTCTTGTCGGGTTCGAACATAATTTACACACTTCAATTCTGACTTTACAAAATCAATACTAATATCGCCACCTTCAATAAATAAATTAAGTCTAGTTGCTATTTGACTTTCAGCAGCTGATAGTATTTCCACTTTCATACTTAGCAAAATCACAGTTATATAAATGATCCAATATTTCATAATTATTAGCTATTCGCTATTAGTTATTCAGTGATTACGCCCTCCTGAAAATGATCAAACACAATCCTATCTCCAATATTTGCTTCACTAAAAAATAGTAATATATCGGTCTGCTTCTCGAACTCCGCTTTTAACGATTTCATTTTCGAATTATTCGACAGAATCAAATCACCTTTTGTGAGCGCAATAAAAGAAGGGTGAATTTCTTTTCCTCCTTCATTTATCAAGGTCACACTCTTGAATTTTGAATTAAGAACTATCGAAGCTTTGCCTTTTACATTCAAAGTGACCCAAACGGCACGAAGCTTTTTATCGTTATTCAAATCCTGACACTTTACATCATAAAGTGTACACATATCGCAATCAAAACTTTTTATCATTTTTGCAGAGGAGGGAAGATCGCAGAAGTCATTGCTTGTCCAGATTCTACACCGTGTTGTACTGCCTTTTATAACTTTACTTGGAACAACATTATTTTGAGCTAAATTTTCCGGTGCGCTTTTGTTTTTTCCTGTTTCTGTTTCTGTCTCTGTTTCTGTTTCTATATTTTTTTCTGTTTCTGAATTATAATTAGAAGTATTCAAATCTTCAGTGCCCTTTTGTTTCGATACAATTATCGTATCCCGAAGTTCCACTTGCATCACTTTCTTTTTCTCCACACTTTTATTTACCGAATCATTACTTGAAGGACGAGATGATTCATCTATTTTTAAAATCTCAGGATTCGAAATTGAAGAGGTATCAATATTTTCATTCGAAATAATCGGCGTTGAAGATTGAATTGTCTGCGGAACAGTAATTAGATCAGATGTTTTGTTCACCCGATTTTTTAAAACAACAAAAGTGGCAATGGCAGAAGTAGCCACAACAATGATCACAGCCGATTTTATGATCAACATTTTCGCTGCAGCTTTTTTTAAGATCATGCTACTAGTTTTGATCTCGGAAAATTTCATGCCTTTCTCAATTTCTGCTTGAGTCAGTTCAGTACGATTCTCTATAATTTTACTTGCTTTCATTTTGCATGAATTATTTTTATTTCCCTAATCTTGAAAAAATGGATCTTAGATTCTCCAGCACTCTGTAGGTCTTCACTTTTGCATTGTTTCCTGTAATTCCTAGTATTTGCCCGACTTCATCAAACGACAATTCTTCAAAAAATCGTAATTCGATCAAAGTAATTTCATCTTTGGTAAGATAGCTGAGTGATTTTTTCAAGACATCCAGATTTTCATTCTTATGAACAGACGATTCTGCTTCCAAACTCAGAATTCCATTTTCATCGATACTAATGATCCGGGCTCTATTATTTTCTCTGTAGAATTGATTGATCTCATTAATGGCTATCCGATAAAGCCAACTTGAAAATGGATTTCCCATTTCTTGATACTTACCGATCTTCGACAACGCTTTTGAGAATACAATGGCAGTTATCTCGCGAGAATTATCAAGACTTTCAATTCTCTTGTACACAAACCTCAATATAACAGGATAATATTTTTTATAAAGCGGTTCAAAACAATCCGGATCAGACTTTGAATCTAAAATTTGCTGAATTTCCGTTTTGTCCGACATTTAAATTAATTGCTTTATATCTGTAATGAATGAAAACAAAAAAAGATACACAACTGAAAAAATTTACTTTAAAATAATTCAATAGCCCAAAAACATCCGGCAATACAATACATATTTACCTGTGAATTCCCGGTAAAAAAATCTATGTAATCCAGTTCAGAAAAATCAGCCTAATCAACTAAATCCAGGTCAAAGCCGGGTACAAAAACAGCCCTTCCGAAAACCGAAAGAGCTGTAAATTTTTAAAGAAAAAGAAAATTAGCTTCCGCTTTCTTCTGTTTTCTTAGATTCCTGGATTGCATCACGCATGTCCTGACAAGCACGTTTAATTTCTTGTAAACCTTTACGTACACGTGTTCCTGCAGCTGCGTTACCTTTTTCAGAAAATTTAATTACATCTTCTTCAATGGCAGATACTAGTTGTTTGATGTTTTCGTATTCTTTCATTGTGTTTGTTTTTAAAGTGTTAGTTTATGGAGGAGTTGATTGTTTAAATATATTTTGTGTGATTAAAATGCTGCAATCTTATCTGACGCATATTCTCCGGCTT
>JANOBV010000115.1:0-4724 GCA_031411835.1 Bacteroidota bacterium | reverse complement strand
TGCACTTGCGAAACTCATATCGCCACCACACAAACGAAGAATTCTGAATGGGAGTTGCAATGCACGCAACAATCCCGAAACATGCTCAACCATTTTGTCAAGTGTTTCATACGATTTATCAGGATGTTCTACTTGCACGATTTCCACTTTATCGAATTGATGCAAACGATTTAGTCCGCGAACATCTTTTCCATAGCTACCTGCTTCACGACGGAAGCAAGGCGTATACGCACACATCATGATCGGAAGCTCTTCACTTTTCACGATCACATCGCGATAAATATTTGTAACCGGAACTTCTGCAGTTGGAATCAAATAATAATCGTCGATCTGCATGTGATACATTTGTCCTTCTTTATCGGGAAGTTGTCCTGTACCATAACCGGAATCTTTATTCACTAAAATCGGAGGTTGAATTTCTTTGAATCCCGCTTCCGTTGCTTTATCCAAAAAGTAATTGATCAATGCCCTTTGAAGACGCGCACCTTTTCCTTTGTAAACAGGAAATCCGGCGCCGGTAAGTTTCACTCCTAATTCAAAATCGATGATGTCATATTTAGCAGTCAATTCCCAATGCGGAACTGCGCCTTCATGAAGTTCAGGAATTGCTCCTTCTTGATGAATCACTTCATTATCTTCCGGTGTTTTTCCTTTCGGAACTTTTGAAGAGGGAATGTTTGGAAGCTTCACCATTTCAAGATTCAGCTTTTCTTCGAAATCATTTAAGAGCATTTGCAAAGCAGAAGACGATTCTTTCAATGCGCCGCTTTTATTTTTCATTTCATCGCCTTCATGTTTTTTTCCGGCTTTATAAAGATCCCCAACTTGTTTTGCAAGTGTGTTTTGTTGGAATAAAAGTTCATCCAGTTCATTTTGAATTTTCCGACGATTTTCATCGAGTGACAAAATATTCGCAACAATGTCTTTGGCGTCGAAATTCTTAACGGCCAAGCGTTCTATAACAAAATCGCTTTTTTCGCGAATTGTGGTAATCTGGATCATAATTCTTTATTAAGAGGTGCAAATTTAACAGATTTATCCATTGATTTTGATTTATTTGTCTGTAAAAGTTTCAGGATTTTAAGTTCCTGGTTTGCTAGCTATATCCTAAGAAAAATAGCAAACTGTTTTACTCCCGCAGATACCGCTGATTAAGGCGCAGAAAAATTCGCAGATTAAATCGCAGAAATTTACAATCCCTCTTTAACAAGCATTTTTATAAAATTCCAGAACAAGTATTCCAAGGATAAATCTTGAAAAATAAAATAGCACTTCTGCGATTTAATCTGCGAATTTTTCTGCGCCTTAATCTGCGTAAATCTGCGGGAAACTACTAGCAACATTTATTTAGCCGAAGGGAAAGTGATCAAAAGACGCAAAGAACATAATCTCACACATGTATCGCAGTATTCAAAAAATCCAAAAACGGCTTCATGATCTTCGCCCCTTTTGCAAGTTGTTTTGGGAAATCTTTTTTCATGACTTGTGCATCCGTAAATTTATGGATAACGATGTAGCTGTTGAGTTTTAAGAGATCAATATCGACATGATCTTTTGCATATCCTTTTGGCGAAGTCTTTAATGCATACGATTGATCAAGTTCGCCGTAGTACGATTTAAAATCTTTCTTTTTAAGAATAGCTCGAATGTCTTTTCCATTGTAATCGATCTCTTGTCGGATCATCTTGATCTGATCGCCCTGCGGCATCCACATACCACCTGCAATGAACGCTCTTCCCGGTTCTATGTGTATGTAGTAACCGGCATTCATTGCCTTCTTGCCACCTACATTGACGCTGGCGCCAAGGTTATTTTTGTATGGCTTTTTGTCTTTGGAAAAACGAACATCACGATAGATTCGATAGACACATTCCTTCGAAGTAAGATTCGCAAAACCTTTTTCAAATTTCAGTGCTTCTTTTAAAAATGCATCGATCATTTCTGCTACGTTGTCTTTAGCTAAAACATAACGATCTTTATTTTTTTCAAACCATTCACGGTTGTTATTTTTCTTGATTGCTGTTAAGAAATCAAGTGTCGATTTTTTGATCATGATACTATCAATTTGGAGAAATTCAAGATATGAATATTAAAAATGATTAAAAAATTAGGCAAAAAAAAAGCTGCCTCGAGAGACAGCTTCTATTTTTTTGAGAAATGAATTAAGCTTCTGCTACTACTACTGGAGCTACAGAAACATAACTTTTTTGATCTGCTTTTTTACGGAAAACTACTTTTCCTTCGATCAAAGAATAGATCGTGTGATCTTTTCCAATTCCAACATTCTCACCCGGCATGTGTTTAGTTCCACGTTGACGAACGATAATATTACCGGCGATCGCATATTGACCTCCGAAGATTTTTATACCAAGGCGTTTACTGTGCGATTCGCGACCGTTTCTAGAACTACCTACCCCTTTTTTATGTGCCATGATCTATAGATTTTTATCAGGTTAATGAATAGTAAATTATGCTGTAATAGCTTCAATTTGGATCTTCGTCAAATCCTGACGGTGACCGCTTTGCTTTTGATAGCCCTTACGACGTTTCTTTTTGAAGATGATAATCTTGTCACCACGTAAATGGTTAACAATACTAGCTGAAACCGAAGCACCTTTAACTGCAGGAGTTCCGACTTTTATACTTCCGCCGTTTTCTACTAAAACTACGTCGCTGAATTCCAGCTTTTTACCTTCTTCGCCTTCCAAACGGTGTACAATAACCTGTTGGTCTTTTACCACCTTAAATTGTTGTCCGGCTATGTTTACAATTGCGTACATATTGTGTCTGCTTAATCCTCTTTTTGAGGGATGCAAATGTAATTAAAAAAAACAATTATCAAAATTGAAAATTGAATAAGTTTTATGCTCATATGTAATTATGTTTACTTAACATTAAATATTGGAATTTTGAAGGATTTTTAAGGTTTCCTCCAAAGACCAATACTGCGAAAAATAAATTATATCGAATAAAAATCTACTAAATTTGTCATTATTTAGAATTCAGCTATTTCTACAGCTTACCTTATTACTGGTAACTTGCAGAAATATGAAACAACCATCTATACACTCGAGCAACTCGAATCACCTTCAGGGTGAAAAGAGCTTGTATTTGCAGCAGCATGCCAATAATCCGGTCGACTGGCATCCCTGGTCTGCGGAAATTTTTGAGCAAGCCAAACGCGAAAACAAACTTGTACTTATTTCTATAGGCTACTCTTCTTGCCATTGGTGTCATGTGATGGAAAATGAATCGTTCGTTGATTCTGCTACGGCAAAAATAATGAACGACAATTTTATTTGTATAAAAGTGGATAGAGAAGAACGACCTGACATCGATCAGATCTACATGAAGGCTGTACAAATTATGACAGGCAGCGGCGGATGGCCATTGAATTGCTTTACTCTTCCGGACGGAAAACCTATTTATGGTGGAACTTATTTTCCAAATGCAACATGGAAAGATTTGCTTACCCGTCTATCACAATTTTATAGAGAAAATCCGGCGCAAGCATACAAATATGCAGATGAATTAACGCAGGGAATTCATCAACCGGAATTTGCAAATACGCTTGCTTCTGAAACAACTTTCGAAAAAGATATTCTAGAATCTACTGTTCTTGAATGGAAAAAATATCTGGACGATCATGATGGTGGTCCAAATCGCTCACCGAAATTCCCATTACCAAATAATTATGAATTCTTATTGAGATATTCATTGGAGAATAAAGATCAAGCATTGATGAAACATGTTGATCTCACTCTGAAAAAAATGGCTTACGGCGGAATCTATGATCAGATCGGCGGTGGATTTGCTCGGTATTCAACTGATAGCGCGTGGAAGATTCCGCATTTTGAAAAAATGCTTTACGACAATGCGCAATTGATCAGTTTATATTCGAAAGCTTATCAATTAAACAAAGATCCACTTTATAAACAGATCATCATTGAAACAACAGCTTTTCTAAAACGTGAAATGTCTGATGGTGAAGGGAAATATTATTCGGCAATCGATGCAGATTCTGAAGGGGAAGAAGGCAAATTTTATGTTTGGACAAAAGAAGAGTTAACCGCAATTTCATTTCCGCCTATAAAAAACAACAAACAACAAGAGTTGATATTCGATTATTTCAACATCAACGATAGAGGATATTGGGAACACAATAATTATTTACCTGTTAGACATAAAGACAACGATGCTTTAGCAAATAAATATAATTTATCACTTGAAGAATTTGAGTCGTACATTTCTGAAGTAAAGACAAAATTATACTCGATACGAGAACATAGAATTCGTCCGGGGCTAGACCAGAAAATGATCACCTCATGGAATGCTTTGGTTGTAAAAGGACTTTGCGATGCGTACCAAGCTCTGGGCGACAGTTCATATTTAGAAGAGGCAATAAAATGCATGAACAACATCGATCAATATTCGTATAATTCATCTGGCCATCTCTTACATGTAGAAAGTCAAAAAGGAAAATTGAAAACCGGTTATCTCGAAGACTATGCATTTACAGCTTCTGCTTTGATCTCGCTTTACAAAGTTACTTTTAATGAGAGTTGGCTTGATGCTTCTCGTCGATTAACGGAGTCAGCAATCGACCAGTTTCAAGATAATACGAATGAAATGTTTTGGTTCACTTCGAATTTAGATCATTCATTGATCAGCAGAACAAAAGAAGTTTCAGATAATGTTATCCCTTCTTCAAATTCAGAAATGGC
>JANOBV010000114.1:0-5068 GCA_031411835.1 Bacteroidota bacterium | reverse complement strand
AAAATTTCTGAGATCACTTCAAAACTTGGCTGATGAAAAATCAATTTCGAATTAAAAAATTCACATAATGTTTTCTTCGTTACATCATCTTTTGTAGGACCTAATCCGCCGGTAATTAAAATAATATCAGCTCTCTTTTTGGCTTCATTCAAAGTGGTTAGAATGTGTTGTTTATCGTCACTAATTGAAGTGATTTGTTTTACTTTTATTCCTATTTCATTTAGTTTTTGACCCATCCAAGCACTATTTGTATCGACTACTTGCCCGATGAGTAACTCGTCACCAATTGTAATTATTTCAGCTAATATCATTCTAGAATTCTTTATTTTGCGAAGATAATATGAATAGTTATTGACTTAGAATTTTGCAATCAATAAAATATTGTTTTCCAATACTCGTCTATTGATTCAGTATGCAAGAACTGAGACACACAGCACTTGAAATGACCAAAAGCCAAAATGACTCTATAGGAGAAGTCATACAAGACAATGGAAAAAGGCTTTTCGACTTCATCCGGAACAGAGTTCGCGAACAGGAAGAAGCTGAAGACATTTTTCAGGACGTCATGATTGAGTTAACGCAATCGTATCGTATGATGCAGCCAATAGAGAAAATGGCAGCATGGTTATTCAGAGTAGCACGAAACAAAATTACCGATAAATACCGTAAGAAGCGACCGGTCCTTCTTGACGACCAATTTTCTTATCGGGGAAATGATGAAGATGAACCGCTGTACATTCAAGATCTTATTAAGTCAAGTGAGAAAAGTCCTGACAGCGCTTTCGATAGAGCATTAATATATGATGCAATCGAAATGGCATTAGAAGAATTACCACCTGAACAAAGAGATGTGTTTGTAAAACACGAATTGGAAGGAAAAAGTTTTAAAGAAATGTCAGAGGAAACCGGACTTTCTCAGAACACATTACTTTCTAGAAAGCGTTACGCTGTAATGGCACTTAGAGACAAATTGCAATTCCTCTATACTGAATTAATGGAGGGTAAGAATTATTAATCAAAGAAAGAAAATGAAGAATACCTGGAAAATAAAAATGGCGCTGTTTGCACTAGTTGCAGTTGCAGCAATGGCCGCGGTTGTAATGTGGTTGTGGAATTGGCTAATCCCTACTCTCTTTCACGGTCCTGAGATAGACTACTTGCAATCGTTAGGATTGATGCTTTTATCTCGAATTCTTTTTAGAGGATTTGTTGGTGGACCGAAAGGAATGTGTAATGGTCACCAAGGTGGACATTGGAAAGGAAAATGGTCTGGACTTACAACCGAAGAAAAGGAAAAGATGAGAGACCTTTGGCAGAAACGTTGCGGAAGTTTTGATTGTTCAGATTCTGATAAAAAAGATGATCAGCAGGAAAAAAAATAAATAGAGTTTGAAAGCAGGAATAGTTTAATTCAGTATCGATTTAAACCGTTTGGTAAAAAAAGGTGTTCAATCATGAATACCTTTTTTTTATGGCAACATCTTTGTAAACTCGCACTACAAATCTATAGACATGCTACGAAAATCAATTTACATCGCACTTATTGCTTTTTTACCGGGTTGCTCAAAAGGGCAATTCAATTTGAATAATATCGGAAAAGAGATCGACAAAACCTTAAATCAAGGCGGCCTATCGAGCCAAGAAATTACAGACGGATTGAAAGAAGCACTTTCTGTAGGAAGTAAAAATGCCGGCGGTTCAGCATCTAAGGCCGATGGATATTTCAAAAACACATTGATCAAAATTCCTTTTCCAAAAGATGCTAAGAAAATGGAAACTCAATTGCGATCATTAGGAATGAATAAGCAGGTTGATGATTTTATTTTAACAATGAACAGAGCTGCTGAAGATGCGGCAAAAAGTGCTGCTCCAATTTTTTTAGATGCCATTAAAACAATGACCATTACGGATGGAGTTAATATTTTACATGGAAATGATTCTGCTGCTACACATTATTTAAGAACAAAGACTTCAAGTCCTTTGCACGACAAATTTAAACCGGTAATAAAATCAGCTATACAAAAAGTAGATGTTACCAGATATTGGAATCCGCTGATCACGACATATAACAACATTCCGTTTGTCGATAAACTCAATCCTGATCTTGAAGAGTACATTACACAGAGGGCACTTGATGGATTATTTATTTTAGTCGCTCAGGAAGAAACAAAAATTAGGAAGGACCCGGCTGCCAGGGTGACGGATTTGTTGAAGAAAGTCTTTTCGAAATGAAGAATGAAGAATGAAGAATGAAAAAAGAAAAAAAAGGCGAGTGAGGTAATTTATCCACTCGCCTTTTTTCGTTATTAGTTATTCACTATTAGTTATCAGTTAAATTTAGTAGCCAACGGAAATTTTGTCGCCGTCGCCCTCATTCGGGCGGATGCTCATTACGGGAATTTTTGAGTGATTGATGATTTGTTGTGCAGAATTACCCATAAAAATGCCGGAACCTTCTTGGTCTGTCATGATCATGATCAGATCAGCATTTACTTGCGTAGCGAATTCGCTAATTGTAGCTGCTGTGTTTTCAGTTTTGAAAACTTTTACTGTATGTGCAATTTCATGTTCTTCAAAATAATCACGAACCTGATGAACTTTCACTTCAAATCTTCTTTGTAGATCAATGTCAGACATAGTCATTAACCCGGCAATATGAATTACTGAGTTATAGTGGCGAGCGATTTCAGCTGCATGTTTTACTTTTTGTCTAGACGATTGTGAATTGTCTACTGCAAAAACGATATTTTTGAATCCTACCTTTTTAGCATGCGCTTGAACTGAAATTACAGGACAAGGCGCATTCATTACAACTTTGTAGGTGTTACTTCCGACAACGAATTCTTGGAAACCGCTTGAACCATGTGTTCCCATTACGATGATATCACAATCTGCTTCTTCAGCGACGCTATTTATCTTTTTGTAGATCTTTCCATTTTCAATACGAGGAATAACTTTCATTCCACTATCATGATGCAATTTTTCCGAGAGCTCTTGTAATTTTTCTCCGGCAGAAGATTTGATTTTCGATTCAAATTCCGATTGCGATTTACCAAAAGCAGAACTAATTGCTGATGCAAAGGAAAACGATTCAATTACATGGAGAAGAATGATCTCTGCCTTGTGAAGCTTAGCCATAAATACGGCGTGTTCCAAAGCTAGATCTGCAGTTTCTGAAAAGTCGTAAGGAATCAGTACTCTGCCGATTTGGAATTTTTTGTTCATGCGGTGGTGATTTTGTTGTTAGTATTGAAATACTGAAGTGGTGGTGTCTTTTTTCTCTTTTGGTCGAACTGATAATACCGGAATTTCCGATTCATTAATTAATTGCTGAGCAGAGGAACTGATGAACATTATATCCGTCCAAGTTAATTCTTCTTGCGTCATAATCATGATCAAATCTGCCTTAATTTTCTTAGAATAGCCAACAATTTCTTCCGAAACTTCACTACCATGTAAAAACTCGATAGTACACGGAATATTGTGTTCTACGATGAATTCGTGAACTTGATGCATTTGTCGCTTCAATTTATTAACAATAAATTCATCATCTGTCGTCAAAACTGACACTAAATTAATCGTCGATGCAAATAGGTTCGCAATTTCAATTGCTTTACTTACTTTTTCCTTGGTTTCTTTGGTTAGATCCAATGGTAAAACGATATTCTTACATCCGGTACGGTGCTTCTTTCCTTTTATCGTAATTACCGGACATGGAGACTCACGAATTACCCGTAATGCATTGGAACCGATGAACTTCTTCATGCCCACACTGCCATTTGTGCCCATAATTATGAATGAACATTTTAGCTTTTTTGCTGCTTTCTGAATTTCCTCATATACTTTACCTTTGGCAACTAATGTATTAACATTAATTCCAGCTTCTTGTGAGGTTTCTTCTGCTAGCTTCTCCAGTGCTTTTTGGATTTTCTTCTCCATTGTTTTATCTTCCTTCGCTGAAAAGAAAGGCAATTGGAAAGGTTCATCAATTACATTGATCAATGTAAGATCAGCTTTAGTCAGCCTTGCTAAATTAAATGATTGTTTCAAAGCAATTTGTGATTGTTCAGAAAAATCAATCGGTACCAGAATGTGGTTTTTTAAACTCGCCATAAGCAAAAAAATAGTTTTATTATTGTTGCAAATTTAATCGAATCATTCATATGAACAAAATACCGGAATCAGAACTTATCCTCAATTCAGATAATAGTGTTTACCATCTCAACTTACTCCCTCATGAAATTGCAGATACTGTAATTAATGTAGGTGACCCTGATCGTGTTGCCCTTGTTTCTCGATTCTTTCAATCAATCGAAATCAAAAAACAAAAACGCGAATTTGTTACTCACACAGGAGTCTATAAAGGAAAGCGAATCACTGTGTTATCGACAGGAATCGGAACTGATAATATTGACATAGTTTACAATGAATTGGATGCATTGGTAAATATTGACCTTGAGAAAAGAACGATCAAAGAGAAACTTAGTTCGCTTAACTTGATACGAATTGGAACATCTGGATCCTTACAAAAGGATATTCCGGTTGACAGTTTTGTTTTCTCAAAATTCGGGTTAGGACTCGACGGACTTTTGAATTTCTATAAACTGTCAAATGATGCTGAAGAAAAGGCAATTGTTGATGCATTCAGAATTCATTATCCAAATGAAGGAATTCTTTCGCTTCCATACCTTGCTCGTTGCTCGTCAAAACTTGAAGACAAATTAAGCGAAGGAATGTATAAAGGAATTACGGCAAGTTGTTCGGGATTCTATGCACCACAAGGTCGAATACTTAGATATGAATTGGCTAGACCAAATTTCATTCAGACGCTCCACTCTTTTTCGCATGCTGATCAAAGAGTCACAAATTTTGAAATGGAAACAGGTGCTATGTATGGTTTAGCAAAAATATTAGGACATAACTGTTGTTCAATTAACGCTATTGTTGCCAATAGAATCACAAATGAACATACTCACAATGCTGAGAAGACGATGGACTCTCTCATTGAAACTGTTCTTGATAGGATAGCTGCGGGACTTTAATCTCAATGAAAAATGAAAGGCTGTCG
>JANOBV010000113.1:0-3511 GCA_031411835.1 Bacteroidota bacterium | reverse complement strand
TATCAGAAAGTAAGCTATTACAGAGGTGTAGAATTGTTCATGGATAATAAATCAGCGGAGGCAATCCAATTATTTAAGTCGTCTCAGCAATATCAAAATGATCAGAATCTTGTAGCTGAAGCTAATTATTGGACCGGTGAAGCGCAATATAAATTGGGAGATTACGAAGACGCTATCAAAGCTTACAATGCTTTTCTTTTGACTCCAGCTGCTTTGAAAAGTGAACGATACAATTTGGCAAATTATAATATCGGTTATTCATATTACAAATTGGAAAATTATCCTGAAGCATTGTCTTCTTTCAGAAAATATGTAAAAGACAAGTTGAATACAGATGTTACTCGTTACAATGATGCAACATTACGTTTAGCGGATTGCTATTTTACACAGAAAGATCAAGCAAGCGCTCTGGAGTATTACAATCAAGCAATAAATTCAAATGCTAAGTCGAGTGATTATGCATTGTATCAAAAAGCAATGATACTTGGAATACAAGGTAAATTCGCGGACAAGGTCAATACACTTCAAAAACTTTTCGAAAAATATCCGAAGTCAGTTTACTTCGATGATGGTTTATATGAGGCAGGACAAGCTTGCATGGCTCAAGGCAATTTCGAATTGTCGTTGAAATATTTCACTCGAGTTATTAATGAATATCCAAATGGAATCTATTTCAGAAAAGCCGAATTAGGTGCTGCACTTGTTTACTATAATACTAAACAAGACGATAAAGCAATGGCTGCCTATAAGCGCATCGTTCAGAAATATCCAAACACTTCTGAGTCGCATGAAGCATTGGTGCAAATAAAAAACATAAGTGTTTCGCAAAATAAAGTTGATGATTATTTAACCTATGTAAAAGGAGTTCCAAATGCTGATGTTTCTGAAGCTGCTGAAGATTCATTGTCGTATGAAGCAGCTGAATTAGTCTACACTCAGGGAAATTGTGAAGTTGCTATTAGAGAGTTCGATAAGTATATGATGAAATTCCCGAATGCAATCTTCAAGATCAATGCGAGTTATTACAAATCAGATTGCCTTTATAAAGCAAAAAGATATCAGGATGCCTTACCTGGATTTGAATATGTGATCAATCAACCGAAGACAAATATCACTGAAAAATCATTGCTGAATGCTGCCATGATCAATTACCGTTTGAAGCAATTTGATCGTGCTTATGTTCAGTTTGAAGCATTGGAAAATTCTGCCGAAGTGAAAGAAAATATTCTTGCTGCTTATTCAGGACAAATGAGATCTGCCGCTAAATTGAATGAAAGTACTAAGGCTTTAGCGGCTGCGCAGAAAATTTTAAGCTCGACTACAACTGACAAAGATCTGATCAATGAAGCACATTTAGTTACCGGTCGTGCGTATTTTGAGAAAAAAGATTTTGGTTCTGCGAAAACAGAACTGTCAATCGTTGCTAAAAGAACAAATAGTGAAATGACTGCCGAAAGTAAATATTTGCTTGCAGCTATTGAATATGGAACCGGAAATTATAAAGAGTCCACTAAGTTGATCTTTGAAATTCAGAAACAAGTTCCTTCTTATGATTATTGGATAGCAAAAGGATTCATTTTATTAGGAGATAATTATGTTGCACAAAATGATACTTTCCAAGCGAAAGAAACTTACAAAAGTATTATTGCAAATTACGAAAAGGATGCAAACGATCCGGATGACTTGAAAGCAGTTGCAACTGAGAAGTTGAACGCAATCACAATTCCTGAGAAAAACAAGGAGATGGAAAATAAATTGAAGGGTGATGATGCAGTTGAGGATTCATTGGAGATTGGAAACAAAAAATAATTTAAGGTACACTAAGAGAAATGAAAAAAACGAATAAATATTTTTTGATCGCAGCAATTTGTGTATCGCCATTCAGTCTGTTTTCGCAAACAACTGAAGAGCCGAAGAAGCCAACAGATGCGAAAGAAGATCTGGGAGATGAAACATACATTATTGTGAAAGATTATCGCCCGATCTTGGCTGAATCTGCCAAGATCTCAGATTCACCGGAAGGCGACACAACTTCTGCTAATCCTCCTTCAATGACGTATACAATTCGTTCTCAAAAAGCAGAAACGAATTATGAAACGAGTACGATCAAGGCAGTGAAAATAAAAGATGAGCCTTTAGCAAAATTGTATCGCACTTATTTAAAATTGGGACTGGGAAATAATTCTATTTATCATGGCGATCTTTATGTGAATGCTCTTCGTTCAAAAACAGGTTCGTTAGGAATTGCTCTTGGTCATCATTCCGGTTCACCCGGTTTAGCAGATGTTGGCCCCGCCGGTTACAGTAAAAATCACGGCGGCGCATATGGTAAATATATGTTCGATAATAAAACATTTACAGGTGAGTTTAATTACGACAGAAATACAAATCACTATTATGGCTACAATTCTGAAGATTCTATCTTGGATAAAAGTCAGATCGAACAGCGGTTTAATATCTTCGGATTGAAATTAAATTTTGCTTCTAATTATTTAAAACGCGATCATATTGATTATTCTGCCGGAATAGATTGGAATTCGATCAGCGATAAATTTGATGTGAATGAAAGCGATATTCGGGTTCATGGATTTGTTGGAAAAGACCTTACGAATTTTTATTTTAAAACAGATATCTCATTCGATTACTTTAAAAAGTCGCGAGCAAGTTATGAGTCATTAAGTAGTAATACTGATCTCAATAGAAATATCATCAATTTTGTTCCTATGATTCAGCTTAAAAATGAAAAAGCGAAATTGAATTTAGGAGTAGACATTGCACTTGAAAAAAATCTTGATTCGAAAGTTCACCTATTTCCAAAAGTTGACTTCTTACTTCCGGTTGCAGAAAATATTTTCTATTTGTTTGCAAATGTAGGCGGGGAAGTAGTGAAAAATAATTTTCTTACAATGGCTCTTGAAAACCCTTTTGTGAATTCAGCTGTACAGCCATTGAATACGATCAATAAATTGGACTTTAAAGGTGGATTGAATGGAAGTTTTTCATCTAGAGTTTCATTTTTGGCATATGTAAAATATTCTTCTTTCGACGATATGCAATTGTATTACAACGATTCGATTTCAACAAATAAATTCAATGTATATTATGCTGATGGAAAAGTTTTGAATATTCATGGTGAGCTAGCGTATCGTGCAAATGCGAAATTCGTTGCTTCAATTCATTTAGATCAGTACAAATATTCATTGGATTTTAATCAAAAAGCTTGGCACCATCCTAATACAGAAGTTAAATTGGATGCGAAATATAACATGCGCGATAAACTTTATGTGAATGCAGCTATTTTCGCTCGTGGAAGTTACTTCGTTAGAGAACAAGAAATAGGCGGCTATAGTGAGAAAAGTGTTAAAGGATATTTAGATGCTAACCTCGGTTTAGAATATCGCTATTCGAAGATCTTATCCATATTCGCAAACTTAAACAACGTCGGCTTTTCTAGATATTACTACTGGAATGATTATCCGTCGGAGAGGTTTAATATGTTGGCTGGGATTAC
>JANOBV010000112.1:0-24054 GCA_031411835.1 Bacteroidota bacterium | reverse complement strand
ACATTCGACTTTTAACAAATTATGTCAAAACCAAGCATACCAAAAGGCACACGGGACTTTTCTCCGCTAGAAATGCGCCGGCGGAATTATATTTTCGATACCATTCGGACGATCTATAGTCGTTATGGCTTCGAGCAGATTGAAACTCCTTCAATGGAAAACCTTTCTACATTGGAAGGCAAGTATGGAGAAGAAGGCGATAAATTGTTGTTTCGTGTTTTGAATTCAGGCGAAGTAATCGATCAGATAAAAAAAGCAAACGGGAATGTTGTAATTAGTGATATAGCTGAAAAAGGTTTACGTTATGATCTTACAGTTCCATTTGCCCGATACGTTGTGATGAATCAAAATGAAATATCATTTCCGTTCAAGCGATTTCAAATTCAACCTGTATGGCGAGCTGATCGTCCGCAGAAAGGTCGCTACCGAGAATTTTATCAGTGCGATGCTGATGTGATCGGTTCAGATTCTTTGTTGAATGAAATCGAATTGATCTCAATAATCGGTGATGTTTTTGAAAGTTTCAAATTTGGTGTTGCAATTAAATTGAACAATAGAAAGGTTCTTGCGGGAATTGCCGAATTGATAGGTGCACCTGAAAAAATTATTGATATTACAGTTGCTATCGACAAACTTGATAAAATTGGAATTGAAAAAGTTATTGAAGAACTGATTAATAAAGGAATTTCAACTGAAGCAATTGCAATTTTAAGACCTGTGATTGATCTAAAAGGTACGAATAGCGAAAAACTTGACGTGCTTTTAAAATTGTTGGCCAATTCTGAGATCGGAAAAAAGGGAATTGAAGAATTGAATAAAATACTTTCCGGTACTAAAAATTTGCCGCCTACATGTAAATTAGAAATTGATATTACTCTAGCACGTGGATTGAATTATTATACCGGAGCAATTATCGAAGTAAAAGCAAATGACCTAGGTTCAACTTTCACAGGAAGTATTTGCGGAGGCGGAAGATATGATGACCTTACCGGAATCTTTGGTTTGCCGAATATGTCAGGAGTAGGAATTTCTTTTGGTGCTGACAGAATTTATGATGTATTGGAAGAAATAAATGCATTTCCGGATTTCAGTAATGTTTCAACACGCTTACTCTTTGTGAATTTTGGTGATGCAGAAGCAGAATATTGCACTACTCTCGCTAACCAACTTCGTAAGAAAAATATCAATACAGAAGTTTACCCTGATTCAGCCAAGATGAAAAAGCAAATGGCTTACGCTAACAAAAAAAATATTCCTTTCGTTGCACTCATCGGTTCCGACGAAATGAACTCCGGATTGCTCTCTATCAAAAATATGCAAACCGGAGAACAATTAAAAGTAACTCAAGATAAATTGGCCGAAACGGTTTCCTAATTATTCACTATTCACTATTCACTATTCATTATTAATTATTAGTTATTAGTTATTCACTATTAGTTATTCGTTAAAAAAAAGTATGGCTCAAGCTCAACATAAAATTAGTAGCAAAGAACTTTCAATCAACGATGTCGAAGAAATTATTTCTGAAGGTCGTAAACTTGTGCTTTCTGATGAAGCGAAAAGCAAGATCGTAAAGTGCAGAAAGTATCTCGATAATAAAATGCGTGAACACAGTGAAGCGATCTATGGTATCAATACCGGATTTGGTGCACTGTATAATAAATCTGTTTCTGAAAATGATCTAGGTAAGCTTCAGCGAAACCTGATGATCTCTCATGCGTGCGGTACAGGCGATATGGTGCCAATGGAAATTGTTCGCCTAATGTTGCTTTTGAAGATCCAAGGATTGTCATACGGGAATTCTGGTGTGCAACTTGTAACTGTTGAGCGACTGATGGATTTTTTCAATAACGAAATTTATCCAATTGTTTATCAGCAAGGATCACTTGGTGCTTCCGGTGATCTTGCTCCTTTAGCGCATTTATGTTTGCCACTTATTGGTGAAGGTGAAGTGATGTTTGAAGGAAAGATTCAATCATCTAAAAATATTCTCAAGAAATTTGGGTGGAAGCCAATTGAACTTCAATCGAAAGAAGGTTTGGCATTGCTGAACGGTACTCAGTTTATGTCTGCATACGGACTACATTGTATCATGAATGCATATCAACAAGCGTCACTTGCAGATTTTGTTGCTGCGATTTCTCTCGATGCATTTGATGGTAGGCAAGAACCATTTGATAAATTGATTCATAAGATCAGACCTCATCGTGGACAAATGGATGTTTCTGAAAACATGAGAAATATTCTTAAAGGCAGCCAGCTTATCAAGAGAAGGAAAGAACACGTACAAGATCCATATTCTTTCCGTTGTATTCCTCAAGTTCATGGCGCTTCTCGTGATGCAATTAATTATGCGGCAGGAGTAATTTTAACGGAGATCAATTCGGTGACTGATAATCCTACAATTTTTCCTGACGACGATAAAATAATTTCAGCAGGTAATTTTCATGGACAACCATTAGCACTTGCTATGGATTTCTTAGCTATTGCATTGGCTGAATTAGGAAGTATTTCTGAGCGCAGAACTTATTTATTGATTTCCGGTCAGCGTGGATTACCTCCATTCTTAGCAGGTAATCCCGGTTTGAATTCCGGATTTATGATCTCTCAATATACTGCTGCATCTATCGTTAGTCAGAATAAACAGTATTGTACTCCTGCATCTGTTGATAGCATTGTTTCTAGTAATGGACAAGAAGATCATGTGAGTATGGGTGCAAACGCAGCCACAAAATTATTTAAAGTAGTTCAAAACGTTTATACAATTCTTGGAATAGAATTGATGACAGCATCGCAAGCATTGGAATTCAGAAAACCATTACAAAGTTCTCGAATGATTGAGGAATTCGTTGCAGCTTATCGTAAAGTCGTTCCGTTTATTGAAGAAGATGTTGTAATGTATCCTTTGATGAAGAATAGTGAAGAGTTTCTAAAAAGCTTATAAGCTTTCCAAAGAAATAGTTTGCCTGACCCAATGAAAAATATTTTTGTTTTCCTTTTTATGTTTATCAGTACTTCGCTCTTTGCGCAATATTCGCATTTGAGTGGATTGAACTATTCGAAGTTCAGTACTCGAAAAGTGGAAAACGTAAATGAAATTTCGCACTTGATTTCCGGCAAATTTAATTCTCACCCTGATCTTGGTATTTTCCCTTTTGATACTCAGAAGAAGAATTCAATGATTGAATTGGTCGATCGTCGAACTGAATTCTCAAGATATTTTGTTGAACATGGCTCGAAAGGAAGTCGCTTTATGATTCAGAAATCATTCACGCCAATAAACTACATCGATGCAAATGGTTGGTTAAGAGAAATTAATTATCGTTTGAACCCAACTTCATCGCCTGAAATATTTGTTGCCAATCAACAACGTTCGCCAATCACAATTGATGTTGGAAAAAAAGAAGTGTCAATTATTTCTAAGTTGAAAAAATTGACATTAGCGAAAAATATTAAATTGATTCATGTCGACTCAAATGGAATTGAAAAGGAAATCGGGATTGCAAATTGGACTAATTTTTCTGCAGGTGATGAAGGAGTTCTGGTGCGAGATATTTATCCTCACGTTGATCTAATGTTTTCTGTTCGTGAAAGTCAAATTGAAACTGATTTTATTATCAAACAAAATTTAGGCTTCAATGATGGACAATTAGTAATGCGACAGCAATTTGAGGTGAATGATGATTTGAAATTAAATTCTTCAGATTACGATCATCACGAATTATTCATTAGTGATAAAAAAAATAATATCTGTTTTAAGGTAGAAAAGTGTTATGCATTTTCAAATGATGCTTTGAATACGGCCTTGCCACTTAATTCGGGATTCAATTCAGCAGGTGAATTCAGTGTGATTACTCCTGTGTCCTGGTTAAATTCATCGGCAACTATTTACCCGGTCGTAATTGATCCAATTGTTACTGCAGCTGATAGCCTATTGGCTGCTGCAATTATTGGAACGAAATACAGCCCTGTCTGTTGGACGAATAGCTGTGATTATTTTCTTGCAATTCCTTCGCCTGTAAATTCTACCATCGTAGATATTTCAACAAGTTTCTCTTTTCAAACCATTGCTGCATGTACAGGAATGGATGGCGGATTCAGTGTGGATTATTCTACATGTACTTTTCCATCTGCTGCACCCGGAGTAATGTGGTGCCCTTTTTCTCCGGGTAGCACTTTATGTACATTTGATAGTATTCAAATGCCGGAATTTAATTCTTGTTTTCCTGCGCCATCTTGTGCACCACAGAATTTGAATTTCACCTTGCATTTTTATCGTTGTAATAATGATCCGGATATAAATTGTACAGCAAATTGTGTTCGCGCATTTTCTCCCTGGGTAATGTATGTTTCGGGTCGAACGTTAGAGATGAATTATTTTACTCCGAATATGCAAGTCTGCGGAGGAACAAATGTTGATCTGGTTGTTATTCCTGAATATGGAGTTCCGCCGTATTCATTTGCTTGGAATACTTCTGCTTCATTAAATGATACAATTACTGTTGCGCCAAATGCAACTACTATTTATAGTGTAACTGTTACGGATGCTTGTGGAATTAATTTCGTTGCAAGTGATACTATCACAGTGGAGCCAAATACTAATCCCGGATTTGTTGTTAATCCAACCACTGCATGCATCAATCAAAACATTTCTCTTTCCGGAAATGGAGCTTCTGCGGTAACTGATTATGACTGGGTAGTTCCGGGAAGTAATATTGCCGGTGGTGTAATTAACGACAATCAAAATCCTGTGATTCAATATTCGTTGCCCGGGACATACAATATTACTTTACGATTCTTCAATACTAATTGTCTTTACTTTGATTCTACAATTGCAATTACGATAACGTCGCAATCAGTTCCCGATGTTACTGTCAGTACTTCTATCGTTGGACCATTCTGTCAAGGTGATACTCTACATTTTACAGCAACTCCTGTCAATGGTGGAACTGCACCAACATATGATTGGATCGTTGATGGAGTTTTACAACAAAGTGGGGTAGTAGATACATTTTCTACATCGCAATTGATTAACGGATCTATCGTGCAAGCAGTTTTGCATTCGAATTCTGCTTGTGTTACATCAGCTACTGATACTGCTTCTGTATTTGTTGCATTGAATTCATCTGTTGTTCCTGATATTACAATTTCACCTGACACAGGTGTTTGTCCGGGTTCTCCTGTAACATTTTTTGCAGCTTCTAATAATTCAGGCGCTACACCAACGTATCAGTGGTACTTAAACGGTGCAGCAGTAGCAGGCGCAACCTTGCCAACATTTTCTACAGTATTGAATGCCGGTGATACATTGATTTCTGTTCAAATGAATTCGTCTTTGAATTGTGTTACTACTCCTCTTGCGATTGACAGTTCGAATGTAATTCAATTACAAAATTCTAATCCTGCTGTTACTCTTGCTTCAGATGCAAGTGCTGCTCTGTGTTCGGGAGATACGATTCATTATGTTGCCGCTTCTGTTTATGGCGGAGCGTCGCCATTATATCAATGGTATATAAATGGAATTCTATCGGGAGCTGCTTCTGCAGATTCGACTTTTGATTTTGTAGTTGGAAATGGAACCGATTCAATTAGTGTGCTTCTCACTTCTAGTCTGCCATGTCTTGTCAATCCATTGTCAAATGATAATGATGTTGTTCAAGGATTGATTTCATTGATGCCTTCAGTTACCATTGTTACAAATCCATCTGTTGTATGTGAAGGTAGTCCGCTCAACTTTATTCCACAGCCACACTACGGTGGTGTTAGTCCGACATTCGATTGGTTTGTAAATGGTCAAAGTAGTGGAAGTGGAAGTGTTTTTTCTCCGGGTGTATTGTCAAACAACGATAGCGTGAGTGTAATTATGACATCAAGTGTTCCATGTGCAATTCAACCACAAGTAAATGGCTCGTTTTTGATAAATAATTTCCCAAGACCGCTTGCAGATTTTACGTATTCAAATCCCGCTGAAGGTGCATTTTTAAATAAACTTAGTTTTATGAACACCTCAATTGATGCAAGTTCATGGGCTTGGTATTTTGCTGATGATTCTTCGACTTCGTTTTTAAATAATCCGACTCACGAATTTCCCGGACAAGGAACGTATGAAGTCGTATTAACTGTTGTCAATAGTTATGGATGTGTTGATTCAATCGTTTATAATGTCGTTGTTGAAGAAGCAATTGCTGTTTTTGTTCCACGGGCATTTACTCCAAATGGAGATAATATCAACGAATTTTTTCAACCACTTGGCGCAAGTTTGTCTGAATATGAATTCAATATTTTTAATCGCTGGGGACAGATAATTTTTACCGGAAATGAAAAGAAGCCTTGGAATGGGAATGTCAAAGATTCTGTGGTTCCGGCTCCTGAAGGTGTTTATGTTTATCATTTAGAGGCAAAAGACCTTGATTTGGACGCTAGAACCATCAATGGTCGGGTGACTCTTATCAGATAAAAATTCAGTAAAATTTGGTCTCAACTTATCCGCTTTTTCTCTAACTTCGAAGCCTAATTCAATCAAAATAATGGCTAAAAACTTTATCAGCAATAAAGACGAAACAGTCAGAATGTTTAATAATGGCTTTCTAGAGAAATTATCACACATTCACTATTCAGTTCCTCTTTTTATATTTCTGCCGGTAATCGGATACTTTGGTTATAAATCAGTTTTTGTTTACCATTTAGCAGTTATTGCAATTGCACTGTATATTCTTTTGGGATTAATTGTTTGGACACTTACTGAATACGTTTTGCATCGTTTCCTTTTCCATTGGATGCCACCCGGAAAAATTGGTGCACGTTTGCATTTTATTTTTCATGGAGTTCATCATGATTATCCAAGTGATAGCAAACGATTAGTAATGGTTCCTACTGTTTCAATTCCTTTGGCAGCATTATTTTTCTTTATGTTCAAATTGGCTATAGGGTCAATTCTAGTAGCGCCATTTTTTATCGGCTTTCTAGTAGGATATCTTTTTTATGATATGCTTCACTATGCAATTCATCACTACAATTTCAAAAGTAAATTCTGGTTGAATTTAAAACATCATCACATGCTTCATCATTATAAAGATATGGATCATGGGTACGGTGTGAGTTCTAAATTGTGGGATTATATTTTTAGGTCGGATTTTAAAAATCGAGAATCGTAATTAGAGATTAGAAATTTGAAAGTAGAATTTTAAATTTGTAATCGAAGAATCGAGAATTTTTGATAAGGTGCAAAATATTCTGAATTTTGACAAAGTTCAGGGCATCGATTATGCATATACGCTGCAAGGTTGGTTAAAGGGAGTAAATAGTGATTTGATTTCAACGGATTTTGATCAAGGGAAAGATGGAAAAGCAGGAACTAATTATAACACTGCATTTGCCAATGAAAATTTAAATTCCGGGGCCGATGTATTTGGATATAGTTTGGGTTATTACGACAAATTCTCCGGTTACACAATATCTAAAACATCTCCTGCTTTAGATATAACTATACCCGATAACAAAGAAGATTATGAATCGGTATCAGGTACTTCAAAAGTGTTTCTCTCTGATATAAGTCCGTTGAATCTGGTGTATAATTATGTAGCAGGAGGAACTACTCCATATTCTACACAAGGACCAAATCTTTATAATGGAAATATCAAACACATGGTAACTTCCATTTGGGAAAGTAATTATCCCGCATCAGGCGGTGCTGTTAAGCCACAACTGACATCATATAAATATGATCAGTTAAACAGAATTACTCATATGAATAGCTATAGAGATTTAAATAGTTCAAACCTGTGGTCAAATACAGGTGGAGGACAGCCATATGAAAATTCATATACTTATGATGCAAATGGGAATATAGAAACGTTGCTTCGAAATAAGGCAGATGGAGTCCCTATCGATGATCTAACCTATAAATATGACATAGATAATTCTAGTGGCGTCTCACGTAAACGAAGCAATAAGTTGTATTCAGTAAAAGATTCAAAAGGTGTTGTTCTAAGCAGCCCGCTGAGTCAAGACATAGGTGATTTGGGTGATATGGATCCTTATGATCCGGCAAACCCGGCTGCCTTTAAAGCAAATAATAATTTCTATTATGATGAAATTGGAAATTTAATTCAAGACAAGAGCAGTGGCATTGTAGATATTAAATGGAATGCATACGGCAAGATCTCACAGATCTTGCGGGACAATGACAAGAGTGACCTGGAATTCCAATACGATGCATCCGGAAACAGGACTGCGAAAATTGAAAAGTTGAAAGATGGTAGTGGAGCGCCATTGAGTAGTAGCAGTTGGTTATATACTTATTATGTACACGATGCTCAGGGAAATATAATAAGTATTTATGAGAAGAATACAGCACACGTTGTAAGTGCCTTTTCCAATCATCTGGTGCAGACCGAAGTTCCTATTTATGGAAGTGGTCGTTTAGGAGTAAGTACACTCAATACTGACATGACGGCTTCCTCCACACCTGTACTAATAAATCCTACCTTTGCCAATAGATATCTGAAGCAAAAGCAATATGAATTGGCCAATCATTTAGGAAATGTACTCTCAACAATAAGCGACAGAAAGATGCGTTCAACATCTGGCACTCCTTACGAAGCAGAAATATTAACCTCACAAGATTATTACCCATTTGGGATGATAATGCCGGGAAGGTTTTATAATGCGGAGAAGTATCGGTTTGGGTTTAATGGAAAGGAGAATGATAATGAAGTTAATGGATTAGCAAATAGTTTGGATTTTGGAAACAGGATATACGAACCAAGAATAGCTAGATGGTTGAGTGTGGATCCTTCACAAAAAAAACACCCAAACATCAGCCCTTATGCAAGTTTTGAGGACAACCCAATTTATTTTAAAGACCCGGATGGGTTAGATGCATCTTATTCTATAACGCCGGATCACACAATAACATTTAAAACTCAAATTTATATTACAGGTAAAGAAGCAAACAACAATAAGGCAGAAGAGATGCAGAAACAAATTATGGATAAATTTGGAGGAAGTGATTTAACTTATACAGATAAAAATGGCCAAATTTATAATGTCAAATTTGAAGTATCTGTCCAGGTATTCAATTCAAACAATTCTGATCAAATAAATAATTTTAAAAATGGCTCGGCTAATGTTGCTGCACTTGTTGATAATCCAAAGGAAGGTTTCAGAGATCATGTAGTTGGCGGACATATTGGCGTCTTCAATTCTACTTCGACTGATCCTGACACTTATGCTCATGAGACTGGACATTTTTTGGGTCTTGCAGATCAATATTTTGATGAATTCATTCAATCTGGTATTGCTACACCAACAGATCAATACGGATATAAGGTTATTTCAATTCCTTATAAATTTGTTGACCCAGATGATTTGATGGCAGCTGCTAGCAATGATGGAAAGAATAATGGAAAAATTACTCAAAATGAAATCGATGCATTAGCAAATTATGCTCTAAGTAATGAAAAAAACATTAAAAATGCAGACGGCTCAATAAGTGGTAAACTAACAGGGTCGTTGGGGCTTGGCAAACCAACAAGTGATGTAATTTATGAATCAGGAGCTCAACCAAGGCCAACTTGCATTCCAGATAATGTTGAATACTAATTTACATGAAAAAACTATTATTTATTATTGTGATTTGCTACTCTTGCAAGTTTTCGAATCAGGAAATTGAAAGTAGAAATTATGCCACTTGTATTGATTCTCTTATGAAATATAAGAAGAGTGTAGAAAGATTAACGCTTAATAATTCTGAAATTCCTTTTCTGAATTATAATTTGAAAGATTTCGAAAATCTTAAAGAAGTAAATTTGAATAATGTCGTTTACACAGATAAAAAGAATTTTATTTCATTTTTGTTAAGTCTGAAATCTCTAGAAAAGTTAAAAATTGATGATTCAGATTTTTTCGAAGAAATTTGCACACTAGAAATAAAAGAACTCTCTATCGTTTATAAATCGGAGGTAAGATGGCATGATTGTTTGGATAATTTGTCAACTTTAGCTACCTTAAGTTTAATTGGAGAAAAACTGGAACCTGAGGTGAATATTAATTCACCTTTTTTGAAGAGTTTAATACTCTCAGTAGATTCGTTAGTGGCTATTCCTGAATTTGTCTACAAGCTGAAAAATTTAGAACGTTTAAATTTATCAAACACAAATTTGAAATTTGTATCAGCTGAAATTTCAAATTTGAAAAATTTGAAATCAATTTCAGTTTCTACTACTCCGTACGAAATGTCTGAATGGAATCATTTTAAAGCTGATCGAAATTATTTTCTTTTTAAAGATATAAGAGAAAACTGTAAAGATTGCTTCATTTATACCAACATTCACAATTATTAGGCTTAAATTCCTTTGACGATGTCTATGCGAAAGATTTTTCTCGTGATATTCTCCATTTGGGATGATAATGCCGGGGAGGGATTATAACGCGGAGAAGTATCGGTTTGGGTTTAATGGGAAGGAAAATGATAATGAGATGAAGGGAACAGGAAACGAACAGGATTATGGAAAGAGAGTTTATGATCCACGATTGGGAAGATTTATGTCCACAGATCCTTTAGCTATTTCATATCCATTTTATTCTCCGTTTCAATTTAGTGGCAATAAACCTATTTGGGCTGTTGATTTAGATGGACTCGAAGAATCAGGATATACACGATATCTTGATAGACAATTTGCATCTGAAGCGGGTGCTCGTAGAGTCATAAAAGATAATAAAGAAATAGCTAAGCTAGTTTATACACCATTTGTTGCTGCAGTATTTAAATGCGCATTTACTACAGAACTACCTAAAAAGTTAATTGATAATTATGTTTCTGGAAAAGGTGAACCAATAAAGTTGAATAATTCTGAAATGTCTCAGGTTAATTTAAAACCTTTTGGTTTAACTACAGGATCAATACCCTCCCAAATCTCGAAACAAATAGAAGGAATTGTCCCTGGTGAATCAAGAAAGGTTAATTTCAAATTGATAAATGCGCAAGCAGCTACATCTGGCACATTAGGACAGTTTACCGTAATTGGAAAAGGGACATATACTCAAGGCGAAATGAATACATGGTCTTTTTCAGGAACTATGGAGTTTTTTGATATTTACGATTTCAATTTAGAGACTAACGAAGAAACAGCAGCTAGAGAAAGTAATACTGGTGTTGGTAGATCAGAAGAAGCGCAAGAACAAGTTCAGTTGGCAAATACGTTCCTGCCAGGTGAGAATTTTGAAGTTACAAGTGAAAAAGTGATAATTACTCAAACGCATAAGGACAAAAAATTTAGTTGGTTTATTGGTAAAAGCAGTGAATCGATTCCAAATAGGGAAACAAAAGTTAAAAATGAGACTAAATAAAAAAATAACTAGCATTACTTTACTTACAGTAATATTAAGTTGTAGATCTAAAAATGAAGACTTTAAGGGAATTGCTTTTTTTCCAATAATTAAGGAGCAAATCACCAGTTCAATATCAATCGAAAAAATAAGAAGTTTTCGATTAATTTCTGATTTTGTGTATCCCAAACATACATATATTGTATTAAAAGGTGACAGCATTATCCTTCAACAAATGCTCGAAAATATTCACCTGTTAAATAGAACGGATTCCAATATTAATAGCAACTCTAAATATTTAATTCAACCATACAGAGGTGAAAGTTTATGGGAGATTTCTGATGAACAAGATGTATTTGAAGATACAAAAATCCGAAAGGAACTTGGGATTTCTGAAGTTCCATTGTTTCGTTTCGCCGCGTACTTTAACTCTGGGATTCCGAATGTCATTTTTAACTCGGTTGAAAACAATTGGAATGGAAGAATATTAGGTCTAGTTAAAGGAAATAAATGTTTTATTTATATTGAGGAATTATATCATCCTAGCTATAAAAGACTACAAGAACAGTAACGTTTTCTTTTTCAATTTTGAATTTAAAAGCGAACAAAATTAATCCCGCTCAACATTCCACCCGCTCAGCGAGGTCTTCAAATATGCACTTTCAATGTATCAGTCCGACCAAGTACATCTTGCCTGGTAATTTTTCATTGATTTAATTCGTAGCGATAAACAAGATCGTTATGGAAACACAAAACAATGTACAGAAAAACTGGCGTACTCGTCAGGAGAAAGAAGAATTAGTTTTGCAATGGCAGCAAAGCGGAATGTGCAGGAAAGAATTCTGTCTTCAAAACGGAATCACTTATAATAGTTTAGTTTCCTGGTGTAAACAATTTAAAGACAAAAAAACGGCAACAGCTTTTACGGAGGTAAAAATTCCGGCAGTTGCCACATCGGGATTGTTTGTTCAGGTTCATTTGAGTAAAGGAGCACGCATTGATTTTTTTCATTTTGTTCCGTCGGACTATATTCAGGCGTTAATAAAATAAATGAACATTTTCTTTTCTGATCGGTACCGGTATTTTATTTATCGCAGCGGTTGTGATATGCGCAAAGGGTATGATGGTTTATCGGGCTTGGTGTTGAATGAATTTAAATTGAATCCGCTTTCGGGTGATGTCTTTATTTTTCTTTCTAAACACAGAAACAAAATAAAATTACTTCACTGGCAGGGTGATGGATTTGTCATTTACAGTAAGCGATTGGAGAAAGGCACCTTTGAGTTGCCCAAAGATAATTCCATTGAAATCTCATCTCATCAATTGCAATTTATTTTAGATGGAATTTCTCTTTCATCGATTAAAAAACGCAAGCGATATGAGCATTATTTTGTTAGTAATTTCATAGGAGAAACAGTTGTTTCAGCCACTGTATGATTTATATTTGATGCGTGATCGAAACACTTGACCCGCTTTCAGAAATCCAACAACTCCGGCAAGAAAACCACCAACAGCAATTACAGATTGAAAAATTACAAAAGCAATTAGACCAATTGCTTCGGGTGATATATGGTAACAAGTCAGAAAAATTTATTGATCCAAAACAAATTGTTCTGCCTATTGATGTTGAAGTGACTCCTGTTGTTGAACTCAAAAAGGAAACCATTACATACGACCGGAAAAAATCCGATGGTACTTCCAATCATAAAGGCCGTATCCCTGCTCCCGATCATTTAGAACGTCAAGAAATAAATCTGCCACCAAGAGAGGATATTACCGGTATGATAAAGATCGGTGAAGAGATCACGGAACAATTAGAATACGAACCGGGAAAATTGTTTGTCAAAAAATACATTCGTCCCAAATATGCAAAGCCACAGGGTGAAGGTATCGTGATTGCAGATCTTCCGTCTTTCCTTCTTAATAGATCCATTGCAGGTCCAGGACTACTTGCATTTATTGTGATTCAAAAGTATGTAGATCATTTGCCTTTATATCGTCAGATGGGACAATTTAAAAGGCTGGGCATGGAAATACCTTCCTCGACCATGTCGGACTGGGTGGGAAAAAGTCTGAAAGAACTCACTCCGCTATATAAAATACTGAAAGAAAAAATACTTTCCGGCAATTATTTGCAGGCCGATGAAACACCAATAAAAGTATTGGATCAGAAAAAATCTCCCAACAGTCATAGAGGATATTACTGGGTGTATCGTGATCCACAATCGGGACTTGTAATGTTTGACTATCAGAAAGGCCGCGACAGAGAAGGCCCATCGGAAATATTAAAAAACTTTGAAGGGATTTTACAAAGTGATGGTTACAGGGCGTACGAAAGTTTTGATAAAAATAAAATCACATTGATTCATTGCATGACTCATGCAAGAAGATATTTTGATTGGTCAAGGAAAGATTACAAAGTTCCTTCCGAATATGTCTTGAATGAAATGCAGAAACTATACGCTGTTGAACGAAAAGCAAGAGAAAACAAATTGAATCACACAGAGCGATATGATTTACGTCAAAAAGAATCCCTTCCTGCTCTGGAAAATTTGTACATCTGGTTAAAAGAAAATATTATTAAATATCCACCGAAAACTTTAATCGGTGAAGCCATTGCCTACAGCTGTTCACGCTGGGAAAAGTTAATGGCCTATGCAAATGATGGCAAACTGGAAATCGATAACAACCTAGTGGAAAACTCCATTCGGCCGATCGCTATCGGAAGAAAAAATTATCTCTTTGCCGGATCTCATGACGCAGCACAGCGAGCTGCTATGATTTATTCTTTACTTGGCACCTGTAAAATAAAAGGAGTAGAACCTTTTGCGTGACTGAAAAATGTTTTTGAAGTTTTACCGGATTACAAATTTAATCGCCTGGAAGAATTACTTCCCTGAAAATAACGACACTTAATAAATTATTTTTTCTAACTTGCTATATGTAGTTGGTCGGACGGATACGGTAATAGTACTTTTTATATGACTTCATTACCCACAAAAACAGCTGAAGGCACTTTTTTGACAGGAAAATATGAGCGATGGGTAAAAAAAAGCACATGGGGGTAATACACGGAAACAACAAAAACTAGAATCTTACGGAATTTGTTATTATAAAGTCGATGTAGCTTATATTTATAACATTTCTAATGGGACTGATCTCCAAACGGTTGCAAATTGGGTATCACAGGATCCTTCAGGAAGAGGAATTGTTATGACTCCAATTAGCCTAGCCGATTCTAAAGGTATTGGTACTATTCCCATGATTGGAGACATTTATGGTGGTTCGACTATACCAACTTCAGCATTTCAGAGTAATACAAATCGCCAAACAATATAAATATCTATCTACTTAGGTGATAAAACCAATTTTTTTTCAATTTTTTGTAGTTTATATTTAGCAAATATGATTCATCAAAATTGGGATTGGACAAGTAGGCCAAGCGTAAGCCATTTTTCTCAAAATATTCGATTTCCCTTTCACAATCCCATTCAATTAAATCGATTTTCAATTCAGAATATATTTTATACGCATTGATGAATTCGGACGCTGAAACAAAATATATAGATTGATCTAAAATAGAACTGGAATTGATTATTGTAAATGTAGAATTTCCCTTATTCAAAGGTTTAATTTTACATTGGTTTTTATCGATGGGAATCATAACAAAAGTTCGATACAAACAGTTATCAAAGTAAAAATTCATAATCAAACCACTAGAAGTTCTTTGAAAGATCTCCCACTTTTTGAACTTGTCTGACATTAAGGAATTTGCTATTTTAGAGACAAACATCGAATTGGTATTTTCCCTTTTTAACTTATCTTCAGTTTTGGACTCTTCACAAGAAAGAAAAAGGCAAAAAGCAATCATCAGCAAAGAGATATTAATTTTCATATTATTTTTTCTTTAGATTTAAAATACCCCATTTATCAAATCCTAAATTTATCGATTTTTGGTCATCGATGGAATCATATTTTCTTTCATACCATTTTTTCCCAACATTTTCAGGATCATACAAAATATTATTCCCATGAGCTCCAGCCCTTGCAAGTGATTGAGGTACTCCCAATGCTGCTGCTGCTGTCCCCCACATAAAATTTCCAAAATTGAAATTATTTTGTCCAATCAATTTATCGTTCATCACAACAATATAAATTTTAGAAGAAGGCAAACCTCCTCCAATACCGTCTTTATTTTCTCCTGATACAATTTGAGAAGTCATTACAAAATCTGTTTTTCCATCGTTTTTAGTAATGTTACTATGATGGTATAGGTATTTGCTCCCATCATAACTTCCATAATTTTCTTTGTCCTTCGCACCAGATCGTGCTAAATCATTATCGATCATTTCGTTGGTAACAAAAAGGTAACTAGTAATACTCCCTTTTTGAATTGCTTTAGAATCATTTTCAGGATCAACAAAAGAGAATATGAATACTTGATTCTTTGAACCAACTAATGCTCCTTGTAGTCCCTCTTTATCCCAGTCAGATATTCCGGTAAACTGTTTAGTTTCCATACTGAAATTAAAAGTTGTATCACCAAGAGCATCGCTCAACCAAACAGGACTATTATTAAAACAAGAAAAATTACTGGATGAACAATTCGGTTTAGGATCAACATTCCATCTTCTACCTAAGCGTGTATCATATTCCCAGTAAAGAGCAGTATTAATATTCCCTATCCCTGTAACTTCATCATCCCTAACCTGTCCATTAAACCCAAACCGATACTTCTCCGCATTGTAATCCCTTCCAGGCATTATCATCCCAAATGGGGAATATCAATAAAGAAATCTCGCATAGAAATCCTATAGCTTTACTTTTATGTTTTCAAAATGTAAATTTTCATTTACTTTTTACTTATAAAAACAAATGTGTACAAATAGATTAATATACTAATAAAAATTATAGCTAACCTCAGGTAAAGCCCAGCGCCATGAGTCGCTTTAAACAAGAAGGAGTGCTTGAGAATTAGAAATTCAACTACCACAACTAACAATATTAGCTCGATATGTTTAAAATAAAACATAATACTATTCTCCGAGAATTTTTATTCCAATAAATATTACATAAGATTCTATTCAATCTTTCTTTTGTGTTTCCTTAGATTTTCTTTTTAGCTGCATATACAAATTTTGGCACTTTATTAATTTTGATATTTATTTTTGTTTTAAAAGGCCTAGACTCTTCTATCATTTCATCTGAAGATGTGTAAAACTTGTTTTCAAAATGAAACAAAATACAGAGAGTGTCATTAAATACAGAATACTCGAAAATAGGTTTTTTAGATACTGGGCAAATCGAATAGAATTCAGTATAAAGATTTTCATTTAAATAAGTAAATTTAAGCGGGAAGTTATTCCCATATTTATCACTATCACTTGTGTTACTTCCAAAATAATTTGATCGGTTCCAATCTTGATTTAAGTATTCTATTTCATAGAAATCGTTATTACAAGAATTAAACGTGGCTAGTAATATTAGAATCTTTACAGCTTTTTTCATTATTTATATATATAATTTCCAATTGGATTTTTACTGTCAGCTTTCAGCCCAGGCGAAGTTTTCCAAAAATGAAATATGACATTTTGTTGAGATTTGTTTATACTTATCCAAATAGAACCGGATGATGACGGATGCAATAGTGGTTGATCAAATACTGTTGATTGATTTGATCTTGAATTTAATGAAAATTGCGGTTTATTAAATTGACTTCGGCCAGTATTAAAATATAATGAAACATTTTTTTGATCAGCCTTTAAAAGTAATCCACCCATTGCTCCAACTAATTTTCTATCATATCCTGCATTGCAAGCAGTGTAATATACTGAACCGCCTGTTTCTACCATATTCTGCATTTTGGATATTCCATCAAGAAACTCTTTTTTTGATGGGGATATTTCTTTTCCATTTACATAGTTATTAACATCTTTTGCATCTACACTAAAGCCGTCCATAGCAAATGAAGATTCTGCTGTTCTATCAAATCCATGAGTACGGATTACTAAATTATTTATTTTATTTGTTTTGCTATATTCTTTCAATCTTAATTCTGCTTCAGTGGCATTTTTTGCTTCAATGATATCCCAATTCTGTTGTTTTGCTTCCTTTTTATAATCGACCTCGTCACCTGACTCAGTTATCCAGACAATTATATTTCCTTTATTATTATTAGCTATTGAAGTATCTGCACCGTTTGGGTCTTTAAACCAAATAGGATTATCAGCAAAGCATGCGTACGGCGAAAGATGAGGTGAAGTAACTGGGTCAGTTTCGAATCTTCTACCTAGTCTACTTGAATATTCCCAATTTTCTGACAAAAGGAGGTTCCCTAAGCCATAAATTTCATTTAACATTTCATGCCCATTAAACCCGTACCGATACTTCTCCGCATTGTAATCCCTTCCCGGCATTATCATCCCAAATGGGTAATGGTCATTTTCGTTATAATTTATAAATTGGTAGCTATCGATTTTCTATGAAAGAACCAACTTCAATTTATACTATTTGAATCTGACAAATAGTATAAATGTTTACTCGGCAACCATTTTGGGTTGAAAATTATTTGACCATCTATTAATTGATTAAATACGTTAGAAAATTCATCTTTATCCTGATTAATTTCATCATACGTTGATAAATAATTTTGCGAAAATAAATATAGTCTATTCATATCAAATCCATCATGTCTTCCATCAGGACCAAAATCTATATCAATTTTAAAATTACCTTTTTCGAAATAACATCCTACACCGTGTAAACTATAAGCAGTTCCATCAGGTAGTTGCCCTTTTTTATTCAAGTTATTCAATGAGCGCCATTCCATTAGAATGGGATTTTTGAGTTGGTAATGAGTAACCAGCGCATTACAATATATTTCAGAATGAGAAATATAATCTTGGATCAAACTCAATAGTAATTGTGATTTATTCATCTATTCAGCAGGGATTTTGTAACAAATTTTTGAATTGTTTGCATGCTTATTGACAAGCTTATTATTTAATTTATTTGGAGCGGCATTTGCGTTTGCATTTATTATTGCTTCTTTCGAAGAATAACCGAAAGCTGGATACTCTTTTTCAGGTACAACGTTAAAATTTACTGATGAATTAGTTCTTTTTGCCGCCTCAACTCGATGATGACCATCTAATACATAATTTTCTTGATTAATTTGTGCTACTTCTATTGGTTCGATTTTATTTTCCAATTTAATATCGCGCATATAATCTCCAACAACTCTAGATGAAGCATTCCCGGAAATGTCATGAGTACTATTCAAATTATAAGGCATAGTACTACTGACCTCATTAATTACTTTCTCCTCTTTTATGACTTTTAAGAATGTCAATCCGGGTCGAGTAATTTTAAGTTCAAGAGCTATAACGACTAATTCTTCAAGAGGGAAAGCAAAAATGGCGAAATTCAATGCCTGCTTACCGATATTTTTTAGCCCTTCCTTAGTGCCTTCTTTGGCTACGTTTATTCCGTCTTGTTTGGAGTGAATTCCAGCTTGATTCCACATTATCTGAAATGAAGCTCGTTCTAAACCGTCTAAATCAATATTAGCAATTGGACTATTTGAAGCAAATTGATATGTCGACAATTCTGGGAATTCCTTAAACAACGGATCAACACTATTGAACCTGCCTATTCTCGGATCATATATTCTCATTCCATAATCCTGTTGACCACCAACACCCTTGTTCACCTCATTATCATTCTCCTTCCCATTAAACCCAAACCGATACTTCTCCGCATTGTAATCCCTCCCCGGCATTATCATCCCAAATGGGTAATATAAATAGAGAAATCAAGCCTAGAAATCGCCAATCGGGTACTTCTCTTCTTCATTTGCTAAGTAGCAATGAGATTGCTTAATAGAAGATACGCTTATTCATTTTCTTCTGTAATCAAGATTGTACAAAGAGTATCTTTAAAGGCACTTAACTCGTTTAATTCGAAATCAATTTCGTTTTTCCAACGCTGTTGTATTGAATCTATAACAGAATGACCGGTTTCAATGTCATATTTCTCTTGTTCGAGGATTAATTGTTTCCAATTTACTTTATAAACCGAATCTAACAAAATGCCATAATTTTTTTCAGAGTACTCCAAAGTATAAAATTGCTGGCGGATTTTTCTAGCATATAATTCACCTATATCGAAATGCAATTGCTCATGGTTAAGCAAATTCTTTTTAGTGGCTTTAATCCATGATTTTGACCCCAGAAAAGTACAAACAATTGAGTATTCTAAACTATCCTCTACTAGAGAAGCTTTTTTTTGAATTTGTATTGTGGTTGAAGCACTTAGGGAACTACTTTTATCTACATCTGCTTTAAAGTCCAGAAAAGTCAATTTTCTAGTTGAGTTCCATATAATACGAAATTCATCAACCTGTGTCTTATAAATTGGAGCACTTAAGAATGAAAGGAAAATTACTAATATCAGTTTCATTTTCTTATTTCTGGTTTAAATTCGAGACTTGTTCCGTCTGGTTTTCCTGCTGAGAGCTTTAATCTACTAGCATCAATCTTGCCACCGCTGGCTTTAATTACATAATTTTTGAATTTATTAAACTGATCTTGTATATCTTGAATATGACTTTTTCCGCCAAAAAGTGATTCAGTATCAGTCCAACCTTCACCCTTAGATCCACCACCATCACTTTTAATATTCAAATTATAATCTGGGTTATCTTTTAACCAATCTGCTATATTCTTAACACCTTTATCCCAATCCCTGTCTGAATTACCAATCCAACAAATAAAACAAATCTCTGGCTTAGGATCTGGTGGAGTAACATTAATTTGGGGTGACGAAGGTGGAACAGGAGATGGAATAATTGGACCAGGGGCAATAACACCACCACTTGACACCAATGGAGCTGGATCAATTGACATTGTAGAAGGTGACTTAGATGGCAATTTAGGAGTAACACTGGGTGTTTCTCTAAGTTGTACTTCAACCCGATTAACTGGAATCATTGTAACCTTTATTAGATTCATAGCTTCAACATTTTTTGTGACAGTTCCCACTTTTTCGAAATGCCTAAGTACCACCAATCTTTCATCACCATGATCATCCATTGTTGATCCACCAACAAAATATCTTGTTTCTGTAATGAGTGCAATATTAGAACCTGGCCCATTTTCAAAGATGGGAGGGTCTTGAATAATATTGCCATCAGCATATAATTCTCTAACTGTAATTAATCTTTCCAAGCCGTCTAAATCTATTGCCCATATTGGTCCATTTCCGGCAAATTGATAAGGAGTAAACCAAGGATATGAAGTAAACAAAGGATCTACAGATAAAAATCTTGCAATTCTAGGATCATAAATTCTAAATCCGTAATCTAACTGATTACCTACACCTTTAACTTCATTATCATTCTCCTTCCCATTAAACCCAAAACGATACTTCTCCGCATTGTAAAACCTTCCTGGCATTATCATCCCAAATGGGTAATAACTAGTGTTATTTAAAGGATAGGTTTTCAAAGGAATAGGCTTGAAATAGTTGATTCGAATTTAGTGATTTTATTGAAAAACGGTACTTTTTAAAGACCTTTTTTCTTCGTTGTTTTTGTTAATTTCAGTCAGCTTTAAATGTACACTATCAACTTCTTTGTCCATGAAGTTTTGCGAATAGTGAACATATTTGAAAAATTCTTTACTGCCCGGAGCATGTCCCGATATCTTTCTCACCATGTGCTCAGGCATACCCAAATTCAATAGCGTTGTAATAGCTGTTCTTCGCATTGTATGAGTCGTCAAGAGATCACAGAATCGATATGGCTTACTTTCTTTGTGGGTTTTCTGCTCTTTATCAATTCCTCTTTTCTGCCTTTTCTTATTTACAAGATAAGTCCAACCGGCAAGTTCTCCAATCTGGCGAAAATATTTATTCAGTGTAAACAAATGATAGGAGGGAAGAAGCGCCGTTTTATTCCCTTTGTATTTCTTGAGGATGTCTAGTGCATACGGAGGCAATTTTATCTTCGTAAAAGTTTGGGTCTTCTTTGAGCGCACTTTAAGGTAATAATCATCATAAACTTTTTCGAGGTTGCTTTTCGTTAATTCCTGAAGGTCGGATATCCTTAATCCTACCGTACAGCCAATCACAAATATGTTTTTCGGCGACTTTAATCGTTCAGGTAATAATGCTTCCAGATCTTTATCAAAAATGAGTTGATTGAGTTGCTCAGGATTCAATGAAATAATTGGTATATCTTCTGAAACTACATAAAATATTTTATGTAGTTGTCGGGTGTCTATACCTTTTTCTTTATTGAGATAATTGAAAAAAGACCGGATCAATTTGAAAATAGTACCCACATAATTATCGAAGTGATTACATTTTTAAGTTCACTTCAAATTCAGTTTTTAATAATCTTAACTATGTTTGAATAATTTCTATTTGTAATTCTTAAAAAATAAATTCCGTTCAAAATTCCTTTCGTTGAAATTTTATACTCTTGATCATGGACAAGAATATTATTCATCTCATGAACGATCCTTCCTTGCAAATCAATAATTGCCAAATTAATTATTTCATCCTTATTGAAATTCGATTTGATATTTATTTCTGAAGTGAATGGATTCGGATAAACTTCAAACAATTTCAAATTTTCATTTTCAGATATCGAAGTATTAATTGCATCCTCACATGGCGTAAAATATGCCCCGCTCAGATATCTGTCTTTCGCAGGAATACTTCCACTGCCAATTGGATTTGGATCTCCTATTGTAGGGAAGATTGAACTTGTCCAGAAGATAGGGAGACTATCTAAGTAGTAAGATGTATCAAGAAGTGGAGTAGTGCCGGTTGGTGTTATCGTTCCTCTGATGTTATTTCCAAATTCAAAATGAGCAGAGCCGGCAAGAGTGTAGTTGCCCATAAATGCTCCGGTATTTGTAACTTCATTGCCGACAAAATTTAGTGAATCACTTTGTACAGTTGCTGATGTCATTAGTATTCCATAAAGTTCAGCTCGATTTCTGAAAAAAGTGTTGAGTGGTCCGGTTGGTCCCCATGTCTGATCGATCTGAATATTCTGGACAATATTTCCCTCAAATAAATTTGCATACGTATAATGTCCATGCATAGAAATGTCTGCACCAAAGTCAGCCGGAAATTCAGAACGATTTGGTTCACGCGAATAATTATATGCGACTACATTTCCATTCGCTCCGCATTGAAATGAGAACGAATGTCGCAGGTGTCGCATGATATTATTTTCAATTCTGCATTGTCCTGTGTGCCCGAAAACTGTTATGCCATAACCATGAGTTGATGTTCCATCATAAGCAAAGTTATCGTGAATGTAACATCTCGAAATTGAAATATTTGTTGACGCATCAATTTCAATATGACTGCCAATGCTTGTTCCGATTTCTACTCCTGTGATCCAACAATTTGCCGCATAAGTTAAGTTAACATTGAAGGATACTCCGACAGGCGAATTATCAACTCTTATGATCTTCAAACATTCTATGCCAACTTCTGTTCTTGGATCTACTTTGTGAATTCTTGGATTGAGAGAATAGTTGTAGTTGATACGTAATGACTCATCGAAAAATAATGTATCACCATTTACAGAAGTGATGTGCATGATCTGACCAATTGAATTATCTGCCCAACTTACCGGCTGTGTATCCCAAGTTCCATTTGTCTGTTCGATTTCTGCATAGTCATTTGCCGAATACAATGATGCATCTGCAACAACTACATAATTGTTGAATCGTTCAGCACCTGAAAGTACAGAAGTAAATGCTGCACTTGCATTTCCTGTTATGTTGATTCCATTTCCTGTTCCGCCGGCAAAATTGAAAAGTAGTGAAGTGGAATCTGCCGTTGAACCTCTTAGAATGATACTGTCCGGTAAATTGATTGACGAATTAAAGAGGTAGTCGCCCGACTGAAAGAAGATCACTGCAGGTTTTGTGGCCGTTGCAATTACATTTTGCAATGCACTTGAATTATCTGTCAAGCCGTCGTTTATTCCGCCAACAGTTAGAAAATCAATTACTGTAGCATTTACAGGATATGTACCTTGATAACCACTATTACTCCAATTGAAACTTCTATTAGCAGGAATTGTCTGTGCTTGACAAATAGTAATAAGTATACTTAAGAAAAAAGTAAGCGATAATTTCATGGCGGTTAGATTTACAATAAATGTAGAAAAAACCTTTTAACTATAATTAATAATTAAAAATTAATCCCGATAGCTATCGGGATTAAAAATGAAGAATTATTGCCGATAGCTATCGCATAGGCGTCAACTTAAATATATTTATTTGTATCGAAATTCAATGTGCTGTCGCTAACTTTATTGCCGTCAGCTTTAACTCAATTTCGTTTAGTTAAGGCGAATGATGTATTCGTTTTTAATTTTAATTGTTGGGCCCGTTAGGGCCTGCCTCTTGGTAACCCGGGACTAGGAATGAACGCAAAGCCCCTTTAGGGGCGCACTCTTTAAACACACAGCTTTTTTTACAATTGTACATGAGAGTAAGTCGAATGCAACCAATATATGCATGAACTTTTACCCGGTTGAATTAAAGGACACATGCGTACTGCTTAAAGAGTGCGCCCCTAAAGGGGCTTGACATGCTTATGTAGTTTAGTCTTACCAAAAGTATGGCCCTAACGGGCCTAATAATCTATAAGTTGACAACGAATACATCATTCGCCTTAACTAAATGACATTAAGCT
>JANOBV010000111.1:0-10931 GCA_031411835.1 Bacteroidota bacterium | reverse complement strand
AGTCGAACCAATTCATGATAAATTGAAACACGAACCATTCAAATTATGTTTACTCTAAAGGATTACATTTCCAGAATGAAGGATCTATTGGTTCATTCGCTGGACAAAGTACTTATTGCCAATCCTGAAGGAAAAATAGTTTCAATAAACGATCAATTTTTGTTTTCTACCGGATTTGAAAGGAAAGATAAGGACAAACAGCATTTGAATTATTTAATTGGTCATTCAGGAAGAAAAAAAATTGAGACTGCAATTAAAAAGAGTAATGCATTTATATCAGAATTAGATTTTAATTTTTCAAAAGAAAAGAAAACATTACCTGTAATTGCTTTTAATATTTATAGTGGAGATCTTATTATTGGACAGGTAATAATAATAACTGATAGCCCTCAAGAAAATATTCAATTACAGAATAATTTATTTCACAACAGTATTCTCCGCGCAATGAATACCAGAAGTGATGCGGTTTGGTTTGTCACCAATATTCAAAATGGCAAGAACTCATTTACTAGTGCATCAGTAAAAGAAATCTATGGTTGGGATCCGGAGTGTTTTAATTTAGGTGGCTGGTTTTTCTTTTTTTCGATTGCGCATCCTGACGATTTTGAATACATGTTCAAAACACATGGCGAGTGGATCTTAATGAAAAATAAGCTTGGGCTTTTGTATGATCATGTAGAATTCAACAATACTTTCAGAATCAGAAACACGAAAAATGAATTTGTAAAGATTGAAACTGAATCTAATGTATTAGAAAGAGATGAAAGCGGAAAAATAAAATCAATCTTTGGTTCTTTCCGATTAGTTGATATGAGTAATGTAGAATATTTAAATGCTGAAAAAAAAGATTCTTCAATTAAGATCATTGATGGAAAAACATATATTGAACTTGATTACTTGAAGCAATTACGTGAACAAAGAGCTGACAATACAACTAACAATAAATTTAAAGATCTTTCATCGCGTGAATTAGAAATTTTAGAATTGATAGTTGATGAATTTTCGTCAGAAGAAATCGCACAAAAAATAAACATCAGTATTCATACCGTCAATTTACATCGCAAACAACTCATGAAAAAATTGGAGGCCAAGAATTTGGCGGGGTTGATTCGGATTTATTATACTTCTAAATAGTAATAGTGAATAGTGAATAGTGAATAGTGAATAGTGAATAGTGAATAATGGGGAGCACGGAATGAAGGACGTAAAATGAAAAGGGGAAAGTGGAATGTTACTGGTAATTAACTTATGTGTCATCTTTTTTGTTTTTGGGCACTACATTTGAAAATTGGATTTATTTGACCTGTTATTTACTTATTTAGCTGTTTATCAGTATTATAAGTCAATTTGTCGGAGTCTTCTTAAAAAAAGTGGAGAAATAGTTCATAAAAATGATGTGAAATACTACTAATAGTAGGTATTGGGCTTATGTTAAATTCGGTTCATCTTTGCAACTGCTTTTCACACAAGTTCAATTTTTCTCTAACACTTTTATAAAAACCCGAGGGAACGCAGCCTTCGGGTTTTTTCTTAGCCACCGACATTTCGCCCTGATGGGGCTACAAACATGTGACCCCGTTGGGGTCATGCTTCTAATCGTTATTAGGCGCTTTTTTGATGTATGTATTTTTACTCCGACAATTATAAGAGAAATTTGAGGTGTTTTCGATGTTATTTGCCGAGTCAGATGGTGCAATGGCCAAAGCTGGCCTGTCATTCATCCTAATTTAGTTGTTGTTTACCAAACGAAATTGATGTGGAGGCGTGCTGAACGTACTTTCGTTAAACAATTCAGCAATAACCCACTTCATCAACTTAAACTCACACCCAACAAAATGACAACAATCGAAATCCAAGACTTCATCCACGTTTACAGTATGTTTTCATTTAAAGATGGTCGTAAAGAACCGGGCATCGTGATCAACAAATACAATCTTGAAAAAGCGGAAGTAGAATTTTTCTTCATTCCACAAGATCAAATGAATGCATATAAGAATGCTTTTGATCGTTACGACAAAGAATCGTGCCGCCGACTTGCACAACATGTAGAAGTTGATCAAATATTAAATGTTCGTCCGGTATCATTAGCCGACTACAAAGTGATCATGCAATTACTCGCTGAGAGAAATCAAAGGTTGAGTTTTCAATAAAGAAATTCTAATACATGAAAAATTAGGAAAGGTCTGCCGGGGGGTGGGCCTTTTTTAGTAAGTGGTAAGTGGTAAGTAGTAAGTAGTAAGTAGTAAGTAGTAAGTAGTAAGTAGTAAGTAGTAAGTAGTAAGTAGTAAGTAGTAAGTAGTAAGTAGTAAGTAGTAAATAAGCACTGTGTGCTTTGATAAGAAATAATTTTCTTTGAATTAATTTGATGTTTTAAATGGTGGTGAAGGTAGCAACCTAAAATAATCTCCGCAGATTTTATTTACATCAAATACGGTAGATTAATGTACAGATTGTTACTTACAACTTACCATTTACTACTTACCATTCCCCTTCCACATTTCATTAAAAGACTTCGGCGCCACTTCAGGCAATTCGCGTCGGTCGCCCCAACTAGAACTGAAGAAATTCCGAAGCATAAAATTTTTAACTTTTGATCCGCCGGCATTCATCAACTTGCGATTGAGCATTCCTTTTTTCCAGATGTTGAACATAAATTTTTCCGTGAAAGGATTTAGGTTCTCCTCCACCGCATCATGGCGATTATATAAAAGCAACTTATGAATATCAATTTTTACAGGACACACTTCTGTACATTTTCCACACAGTGAAGATGCATAACTTAAATGCTTGAACTCTTCCATTCCCTTCAAATGCGGTGTGATAACAGCGCCGATCGGTCCGCTATAGGTTGCTCCATATGCATGACCTCCTACTCCTTTGTAGATCGGACAACCATTCAAACAAGCGCCGCAACGAATACAAGACAATGCTTGTCGTTGCTCTTGTTGTGCTAATAAATTTGTCCGGCCGTTATCTAAAAGAATGACATACATTTCATCCGGTCCATCTAGCTCACCATCTTGGCGCGGACCTGTTGAAATAGAATTATACACAGTAATGTTTTGTCCGGTGCCATGAGTAGCAAGTAAAGGCCAAAACAAATCGAGATCAGTAAGTGTTGGAATTATTTTTTCTATTCCTGCAATTGCAATTTGCACTTTAGGAAATGAAATTGACATCAATGCATTGCCTTCGTTTTCTGTAACGCAAACAGAACCGGTATCGGCAATTAAAAAATTTGCACCTGTAATACCGACATCAGCAATTTGATATTTTTCACGTAAGCGTTCTCTTACAAAAGCAGTGATCTCTTTTGGAGTACTTGTTAGTGGAAGATTAAATTTTTCATTGAACGTTTTTGCAACATCTTCTTTTGAAAGATGCATTGCAGGAGTTACGATATGATATGGGCTTTCATTTCTAAGTTGAACGATTACTTCACCAAGATCTGTTTCAAGCGATTCAATGTTTTCTGCTGTGAGTGCTTCGTTAACATGAATCTCTTCCGTTGTCATCGATTTTGCTTTCACAACTGTTTTCGCTTTGACAGATTTCATTATGCGGATCATTTCAGAGATTGCCTCATCAGCATCTTGGGCCCAAATCACTTTTCCGCCGCGCTTCGTAAAATTTGCTTCGAACTCGACAAGATATTTATCGAGGTTCTCCATCACCTTCCATTTTAAAGACGATGCACGTTGACGAGCAAGTTCAAATTCATCATACTGCTCTTTCCCGTGCGCAACTTTATTATCGTATTGAAGAATATTGAATGCAAGTTTTCTCCGATGTTCTTTATTGAACACACGGTCTTCGGCATCGATGAGAAATTGGTCGGAGTGAAGGGACATCTATTGGCGAAAGTACGGAATCGGCGTGGAATTATTTAAAGTTTCTCGGTAAATTCTGATTAAGGGGTTTAAAAAGTTTAATGGGTTTAAGGCGTTTAAAGCGTATCGATGCTTATACCAAGGATGCACATTAACCAATTTAAACCCTTTAAACAATTCAAACTAAACCTGCGTCCCTAACAAATCCTCCAATGTCTCCCTCCTTCTAACCAATCTCGCTTTACCGTTTTCGATAAGTACTTCAGCTGGACGGAGGCGAGAATTGTAATTATTAGACATAGAGAAACCATAGGCACCGGCATTGAGGATGGCGAGAATATCGCCTTCGCGAACTTCGGCCATTTTGCGATCCCAGCCGAAAGTGTCAGTTTCGCAAATGTAACCAACAACTGTATAGAGTCTTTGTTTGCCCGTTGGACTACTAATGTTGATGATATGATGATACGCATCGTAGAACATCGGACGAATGAGATGATTTTGTCCGGAGTTAACGCCTGCAAAAACAGTGGACATTGTTTGCTTCACAGTATTTACTTGAACAAGTAGAACACCGGCTTCACTCACTAAAAATTTTCCGGGCTCGAACCATAGTTCAAGATCACGTCCGTACTCTTTACAGAAATTATTGAAGAGCGAAGTGAATTCATTTGCGAGTTCTTCTATGTCAGTTGTGTAATCGCCTTCTTTGTAGGCAACTTTGAATCCGCTACCGAAGTCGATGAATTCAAGATCGGGAAATTGATTTGCTTCTTCGAACACTAATTCGGCGACACGGAGAAATACAGAGCTGTCGAGAATTTCTGATCCGGTGTGAATATGAAGTCCGTTTACTTTCATCTTATTCGAATTCACAATACGAAGCACATGACGAAGTTGATGCACAGAGATTCCGAATTTAGAATCGATGTGACCGGTTTGAATGTGTGAGTTCCCTCCTGCTGCAATGTGTGGATTGAGTCGAATACAACAAGGAATTCGATTACCATATTCGTGACCAAATTGTTCGAGTACAGATATATTATCAATATTGATGACAAGTCCAAGTTCAACTGCTTGTTTGATCTCTTCGAAAGCAACACCATTCGGAGTAAAAAGAATTTCCTTAGGAGAAAATCCGGCTTTCATTCCAATCATTGCTTCTTCAATAGAAACAACATCGAGCCCTGCTCCTAATCCGTGGATATATTTCAGCACTTGAATATTCGTCAATGCCTTACAAGCGTATTTTACTTTCAGTGAAACATTGTTGAACGCTTTTGTCAGTCGTTCGTATTGTCGTTTGATCGTTTCCGCGTGATATACATACACAGGGCTTCCGAACTCTTCCGTAATTTTGACAAGGTCCGTTGATTTTAAGATGGGGAAATTTTCTTCGAAATTCATGGGGTAAAAGTAGGTGTTCGGGAGTGAGAAAGATTAAAGAGGATGGAATTTTATCCACATCTAGAGTGAGGTTTTACTGAAACTAATTAACCAAATTATCTGGGACCGTCAGCTGAAGCTGACGGCAATGAAGATTCAGTTAGCAATTTCGAAAGAGGTTGTGCTATTTAACGTTTTTCCCAATATGATTCTTTTGCTAAAAGCATCAGATAACTATCCAAAGAAAATTATATGTCAAGGACATTAGCTATAAGTAAGTCAGTAGCCCCATAGGGGCGAACTTTTTGTAGAGCAATCCAATCAGCATCCATTTAGCCCCGTAGGGGCGACCTGTGAATTAGATCCAAAAATAATAATTAAAAATTTCGAAATATTTTTTCATGAGAATATATTTCTATAAATTACAACTTAAAAATTGACAGTGGCACAAATGAAAAAACTAAAAAACATTCATCCTGGCGAAATACTTCAAGAAGAGTTTTTAATACCACTCGGAATAAGTGCGTATAGACTTTCAAAAGACATTTCAATCCCTCAGACAAGGATATCTGAAATAATTAAAGGAAATAGAAGAATTACTGCTGATACAGCTTTGCGATTTTCAAAATATTTTGGGAATAGCGCCAAATTTTGGCTTGGCATTCAAGATGATTATGATATTGAATAAGAGAATGTAAATAAAAGTGTGGAGTTAAATGCAATCAAGCTGTATAGATAGAATGCTGCGTAAGTAATTTATTGATTGCTTGGATTTATTAATGAGGAAGATTGTTGTACTTATGGCTAAAGCCAAATGAACTTCTATTATCTAGGACCGTCAGCTGAAGCTGACGGCAATGAAGATGCAGTATGCATTTTAGAAAGAGAAAATATAATTTCAAATGGTTTCATAACCGGTTATATTATTTTCTTCTAGTTGATTGTAGTATTCTGTTTAGGATATTGCTACACAATTCTCGGTTTTTAAAATGGCAATTTTTATTACCGTCTGCTTTAGTAGACGGATGAAAGAATCGATGACCAGTTGTGGCTTTAGCCAAATTCTTTTTAAGCTGTTTAATATAATACGAAAACTGATTTCAAATCACAAAAGCCTTTCATTCATAAATATCTTCACAGGAAAAAAGATATTATGATAAAAGCGAGTTCAGTTATTCACAAATATGAAAAAAGAATTAAAGTTGAGTTTCCGAATACGAATGGACTCACTCAAATAATAAAAGAAATAAGTGGCGCCAAATGGAGTGCTGCGATGAAGAGTTGGCACATTCCTTATACAAAGGAAGCGTTTGAGGAATTGAAAAAACGATTTCCGAAAATTGAAATAATTAATTCTGATTCTTCGCAAAGTAAAATTGGAAATCAAAACGTCGCTAAATCTGATTCGACTATAAATCCTTCGGTAAAAAATAAAAATGTCTCGATTATAGTTAGCGGCAGAAAAATTGTTGTCAAGTTACCCAAAGATGAAAAGGATACCAGATTTATACTTGCGTTTCGCTATAGTCGTTGGGACAAAAAGAATTTTTATTGGATAATACCAAATTACGAGAATTATTTGGATTTAATAAAAGATTACTTTAAAGATCGTATTCATTCACTAGAGATCAATGAAGAAATTTCGGTTGTAAGTGACATTGAAAATCGTTTGTTGGAAAAGGATCAGTTGCTTGTAGTCAAAACTAACAATGATCGATTAAAAATTTACTTCTCATATAACAAAGACGTTTATAAAAAATTGCGATCTTATCCGTATTCTAGTTGGAATTCGAAATTAAAGTATCAGAGTATTCCTTTTCAGGAAAGTTATGTGAAAGAGTTAGAGGAGTTTGCCAAAGAAAAGAATTTGAAATTTCGTTATGAAATAGAAAAAGCAACTACAATCAAGAAGTACAAATCAGATCGTAGTGCTAAAGATTATAAAACATGTCCGGAAGAATATATTTCAAAATTGAAAGAGATACACAAAAGCGAAAGTACTGTAAGGGTTTATTCATCGGCATTTGAGCAATTTTGTAATTACTATAAAGATCTACCGCTGGAAAAAATATCACAAGAGCAGATCACAAGTTATATGCAACATCTAGCAATTGACAGAAAGGTTTCATCGTCTTATCATAATCAGGCTATCAATGCGATCAAATTTTATTATGAGCGCGTATTAAAAGGAGATCGGAAAATATATTTACTTGATCGGCCAAAAAAAGAGCAAAAGCTTCCGGTTGTTTTGAATAAAGAAGAGGTAAAAGATCTTTTGAAATGCATTGATAACCTTAAACACAAAGCCATTATAATGCTTGCCTATTCATCAGGATTGCGACTTGGTGAATTGGTTGCACTAAAAATTAAGGATATCGATTCTGTTCAAATGCAAATAAGAGTAGAGCAAGGTAAAGGCAAGAAAGACAGGATAACAATATTATCGGAGCGAGTGTTAGAAATTCTTCGCAAATATTTTCAACACTACAAGCCAAAAGAGTGGCTATTCGAAGGTGCAGTCGGCGGACAATATTCGTCGAGAAGTATTCAGCAGATAGTAAAAGATGCAGTAAAGAAAGCAGGAATAAAAAAGAAAGTCAGTGTTCATACATTGAGGCACAGTTTTGCGACACATTTACTTGAAGCCGGGACCAATCTGCGGTATATTCAAAGTTTGCTTGGACATGAAAGCAGTAAAACCACGGAGATTTACACGCACATTACGTTAAAGGGATTTGATCAATTGAGGAGTCCGATGGATGAGTTGGGGGAGATTTGAAAATATATTTTGATTTAGTTGTCTAATTAGTTAACTTTACAATGCAGAAAAAAATAAGAAAAGTAATAGCTTATAAGGACTATTTCTTAAATTTTTACGCGGCTTTACCGGACCATGCTCAAATTAAAATTGAATGGACGCTTAAATTAATAGAAGTAACCCAACAAGTTCCCGAAAAATATTTCCAACATTTGGAAGGGACTAAAGGTCTTTATGAAATTCGGATTGAAGTTGGGAGTAATATTTACCGCATTTTCTCATTTTTAGACAAAGGAAATTTAATTGTTCTTGGAAACGCATTTCAAAAGAAAACCCGGAAGACACCTAAATGGGAAATTAAAAAAGCTCTTAAAATAAAGGAAGAATATCAAAATGAAAACAAAAAGTAAGCACACCTCATTGGATAAGATCCTTGATAGAAAGTACGGAAAAAAAGGGCAACCAAAGCGCGAGCAATGGGAACAGCAATTTGAAACATTTCATCTAGGCATTTTATTAGAAGAAGCGAGGACTAAACTTGGAATGACTCAGGAAGAACTAGCTGAGAAATGTGGAACGAACAAGTCATATATTTCTCGTATAGAAAACAATTCATCGGACATTAGGCTTTCAACGCTAATGAAAATAATTCAGCAAGGGCTAGGTGGGCAATTAATATTGACTCTTAAACTTTAATACCGAAAAATACTAGTGGAATTTTCCATTTGTTTCTCCAAAACAAATTTATATCTTCGAAAAATAGAGTTAAGTATGTCAAGAATTAATTATAACAATATTTTAATTAAAAATGGCGAGTTTATTTTAAGTAATTTTGAACTACTTGGAAAAGAAGGCGCCAATCATAATTTCAATATATCTCCAACATGTTTCGTCAAGCCCACACTTTGGCAGGCTTTCCAAAACTAGGTTCGTAAAGCCAAATGTTAGTGGCAACATAAATTGTGGCGACATTCATAATCATCATTGACGAAATTGAAACAGCAGAAACTTGAAAAGGCTAGACAAATACAAAATAAACACCATGAGAACAGGACTAAAAATTATTCTTATCGCCGTTGGCTTTATTATATTCACATTTCTTGTAGTTGTTATCAAAGGGCTTCAAGGAAGATCTTCAAATTCATCAGGTGTTGGTGGCCCAATTGGGATTATTGCTATGGTTGGGTTTATCGCAGGAGCACGTGCCATATGGAAATACGACCCTGTCAAAAATAAAAAAGACAATGACAAACACGAACTTGATAAAAAATAAAATTTATGTTCAAGGACTATTATTCCATTCTTGGAGTTAGTGAAAACGTTGAACAACAAGAAATTAAATTTGCTTTTAAAAAGCAAGCAATAAAATGGCATCCTGACAAAAATAATGGTGTTGATACAACACAACGTATGCAAGAAATTAATGAAGCATACCTAATTTTAAAAGATAGAGAAGCAAGGTGTAGGTATGATATAGAATATCAACGTTTCAAAGAATATCAACGACAAAAGGATAAAGAATTTGAAGCTCAATTTCAGAAACAAAAAGAATCAGAGCAACATAGACAAACACAGAAAGAAAACAATGCTTACGAACAATCAAATAAATATTCTAACTTCAAAGTTAATGATGACATCCTAAACAAATGGATGGACAATGCTAAGCGGCAAGCAGTGGATTTAGCAAAACAAAGTATCGAAGATTTAGCAGGAATGGTAACTGCTGGAACAAAAGCCGCAGTAACAGAGGCGGGAAGTTATCTTATTTATTACATTCTAATAAGCGTAATAGTTTTTATTGTTATTAATATAATAAAATCTATAAATAATTGAAGTTAAAGGATGACCGGACCATTAGTCAACGAAAAAGAGCTTATAAAAATACTTGCCTTGCTTTATAAGAAGCAGAAAAGTGGACAGCCAGTTATATTAAATGAATATTGGAGTAAAAATATTGAACATTCTGCTCAAATAAGAATTACTCTTCAATATCTTTATAGAGATAAAGAATATATCTGGTGCGAAAATCATCGAGATATTGGTAATACCTACGGCGGCGTTAAACAAACGTTAGATAATGTTGTAGTTAGAGCTAAAATAACTGAAAAAGGAATTACTTATTATAGAAAAGAACGAGATGATAATTGGAAATACTGGTCACTTAGAATAGGACTAATTATCCTTATTGTTACTTTCATAATCAAACTCCTTTTTAATAAATAGATCCAATTAAACCAAATTGCAATAATCATATGAAAAAGATACTGACTATCCTGATTGTATTTCTTACAACCATTTCTTATGGTCAATTAGAAAAAACATACAAAAGTGCAAAATGGGATTATATTCTCTATTACCCAAATGAATATGCTAAATCATCATTTACAGCGGCAGATAACTCAATGACTGAATTACATTTAGCTGATGGACATGGTCGATCAATTATAGTTATGTCACAGCCTTTTTCCAATGCCGATGTGATTGATTTAGATAAATTGACAAAGGAAGAAATGCAAGAAATGCTAAGAAGAACTTACCCAAAGGGAGTTGTCTCAAAATTTTATAAAACTACAATTGGTGGTCGTAAAGGGATAATATCGTATTTCGACTATTACAACGGTAAAATTGCTGTACAAACTATTCAAGGCAGTATTTATAATGGCCAATGTTTAATACAAGTAATTTCAACTTCTTTCAAAGATACATTTCAAAGCGAGGAGAATAGTTTGTTAAAGATGATAAATTCGATACGGTTTAATTGATTTAATCTGTCAAAAATTTAAGGCCGCAATTAATTCACTCAAAGTGATTCACTTTTAACTCAGATGACTAAATAGAATATAAAATACCTTATAAAAGAAATTAAAGGATTGTATAGTAGATTTAAAAGATATGAGTTAAAAGTGAATCACTTTGAGTGAATTAATTGCGGCCTTAAATTTTTGACAGATTAAATCAAT
>JANOBV010000110.1:0-26853 GCA_031411835.1 Bacteroidota bacterium | reverse complement strand
TCGTATTGCTCGTTCTTCAATTTTGTGTTCAGTTGTATAGGGATTGCCTTCTATGAGAATAAGTAATCGCTTTGATTCCTTTTTCAATTTAGAACATTGATCAAAGATTCGCCCGCTGATAATCGACTGAATAAAATCTTTACCCGTTTTTCTTTCAATAATAATTTCGCCGTTGATGATGTAATCTCCGACACTTAATTGAGAAAGCGAAACGTCAACATTTTTGTCCTTTAATAATTGAGGAATGCCGGATGTCTTTTCTCTGAAATCGCAAGTGATTTTTACTGGTAACAAAGGGTTAATTTTGAAAGTTAATAAGTGAACAAAGATAAGTCGGAAATTTATTTGCATGCATTTCGCTATTAGTTTCATGCATATATTGAATTACCCCTGAATTTAAATTCCCCGTGATAATTTTGTTACATTTGAATTGTAAATTTGCCTAAAAGAAAATTTCGATTTGATAAAAACTAATTCGCATCCAAGTATTGTAACTCAAATTTTATGAACCAACCTTTTGCCGGAAAGAGTGTTTTGATGATCGAAGATGATCCAAACATTCTTGAATTAGTAGCTATTCACTTAAAAGATATCAATTGTCGTTTAACGAAGTGTATGATTGGATATGATGGCATTGAACTGGCGCTTAAAAATTCGTATGACTTAATAATTTTGGATGTCATGCTTCCCGATATCGACGGACTAGAAATTTGCAGACGATTGCGAGCGGAAAAACTTACAACCCCAATCATGATGCTTACTGCAAAATCAGAAGAGATGGATAAAATTATCGGATTAGAATTTGGTGCGGATGATTATCTAACGAAGCCATTTAGTGTTCGTGAATTTATAGCTCGCGTAAAAGCAATTTTTAGAAGAACAGAATTGGATGCTGCTAGTCGTACGGAAACATCGAGAATAATTTCGAAAGGAGAAATTGTAATCGATCATGATAAAAGAAAAGTAACGTTGAAAAATGAAAAGATAGATTTAACTCCAAAAGAATTCGATTTGCTTTATTTGTTCATGACTAATCCGGGTAAAAGTTATTCTAGAGAAAATCTTCTTAGCCTCGTGTGGGGATATGAATTCAGTGGATATGAACATACAGTCAATTCGCACATAAATCGATTAAGAACGAAGATTGAAACTGACTTAAATAATCCTATTTATATTTTAACAACGTGGGGCATTGGGTATCGCTTTAATGATGAATTATAAAATGAAAAAAAACAACTTCAATAATCTTTATCTGCGAATTTCATTAGTATTTTTTGTATTACTAGCGTTTATAGGCTTGTCATATGTTTTTATAACTGTTCATTACTCAGGAATTTATTTTGAAGAAGTAAACCAAAGATTGAACAAAAATATTGCAGCTGATATAGTGGCGCATTCAACTCCATTTTCTGATGGAAAAGTGAATGAAGCAGCAATGGAGAAAATGTTTGATCATGTGATGTCAATAAATCCTGGGCTTGAAGTTTATCTATTAGATAATTCCGGAACGATACTTTCCTATTATGCTCCGGGAAAAAATATCGTCCTTAAAAAAGTGGCACTAGGGCCTATTGAGAAATTCATTTCAAGCAATGGAACAGAATATGTCACAGGAAACGATCCGAGAAATACAGATGTAAATAAAGTGTTTTCTGTAGCTCCTGTAAGTAATAATGGGATTCAATCAGGTTATATTTATATTGTATTGGCAAGTGAAGAATATGATATAGTTTCAAAGGATCTTATTTCGAATTACTTTTTGAAAGTTGGATCAGGAGCAATGATATTAACTTTGATCACAACATTGTTAGTTGGATTATTTATTATAAGAATTATTACAAATAATTTTTCACGAATACTTGAAGTGATGAGAAAGTTTCGTGAAGGAGACTTGAATGCTCGAGTAAAATTAAAATCAGGTGGCGACATGGAACAAGTGGCTGAAATATTTAATGAAATGGCCGACATCCTGAACCAAAATATTGAGAAGTTAAAAGCTGTTGAAATATTACGAAGAGAACTAATAGCAAATGTGTCACATGATCTTAGAACACCCATTGCAATTATTCATGGATATGTGGAAACTATGCAGATGAAAGAGAATTCGCTTTCTGATGACGAAAGAAAAAAGTATGTAAACACTATTGCTGAAAGTACAAGTAAACTTGAGAAGCTTGTAAATGAATTATTCGAACTCTCAAAACTTGAGGCGAACCAGGTACAACCTAAGATGGAGCCATTTTTTATTAGTGAATTGGTAAGTGATATTAGCAACAAATATCAATTGATCGCTCAAGAGAAAAATATTAGAATAAATACAGTCCTCACAAAGGAATTACCTGCTGTTTATGCCGATGTGTCGCTGATTGAAAGAGTAATGCAAAATCTAATTGATAATGCAATGAAATTTACTCCCACCGGTGGGAGTATTATGATAAGAACTGTTAAGCAAGAAAATGATGTGGAAATTATCGTTGCAGATACCGGTATTGGAATACCGGAAAATGAGAGAGATGAAATATTTAATAGATATTATAAAGCTAAAAATTATACTGAGCTTAAAAATAGTACAGGCTTAGGACTTGCGATCGTGAAAAAGATTTTAGACCTTCATGCTTCTTCGCTAAAATTATCTAGCCAAGTAAATAGTGGCTCTACTTTTTCTTTTGTTTTACCGGCTTTCAGTAAATGATCTATTCTTGACAATACTCTACAAACATCAAAAATTGATTGTTTTAAGCTTTTTTTGAATGCAATGAATTGATTATTGTTTCGTGATACTTTCGCAATAACTTAAAGGGAGATTTGCATATAAATTAATTCTAATCTATATGCGTTTTATTAATTCACTATTGTTTTCGTGTTTGATCCTGAGCACAACTGCAATCGCCCAAAGGAAAGTTCTTATCGAACAATTTACAAATAGCGGTTGTCCTCCTTGTGCATCGAATACACCTGTTATTGCATCGTATGTAAATAACAATTTATCACAGGTATTAATGCTATCGTATCACACATCGTTTCCGTATCTGGATTCTATGTATTTTGAGAATGCGCTTCAATCTGATCAACGTGTTTCGTATTATAGTGTTTCAGGAGTTCCTACTTCGCGAATAGATGGGAATTATTTTTCGGGCAATCCACTTTCTATGTTGTCAACGTTGGTAAACAATAGAAGTTCAGTCGCTCCCAGGTATTCTATTAATTTCGTTAATAGCTCTTTAATTGGATCAGTTATAAGTGCTGATGTAGTTTTTGTTTCAGAGGATGCATCAAATCAAACGGAGTCGCTCAAAGCACATATTGTTATTGCAGAGAAAGACGTTCAAAAGAGTTCTTACCTCGCTTCTCCCGGAAACAATAGCGAAACAGAATATCCATGGGTAGTACGGAAAATGTTACCCGATGCGAATGGTTACCCTCTTGTTAATACTTCATTGAATGGTAACGATTCAATTCATGTTAATTTCTCAACAAATAATATTAAGGACTTGAATAAACTTCGATTAATTGCTTTTGTGCAGAATAATAACACAAAGGAAATATTTCAAGCAGAAATTTCAAGTCCGCAATTTTTAACAAACATTAATCAAATGAAATCTCAATACAACGAACTCTTCTCTCTATACCCGAGTGAAGAAAGCAATTCTCTGAATATAAAAATAAATACAATTTCAAGTAATTCCCAATTTAGAATATTTGATATTCTTGGAAATCGACTGTATTCTGAAAATGTTACTTCAGAAGTCTTCTCTGTTCCAACTATTTCGTATTCTAATGGAATTTATCTCGCGCAAGTTGAGAATGGTTATGAAGTCCAAACAATTAAATTTACTATAAACAGATAATAATTATGAAAACAGTAAGCATCTATTTTGCAATTGCTCTTTTACTTATTAATTATTCTTGTCAATCACAATCATCAAAGAAGAAATACCAAGATCCTGCGATGACAAATGATAAGCCATCATTCCCAATTAATTTTAGTGAAGCGGAATGGAAATCGAGATTAACATCGGAGCAATATTACATATTACGAGAAAGTGGAACTGAACGTGCCGGTACAGGAATGTACGATCACTTCTATAAGAAAGGAACGTATTATTCTGCAGCAAGTCTTCAACCATTATTCACGTCTAATGAAAAATTTGATTCAGGTACAGGGTGGCCAAGTTTTTTTGCGCCAATTAGTCCCGATGCAGTAGTTCTAATTTCTGATGGAAGTGATGGAATGAGTAGAGTGGAAGTTGTAGATAGTAAAAGCGGTTCTCATTTGGGACATGTATTTGATGATGGACCGGCTCCCACAGGAAAAAGATATTGCATGAATTCGGGAGCATTGATCTTTGTGCCTGAGGGCGAAGCGCCACCAACAAAAAGTAAATAATCTAATCAAGAAAATAGTATCATGAAAAATTTATTAATATTCATTTTGTTTTTGGAGATCACTTCATGTGTTCAGTCGCAAACAAAAGATAATGCAATTCAAACAGGATCCTCTGTGAGATCGTCTTCAAAAGAGGCAGTAGCAACATTTGGTCAAGGCTGCTTCTGGCATTCTGAAATTGTTTTTCAAAGTCTAGTAGGCGTAAGAGATGCCGTGTCCGGGTATGCCGGTGGTGATATGGTTAATCCATCTTATGAAGAAGTCTGTTCAGGTTCAACAGGACATGCAGAAGTTGTACAGGTGTATTATAACCCGGATTCAATTTCATATAAAAAGTTAGTTCAAGCTTTTTTTGCAAGCCAAGACCCAACAACTTTGAATCGTCAAGGTAATGATAAAGGGACACAATATCGTTCAGTTGCTTTTTATAGAAATGAAAATGAAAAGAAGATTGTTGAGAACGAGATCAGTGAATTGACTGCAGAAAAAAAATATTCTGCCCCTATAGTTACAGAGGTGAAGTCATTCAAAAATTTCTATCCTGCAGAGGATTATCATCAGGAATATATTTCATTGCATCCGGAAAATGGGTATGTACAAAACGTTTCCATTCCTGATTTTATGGAGTTTAAAAAGGAATTTAAAGCTAATTATAAATAGTACTCATTGCATATTGATTCAATTGAAATGAAATCAAAGATTTTGGTACTGTTGTCAATTTATTTTTTAACTGCACTTTCTTGTAAAAAGGATAATGTAAGTCCGGAAAACGATGAAGAATTGTATAGGGAGATAACTCAAGGCGGATACAGTTATTATGTTGGAACGCCAACAATAACTGCAGGAGCAGGTAATAGTCCACACGGTTTTGAAAGGGTCAAATTTAATTCAATTGCGCAATCAGCGCTTGATTCAACAGGGAAACTTCCCGCTGGAAATAGTTTCCCTTCGGGATCTGTAATTGTCAAAGAGATTTATTCTTCAGCATCTGGATCGATCAATTTATATGCTGTTATGAAAAAAGATCCGTCGAATGCAGTTTCAGGAAGTGGATTTCTTTGGGCAGAGTTTAAGGTGGATGGTAGCGCATCTTTCAGTACAGGAAAAAAGGGAGACGGGTGTATCGGCTGTCATTCAAGTTCAACAAACAGGGACCTTGTAAGAATTTTTGATCTATGAATCTAATTTATAAAATAGCATTGTTTTCAGCTCTGATAATGGTTTTTCTAATTCTAAAGGCTGATTCAACAACAGATAAAGGGCAACTAATTCAATCAGTTTCTCTTGTCGAATTATTTACTTCACAAGGTTGCTCAAGTTGCCCTGCAGCAGATAAGTTGCTCTCAAAAACAATGTCAGAAAGCAATGAAAATGGCATGCCGATAATTGCATTGTCTTTTCATGTTGACTACTGGAATAGATTAGGATGGAAGGATCCGTTCAGCAGTGAGAAATTCACCGCTCGCCAACAAGAATATGCAAAGCGCTTTGATAACTCTTCAATATATACTCCGCAAATGGTAGTGAATGGTACTAGCGAATTTGTCGGGTCAAATGAAAGTGATTTGAAGAATGCGTTAAAGAAGTATTCAAAAGACACTCCGAAAATTCAATTTGAGGATTTAACTATGGTGAATGAAAATGGGAAATATTCAGTTAGTTATACGATCAAAGGTGATTTGAAAGAATCTAAAATAAATATCGCAGTAGTTTCAATTATGGAAACAACCTATGTAGGACGAGGTGAAAATCAAGGACGAACAATCGTCAATGATAATTTAGCAAGACAATTCTACAGCCGGAAAGCTGACATTACCGGGAAAATATTGATTGATGATTCGCCATTACCCGAAAAAAATAATATGGCCATAATTGCATTTGTTCAGCGTGAATCTGATGGTAAAGTTACAGGAGCAGCTATGATAAAAGTAAATTGATAAATAAATTATTCTAACTATAAATCAAACAACAAAAAAACAAAAACTATGAAAAAGTTATTATTAGTAATTGCTGCAACAGCATTCTCGTTTGGCGTATTTGCTCAAGATTCGAAAATGGACAATTCAAAAATGGATGACAAAGCAAAAATGGATATGAAGAAGGATGAGAAAATGGACATGAAGAAAGATTGTGTCATGATGAAAGATGGTAAGATGATGGTGATGAAGGGCGACAAAACCATGATGATGGACAAAGATATGAAAATGAAAAACGGAAATGTTGTGATGAAAAATGGAATGGTGAAAATGAAAGATGGAAAGACAATGCAAATGAAAGATGGAGATTGTATGGATATGGATGGAACAATGATGATGATGGAAAAAGGTAAGATGTAAAGACTATTTTTTAACAGAAATTATGTTTAATCAAAAAGCGTAAAAAGCGTGATGGAAAAAATTTATTAACTCCATCACGCTTTTTTATTATTTAAATTCTAAAATAATCTTGAAAGAATATCAATTTAATTTTTGGATATCCATAACTAACAGTTGGTGAAAGAATTTTCGAATCAAGGTTTTTTTACTACCAAATTCAAGTTGATATTGTTTTCGATCAAACTATAATCCATTGATTCAATCTGAAAATCTCCTGTCAGATCGTGATAGTTATAAGTGGATGTGAATAGTCCTAATGAACTTTGAAGCTCGTTAAAATCGGATGTGTTGATTTGTCCATCTGCTGTTCCACCGGAAATACCATTACTGATATCGCCACTGTAAATTGCATATACTCCCGGGCTAGCTAAAATCTGATTGGATCCAAATGCTTTGTTGACAGCATTTGAAAAATCATATGTACCACCTGAAGAAATACTCACCGGACTTGCACTCCATGTTTCAAGTGCATTGCGATGTTTAATTACGATGTAGTATGCTTGTCCGATGGATGTAGTTGACAAAAGAAATTGTCCTGTTCCGTTTGTGTTGATTGTACTTTGATTAAAATCTGTAAGTGAATAAGGAGAAGTAGAATTGTGCAATTCTATTTTTACAGAATCGGATATTGAAGGATAGAGGACAGGATTCATTGCTGCTCTCATAGTTCCACTACCAATATAATAACCTTGAATGAATAATTTCACATTGTAAGTAAATGTACAGTGCACAATGCTGATATTTGTGCCATTGTTATTTCCGGTAGTTATCGGTGAAGATGTAACAATTCGAATTCGGTAACCTGTGCCTAATGCTGTATTCGACGGAATTAGTCCCGTGATTGTTCCGCTTCCGGTGCCTGTCAATGTCCCAATTGATATAGGACTAGTAAAATTGCCTGTTGCATCACTTAGCTGCGCAGTAAAAACATTTCCGGTATTAAATGGGCAAGCAACCGTAAATGGAATACTTACAGATATATTTCGGCACATTGATGAAGCTAGACTTGCATTTGTAATATTTGCTATAATTTGATTGACTGTTACTATCGTTGTATCATTCGTCGAAATTCCCGATACAGCATGTGTAGCAGTTAATATGTATTGTTGCGTTATTGATGGTGATGCAGTAGGATTGCTAATTGTTGATGAACTTAAAGCAGTCGTTGGAGACCAGCTGTAATTAATTCCTGAACTCGAACTTGAGCCAATTGAAGTTGAACTTCCGATACAAATTGTTTTATCTACTCCTGCATTTACCGAAACAGTTGCATTTATTGAAATATTATCGAGATATAAATTATTTCCAAAACGCGCCACGTTTCTAAATGCAATCATGAAACTCTGACTAATGTATGAGTTCAAATTAATTGTCTCTTTGCGCCATTGAGTCGAAGTAGGAGTGAAAGATGTTGTTGAATTTCCGGGAACTGTAGAAAGTGTTGCTCCGCCTTTATTGTAAACTTGCGTAAATGTAGCACCACAATCTGTCGAAACAAGAACCTGAAGTGTGTCTTGTTCACTTTGATTTGTGTAACTCCAATAAGCAACATCGAAAGTAAGAGAAATAGAGTTGTATGATTCTCCGCTGAAACGATCAGTTCTGATTTCATCTTTTTTACCGGTAGCATTTTGTGACCAGTTGTTGAAATACACACATTGAGTTCCATTCCCAAATCCACTTGCTGAAGATGTCAATTGCCATTTCACTGCATCATTTGTATCATCAAACTCAGTCCAACCCGATGGTGGGTATGTTGTTCCTTCAAATTGTTCTGACAATGGTAAATTCTTACCTTTCGTATTAATGTATGTATTTTTTGTCAAAGAACTTGTTGAAACTCCGTCAGAAACTGTTAGAGAAACATTGTATGTTCCTATTGCATTATAAGTAACTGTAGGATTTGCAACATTTGAAGTTGCTGGCGTCCCGCCGGGAAAACTCCATGACCATGAAGTCGGTTGTCCGGTAGAGAAATCACTGAACTGTATCGGTACTCCTGTGCATGGATAAACTGTAGACGCAGAAAAATTTGAACCCAATGTTCGTGGACCTGCAATCGAAGATTCCCAGATCCCGCGTCCATAGGTTGCTACACGTAAAACTGCAGTACTATTCGTTACATTATAGATTGACAAATCAATAACTGTTGTACGGGAAGGTAAATTAGTATTGAAAATTGACCAACTTGGATTGCTTGCAAGTTTATAATACACGGCATTGTTGCTCGCAATAAAAACTAATTCGTTCGATGAGAAATTTTCGTCTGCCAATATTCTTGCATGATTTACAGATGGTAGATTCAGAGTAATATTTGTCCATTTTGCTCCATTATCAGTCGAGCGATAGACTTTTGTATTACATGTCATGTAAAGTGTATTCGGTGAATTTTTTATCGAGGTGATATATGCGGCACTGTTTGTTGCATTGGGCAATGTATAAGAAACAAATGTTGGTGTCGCACTCAGAGCGTCTGTTGATACATACAACATAGCATCAGAAGTGATCACGTATAAGCGATTCGCATCAGCAAAGCTACTGTGCATTGCCATAATTTTTTTATTCAAACTTGCAATTTGAGTCCAAGTTGGAGTTGTCGCACTTAGATTAGTTGTTCTTACTATTATTGTATCGCCAACAAATGCAAGATCAGGATTGCTACGATTAAAAGCGATGTCTTGTAAAACGGTAATTGCAGCAGGTAAACCGTAAGCAGCGCTGCTCCCATTCACCAATCTTCGTTTGTTGTTTTCATGATAGTATACCATGGAACTATTCAGTCTATAATCAAAAGAACATTGACTGCCCCAGTCACCTCCCCGGTTCGTAAACCATCCAGTTGCATTTGCATAAAGCTCTCCATTGTCTTGTGTTCCTATACTTACAATGTCTCTGTTGGTAGGACTACAATTTCCATGATAAATTTCGTAACCATAAATTCCATCACTCTTAGGAGTCCATAAAGAACCGCCATTTGTACTCAGCCAAACTCCCCCATCATTCAGATTGTAAAGTTGAGAACTGTTGTATGGATTTTCAATCATCTGATGCATGTCTGTGTGAAGAATATCGTACCAAACAGTTTGTTGAGTCCAATTAATTCCACCGTCAGTCGATTTCCAGACACAATGAGCAACATACCAAAGTACATTTGGATTTGTACGATCTACTCCAAGCCCATGATTATAATCACCCTGACTTGAACTAGTAGAACTATTCGAATAGTATGAAATGTAAGGTGAAGAGGTAGTTTTTTTTGCAGTGAAAGTTGATCCACCGTCAGTCGATTTGTAAACCATTCCACCATTGGCTGCCATAGAAAGATAAACAACATTACTATCTGCAGGAGTTAAAGCAATACGAACACCATTTCCATTCGTAACACCTGATGGTAAAACGAGTCCATTATTTATTTGTGTCCATGTTTCTCCGAAATCAGCTGAGCGAAAAAATGCAGAATCATTTGAAGCGGCAAATAGTGTTCTAGTCGTACTGTTTTCTTTTAATTTGAGATCGTCGAATGCACGCGCTGTACTTTTTAAAGTCCATGATGCACCGGCATTGGTGGTTTTATAAATTCCGGCATTTGTGACAGCAACAATTATATTATGATCGGTAGGATCCATGATCATTTCAACAACCAATTTATTTTCTAATCCTGATGGTGAAAATGTTGCACCGCCATTCGTCGATTTCCAGACTCCACTTCCTGCGTAGTAATAATTGTGATCTCCTGTTCCAAGATAAAGTATCTGGTCGTTTGTGAAATCGATGCAGACAGAAGCCAGTCTAGAATAAGGCATGAAATCTGTCCCCGGAGTTACATCCCAATTTGTTCCACCGTTGGTTGAAATAAATAATCCACCTCTTGCACTGACAGCATACATTTTATTTGGGTTGGTCGGGTGAAATTTTAGTTGACTAATTCGACTGATACCATGAATCTGACCACTTGCATTTGTTGGAAATTGAGCAGGCAGCAATGCACTCCAATTTGATTGTGCAAATGTGGAAGTGGCTGTTAAGAAATAAAGAATCAGAATTGGTAAAGATATTCTCATTATGAACTATGATGATGATGATAATTGCTAGATTATTTTTTTTCTCCTGAACTGTTTTTCATTTCTTCTTGTTGTTTCTGCCAGATTGTATATTGTTCAGATGATGTGAGAATGTGTCCGTTTTCTTGAACAAATGGTTTTACTTCTTGCATCCAGTTTCGAAAGCGTTTAACTTGATAACTCAATTGTTCCCTTTCAACCAATTCCTTTCGCTGTTCATCGGTCTTAATTTTTTTATTTTCCCTTTTCATTTCCCTTTCGTATTCCTTTTGGGATTCTTTGTCTGCGCCCATCAATTCTTCTTCAACTTCTTCACCAGGCATTGGATGAGTTTTGAAGTAAGACTCATATGCGGCTACCGCTTCATAGTAATTTACATTCTCATCTTCCATCATTTGAATCCAAACAGGTTTGCTCGTCGAACTTTCTGTCGAGGTTGTATATTGTGCTTTTACTTTAACACTTACGCAAATCAAAAGGGATAGCGTTACTAAATAAATTGTTTGTTTCATCTTTCGCAGATTTATTATTGAAACATGTAATTGACCTTGATTGCTTCAGAAAAGAGAGCCGGTTCATTCGTGAATTGCTCTTGAATCAAGGGTTTTGGTCAATTACTGCTATTACAATAATATAAAATACTTTTCAATTTACTTGATAAATGGCAGTCGAATAGTGTTTTTGGAGCAATTTAAAGTAAAAAGACAGAGATAAATATGGCGTAAAGGTTCTAAACTGAGCTGTTTTTTTTGGAAATAAAATTTTTTATGCGATTGGGATGAAGCAATATTCAAAGGGAAAATATTTAAAAGATTACTTCTTGTCGAAAAATTAAATTGAACTCTGATCTAATTTGTCTTGCAGCTTCAAGGCGGGTTATTTTGACATTATTGCAATGATCTTCCAATGGAATCAATTCACAAAGTAGTTTGTGTAAAAGTGGCGCCTTCTCAAATTGTTTAACCTTGAAATTAAATACTGCTGAATTCTTATTCAATTGTTCGTGCGCAGTTTGAATCATAAGCTTGATTAATAAAGCACAAAAAAGTTCCTTTTTAGAATTTAAATAATTTTGCTTGACGAATTTTTGAAAAGTTGTAAAAATAATTTCTTCAGCCGTTTTTTCAACCTCGCAGATTTCCAAAGCTATCCCATAAAGCATAGGACCATAAAGATCGTAAACTTTTGCCAACGAGTTTTGAGTTTTATTTTGCTTCAATTGAATTTACTGTTGGTATTTATGGGTTTGCTAACTAGTTTTAACAAAATAATTCATTGATTTGTTTAACTATTTCGTTCAAAATTAGCACAAGATTAAATGAGGTACTTACAGAATTACTATAAATAGTTATATAATTCTTTTACAATTAACTCAATTCGCTTAAAAATGTGAATAGTGTATAATATTTTAATAATTATACAGCTTCTTTTGTTTGAAAGATGATCACCTTTTCACTCTTATAATATGTCAATTATTTAATTCGTAGAAATGGAAAATACATTAATAGCCGAAGCATCAATTAGTATTTCTCAAAATAATAACACTACTGAAAAGCAAAAGGAACATTCAGTTGAAAATTGGAAATCAGTTTTGAATAAATTGAAGATAGTCGTTGAAACAGAGAAAGAAAGAATGCGTGAAAATTAGTTCTATAGATCCATTTACAGAATTATTCAATTAAATTGAGTCGTAATATAAGCGATGAGATTCTCATCACTCATTTTATTTGAAGTGCTTTCTTTTGCAATTGAATTTTTATACTGTGGCGTTTCAGATAAATATTTTATAAATTGTTCTTGCACTGTGCCGGTTCCTGTTACATGAATCTCGTCAACATTTTGCATGTGAGATGTGATGTTTTTGAAAAATTTATGAAGTTCTGTAATTTCTGAGTGATTTGCTCCGCTTTCACTAGATGCCTTTTCGTGAGTTACAATTTTTTCATGCCCGAGTACTTCAAAGTTTTCGGCCTCGTTTTCTTTTTTTCCTATAACAATGGCATGCTGTGTATCCATCCAGACTCCGAATTGTTTTTTGTTTTTGTCAGTCATTAATTTAATTTTTGAGAAATGTTATATCTCACAAATATGACTAAAATGGAAACAGCAAACCTTACATAATTGCCAAAAGTCTTTATATAATTCATTGTTATTTCTTCGTTGATATATTAAGGCTGTTGTTAAGTTTATTCAATGATTAACTTCAAATTTAAAATGATTAGAGTTGCAATTAAAATTAATCGTAAAGATGTTTTCATTACGTGTTTAATTTTAGGCAATTCAAAAGTAAAATATTAAAATAATCTCTTAAAACTTTCTAAATAAGGAAAATTGATTGTTGAATGGGAATAACGAAATAAAATTGACCTATATTTACTCCGATAAATTAAATTCGTCGCACTTAAAAATGAATTCCGGTTTCCTCAAATGTAGCTTAATTCCATTTGCTTTACTATTAGCTTTTTCCTGTTCTGCGCAAGAGGATTTTAGCTGGTGGGTAGAAAAACATAATTGGGATGGCGTTACACCGTGGAATCAATACATGACCATATCAGCTGCTTTCATGGGGCCAAATGCACTACCGGTTCCGGAAATTAAAAATGGATTAGTCGATAGTGCGGCATCTGTCAATATTTCATATGATAATTATAAAAGTAAAGGTGATAAGACACAAGATTTTTATTTGAAAGGAGTACTACCACTTTTTAAAAATCGAATCTCGATTGAACTTCATGCAGTTCCAATTGAATGGTATGAAATGGACACGATCACAAGAGATGAGCGCGCTGTTAGAACAAAAAGTGGCAAAGGTTCTGCAGGTGGTGATATTTATGTTTCAACGTCCGTTCAGATTTTGAAAAATAAAAAGTTTCCGGACATGTTATTGCGTTTTGCTCTTCGGACTGCTTCAGGAACACATTTGAGAGATGCACGATATACTGATGCCCCTGGATATTATATTGATGTGAGTTTCGGTAAAAGTATTTTTACTAAAAATAAATTTATCAAAGAAATTCGGTTCTACGGAGATGCCGGACTTTACACTTATCAAACATATGATCTTCAGAATTTGCAAGATGATTGTCTGATGTACGGTGGTGGTATTATTTTGAACGCTAAAAAATTTTCCTGGACAAATTGTATTGGTGGTTATTCTGGATATTTGAATAATGGTGATCGCCCAATTGTTTACAGAAGTGAACTTCGAATGTTAAATCATATCCATGACTGGTCAATTGCCTATGAAAATGGATTGAATGATTATCCGTATCAAAAATTTAGGGTCACTTATATTTTTCATATTCCAACATCTAAATTTTTAAAAAAGATGGATTTATAAAATGAATTTGTAGTTATCTGAGGAAATTCATTAATTCAGTTTGTTTCTTTCCATCTCTTTTAACTTGAGTAGCGAACTTACAATATTTGAAAAAACAGTTTTATTGGTCTTAAGAAAATAATCAGTAGCTCCTTGTCGAATTGTTTCAAGAGCTTTTTCTAAATCATCTAATGCGGAAACTACAATAATAATTGACATTGGATTTATCTCTTTTATTTTTTGAAGAATATCAAGCCCATTTGGGCCCTCATCAAATTCATAATCGAGAATGATTTTACGACTGTCGTTTGATTTATACTTACTAAGAAAATCATTGCCATTGGAAAAGAGCTCGCATTTTATGTCTAGCGCTGATAAGAGGTAATCTTTCAGCATAAAAGTAAAACTACTATCGTCGTCGATAATAATTACTTGAGATTTATCTGTTTCAGTTTCTGTACTTACCTTTAAAGGCTGTTCTATAGGCTCTGTCATAATAAAAGGATTTTTATTCTAATTGTAAAATTAGAGATAAATACTGGTTCAATTCTGTTTATGTCGAAGTAATTTTAGCGATTTATACAATTATTATAATTAAAAATTAATTTTTGAAATAGATTTTCATACTCATTTTTTTGCTCCCTTTCTTCTTCATGTATTCTGAGTTAAAAAATTTAACACAAAATCACTTATGTAATGTTTAAATTTAGAATCACTTAATTTTCTGGTGCTAAAAATTGAACGGGCTTAGAGTTTTAAAAGAAAATAATCTCAAATAGACCCAAAAACACCCCGAATCCCGCTCTACTTGCATATTTCAGGTAGTTTCTTTATTTTTAACAATCACGCTGATATTAGTGTGAACTGCATTTTTACAATTATACTGTGTTCAAGAAATTCACTGCGTTCAAACCGACTTTATTCGGATTGATATTCTTATTGCTATTCAAAAATGTAATTGGAGCACCTATTGCAAATTTCGATGCGTCGAATTATTTCCCTTGCATAAATCAGAATGTAACTTTCACAAATACTTCTATTGGTACGATAACTAGTTATTCCTGGTTGTTCGGAGTAGGAGCTACTCCGTCTTCATCTAATTCATCTGGACCTATAATAGTTCAATTTACAAATGCAGGATCGTATTCTGTTTCATTGACTGTGACCGGTCCTGATGGAACAAATACTGTTTCGAAAACAATTATTGTTTCAACTGCTTCACCAATTATTTCCGGATCAATTTCCGGACCAACAAGTGTTTGTTTAAATGCGAGTAGTCTTGCGTATTCTATTTCTCCTTTAGCAAATGCTTCAAATTATAATTGGACGGTTCCAGCGGGCGCAAGTATTTCATCGGGACAAGGAACATCTTCAATATTTACATCTTTTGGAAGCACATCGGGAAATGTTTGTGTTACAGCATCGAATGGCTGTGGTACTAGTAGTCAGGTTTGTCAAACAGTTAATATTGCTAAGGAGCAAGTTGTTTTTATGAATTACAATTTATTGAATTATCCTGCACAATCTTCAATCAATGCTGATACCACAACTCGTCATCCATATTACCGTACAGTATTGCAATATGCAAATCCGGATATTCTCGTGGCGCAAGAAATTACAGGACAAAATGGTGTCGATTTTTTTCTGAGTAAAGTTTTAAATGCGAGTACCACAACTTATTCGGCTGGAACATTTATAAACGGATTTGATTCTGACAATGCGATTTTTTTCAAAACTTCGAAATTCACATTCGTCTCGAACACGCCAATTATCACAGATCTTCGCGACATCTCTGAATTTAAATTAGTGCATATTTTATCTGGCGATACAATTCGAATTTACTCTGTCCACCTTAAGGCAAGTAATACTTCACCCGATGAAGCTCAACGAGCTTTAGAAGTAGATACGCTTAGAAAATATACAAACGCTTTGCCGACTGGAAGTAATTTTATCGTCTGTGGCGATTTTAATTTCTATCGTTCTACTGAAAGTGCGTATCAAAAATTGTTAGCTGTTACACCCGGAGTGGATGGACATTTTATCGACCCTATTACAATGACCGGTACCTGGAACAATAGCACCTATGCACCATATCATACGCAATCTCCACGTGTGCGAGCTTTTGGTGGCGGATCTACCGGTGGATTGAATGATAGATTTGATCTCGTGCTCTTTTCAAATGCAATGATGCAGAGTGGAGGAGTTTCATATGTTAGTGGTTCTACATTCCCACTTGGAAATGATGGAAACCATTATAATGATTCCATCAATCAACAGCCTAATACAGCAGTTCCTGTAAATGTGGCTGATGCACTTCACAATGCCGCAGATCACCTTCCTCTTATCTGCCATCTCGAATTTCAGAATGCAACATGCCCGATTGCAGATTTGGGTGTAAGTAATTTGGTTGCTCCATCAAATAATATTTGTTCATCATCATCACAAACGATACAAGTGGCTGTAAAGAATTTTGGAACGAGTAGCGTTAATTTTGCATTCAATAATTTGCAAGTCGTTGGGCAAGTTGTAAATCCTTCCGCAGTAGTTCAGAACCTTTCTGCTGTGATCAACTCAGGTTCGTTAAGCCCGGGAGCAACAATGGCTGTATCACTTTCCGGAAGTGTAAATTTGTCAGCATCCGGGAACTATTTGATTAATGCAAATACTATATTTTCAGGTGACACAATCCCGGCTAACAACGCACTTGCAACTACAACTGTTGCTGTTTATCCAAATACAAATGCGACAATTTCTGCAAGTGGGCCCACATCATTTTGTCCGGGCGGAAATGTTTTACTTACAGCTAATCAATCCTCAGGAGTAACATATCAATGGAAAAAAAATGGTGTTGACATTGTTAATGCCACTTCCTCAAATTATTCAGTAAATCAAACGGGTAGTTATCAAGTGCAATTGCAATCATCCAATTCTATTTCTACAACATATCCCTCTGCTACTTTTACAAATGCAAATGCATATACAATTCCAAACAATAGTTGTACGGGCACATCAAGTTCTATTGCAGTGAATGGATACATTGGAAATATTTCTACGGCAGGAATTTCTGTGAAAATTAATATAAGTCATACAGCAGTTGGTGATCTTACTATGTTTTTAATTTCAAATACCGGCGAACTTCTTGGACTTAGTAATCGCACAGGAAACAATTCAAATACGGGTGATAATTTCACAAACACTATTTTTTCGGATATAGGTTCTGTTCAGATTCCAACAAGTGGCGCACCATATTCAAATACATATAAGGCTTGGTCAGCATTATTTACGTCATGTTCAAATTCATCAACGCGAACAACGTTTGCTTCTTTGGGCGGGGGTAGTATCAATCCAAATGGTAATTGGAAACTTTTGGTATTCGATCGTGCATCAGCAAATAGTGGTGGATCAATTGTAGATTGGTCAATTACGTTTCCTTCATACTCTATTAGTAGTATTCTATATTGTGATCCTGTAGTTTCAAGTTCAGTTGCCGTGACTGTAAATCCTCTGCCAACAATTTCATTTACACCTTCTGTCGCAGTTATCTGCTCGAATTCCGGAATTAGTCTCTCTGCTTCAGGTGCTAGTACTTATTCTTGGTCGCCCTCAACTGGTTTAAATTCTACCACAGGCTCAACTGTTTTTGCTAATCCTGCTGTTTCTACTTCATACACTGTAACAGGAACGAATACTTTTGGATGCATTTCAACAGCATCAATTCCGGTAACATTATTCAATCAACCAAGTGTTTCATTTGGTCCATTGAATTCAGTTTGTGTTACCACATCGCCGTTTGCTTTAACAGGTGGATCTCCTTCCGGCGGTGTATATTCCGGCCCTGGTGTTTCCTCTGGAATATTTAATCCTTCTACTGCAGGAGTTGGTACACATACTATTACATATTCATATACGGACGGAAATGGCTGTAGTGCTTCTGCAACTCAAAGTATTTCAGTTACCGGTTTTCCTATCGCAACTGTAAGTCCTGCCGGACCGATTTCACTTTGTTTGTCATCGAGTGTAAATCTTACTACACTAAGTGGCTATTCCTATTTGTGGTCTAATGGTGCAACAACACAATCAATAAATGTAACTAGCGCAGGAAATTATTCCGTAAGAGTTTCTGATAATGGTGGTTGTTCTGCTACATCATCTGCTGTTGTGGTTTCAACAAGTTCATTGGCATTTGAAACTACTGTATTCGCTGAAACTATGGGAAGTGTATCCGGTACTACAGCAATTGCTGCTCATGAAACTGCGAATGGATTTGATAATGATGCATTGACAATGTCGGGTACTGGTGATTTAAGAACCACATCTAATTCATCCGGGTATTCAGGAGCTTCTGGTGGCGCAAATGTCTTTATCACTTCAACGGTTGGAAAAAACTTTCTCATTTCCGGGATCAACACAACCGGGTTAACTGCTTTGCAACTTTCGTTTGGAATATTGAAATCAACAACAGCAAGTAATGGCTCTGAACTCTTAGTTCAATATAGTACCGATGGAATTAATTTTACTTCATTGCCCTATTCATTACCGACAGGTATTGGAACTGCTGTTTGGATATCAAGAACAGTTACAGGTTTACCAAGTTCTGCTACTTTATCATTACAATTTATTCAAATAGGAACCATTCCTCAATTTAGAATTGACGATGTTGTTTTAATCGGTCAAAAGTCAATTCCCGGAATTTCTATTTCGGGGAACACTAATTTATGCCAAGGAAGTTCTGTTGTATTAACAGCAGATCTAGGCAGTTCGTATTTTTGGGACAGTGGACAATCAACTCAATCCATTACTGTTTCTAATTCATCGACTCATTCGTGTGTGATCACTTCAACAAATGGTTGTGCTGCATTGTCATCAAGCGTTTCAATTACGTCTAATCCCGAAATATTTATTGTCAATGGTGGTGGAAATTATTGTAGCGGCTCAACAGCTCCTTCTGTAACTTTATCAGGAAGTCAACAAAATGTAAATTATCAATTAAAAAATAATTTGACAAATGTTGGTAGTCCGGTTGCGGGTACCGGTTTCCCGCTAAACTTTGGCGCTCAACCACTTGTTGGGTCTTATTCAGTTGTTGCAACTTATGTTCCTACTTCTTGTTCTGCTTCAATGTCTGGTAGTGTTGTTGTAAGTATTAATACACTTCCTTCAAATTTTAATATTACAGGGAATGCAGAATTTTGCTCCGGAAGTATTGGAACTTTAATCGGACTTTCAGGATCTGAGAATGGTGTAAGTTATCAATTGAAATTAGCAGGCAGCAATAGTGGAACTGCTGTATCGGGAAATGGTAATGCAATTAGTTTTGGAAATAGAAATATCGCCGGATTATATTCGGTAGTTGCAACTAATACTACAACATCTTGTTCTTTGACAATGAGTTCAACGTTAAATGTTACTCAAATCATTTCGCCATCTTCATTTGCAGTTACAGGCGGCGGAGGAATTTGTCAAGGTAGCACGGGAGTAAATATTACTCTTGCAAATTCTCAACTTGGTGTAAACTATTTATTGTATAATTTTTCAGGAAGTACAGGTGTAAATTTTAATGGAACGGGTTCGGCAATTTCATTCGGTAATTATAATATCCCAAGTAGCTATTTTATTTTAGCAAACAGTCTTTCGAATTCATGTGTAACAAAGATGAATGACACAGTAACAGTAAGCATGCTTCCATTGCCAACTATATATAGTGTAACTGGTGGCGGCAGTTTTTGTTCGGTTCCTGATCTTGGCGTTGCAGTTGGATTGAATAATTCGGAATCGGGCGTGAGTTATCAATTATTGAAGAATGCTAATCCAATAGGATTGCCAATCAATGGGAACGGAATTAGTTTGAATTTTGGTAATCAAATTGTTGATGGTAATTATAATGTGATTGCAACAAAAATGAGTTCAAGTTGCACTCTTTCAATGAATGGAAATGCAAATGTTGTTAGAAATATTGCAAGTAGATGGTATGTTGATGCCGATGATGATGGTTATGGGAACCCCGCGATATTCGTATTGGATTGTGATCAGCCGTCAGGTTATATAAGCGATAATACCGATTGTAATGACGCAAATGAATTTGCGAACCCGGGTGTTCAAGAAATTTGCGGAAATGGTATCGATGACAATTGTGATGGTCAAGTAGATGAGGGTTGTGTTATAATAATTAATTTGAAAGTACTTATCCAGGGATATTATTTGCAAGGGCCATTGCAACGCTCTCCGTTAAATTCGATAAATTTTTCTGATACGATAGTTGTTCAACTTGCTTCATCTGTTTCGCCTCATACTATTTTATATTCAGATACAACACTGGTTTCAACCAATGGAAGTGTTCTTTCGCAATTTCCTGTTGAGATCCTGAATTCAGAATTTTATATTGTAGTTGAACATAGAAATACAATTCAAACATGGAGTTCGACTTCCATTCTAATTGATCAAAACATTATCAATTACGATTTCAGTAATTCGATCAATAAAGCTTTTGGAAATAATTTATACGATAATGGAGATGGCACGTATTCACTTTTTAGTGGAGATGTAAATAAAGATGGATTCATAAACTATAGCGATTATCAGGTTATTGAAAGTGATCTATTAAATGTTTACGAAGTATATGTCAATTCAGATTTAACGGGCGATAATTTAGTTGAGTCCACTGACTTCAGCCTTATTGAAAATAATCTTTATAATAATTTAGAGATAAAAAGGCCATGATTTTCAAACAAAAAAAACTTGCAGTGAAAAATCTATCTTCGCTGCAAGTTTTTATATTCAACTTATCAATTAGTTAACTGTTTGAAAGTGCTTTATAATCTTCATATGCGATTTTAGAAATATCGCCAACTATTTCCGAAAGTTGAGAGAGTGAATTTCCGGATGTCATTACTCCGATCAAATAAGGTGACTTGTTGAAAAATACAATTCCAAATTCATGCAATTGGGCTTTGTTTCCAATAATTCTTTCTCCGAATTTATGTGCAATGACTACATTCGATTCTAGACCTTTTTTTAGTCCATCATTAAATGTACTAAGCGTTAGAAGTCTTAAAGCATATTCAGAATATTCTGGACGGGTATAGCTTGAACTATATAGTATTCGATAGAATTTGCAAAAATCATTCACAGATATAAAGTATTCTGTTACAGGATTGGGAATTGGAATATTCAAATCAATGAAGATGTTGTTATAAATATTTGTATTCATATTCTGACTAAGGAGTAGTGTTGCATCATTATCAGAGTGGATAATCATTGCTGCTAAAAGATCTTTCACAGTGTAATTTACTCCCTCTCTTAGCTGAAAATCTTTTATATTTTGTGAATTCCCTTGCGAAAAATGACGGGCGAAAAATATTTTCGAATTCAATACGGATGGATTTAATTCAGCCATTTTCATGTATGTGATCAAGTATGCGATCTTGATCATACTTGCAGGATTATAAGTGCTATTGGGATTAATTGAAAACCAAGCACCATTGTCAAGCTTTCTAAAATAAACAGAAATGTCATCTGCTTTTTGATTCGATTTTGCTTGGTTTACATACTCTGTAATTTTAGTCTGTATTCCTCTCAATGCATCACTTTCTGTAGGAAGATCTGTTAGCAAAAGAGGGTGCGTAAATTCGTAATCCTTTAATCGGATTTGTTGCATTGAGCTCGGGCAAGTATTTGCTATCTGAGGACTTTGTACTGTTGAGTTGTTGTTTGTCAGGATGTATTTTCCTCCAGCGAATGCACCAAATACTAAGATCAAGACGAGGTACAGCGGTAAGTTAAATTTGAATAGTTTCATGATTAGAGTGAACACCATGCTTAGGGCTAGGGTTTAGTTAAAGCTTTGTTGGACTTAATTATTGTTGGGTGTGAATTTAGGTCATATATTTAGAGCAAGCATGAATATTCGGCGGATAGGTGGTTTTACGCCGCAAATGTTAGGTTATTCATAATTCCAATAGGTAGCTTTTTAAAAGAATTATCTTCATAAAAGGTTGAAAATTAACAAAAAAAGCACTTTTTTTATTAATTTACCATTATTAATCAAAAATCGGTGATGATAACCTGAAAATTGATTTCGAATAAAATGGCGCCTTTAATATTAAACATTCAGTTAGATTTGATGAAATATAAATTGCTGTTTTAAAATTGCCTTTCTTTTGAAATGATTTTTACGATAAAAATGTATTTTTAAGATCATGCTATAGTTTTTAATTAATCAATTTCACAAACATTCTATGCTTTAAATGATTTTAAAAGTGCGAATAGAATTTTTTAAAAGCAATTCTGTTTAAGGTTACGTGTAATGAATGAATTTTTAAAATGTTTATCTACATTCTATCGCTGAAAACTTTTTAATATTCATCACATTACCTCCTAATTTGATAGCGTTCTTTGTAACATCATATTGAATTTAAACCATGCTGTTTCGAAAGTTGATATCCTCTTTACAACTCCTTTCGGAAACGCTAAACTATAGAACTATGAAAAAACTAATTTTTGCATTCGCAACAATGTTGGTTATCGCCGGATGCGATAACAGACAAGCTGAAATTGATTCAGCAAAACGTACAAGTGATTCTCTTTCTTCTGTGATCAGTGAGAGAGATAACTCTATCAATGATTTCCTTGCTTCTTTCAATGAGATTGAAAGTAATTTGGATTCAGTGGCTCACAAACAAGATGCAATCAATGTAAATGTTGAAAAGCAAGGTGAGCTAAAGTCAACTGCTAAAGAGCGAATCAATCAGAATATCGCTGCGATCAACGATCTAATGGATCAAAACCGCAAAAAAATTGCAGAACTGAATCGTAAGATCAAATCATCAGGTGGTAAAATTAAAGAGTTCGAAAAAATGATTGCTACTCTTAATGACCAGCTTGCAACTAAAGATCGTGAACTTGCTGATCTAAACGAAAAACTTGCAAACCTAAATACTCAGGTGGCAACTCTTCAAACTAATGTCGAAACATTGAATGCTGAGTCGACAGCTAAAACAAAAGTGATCGATGATCAAACTGCTGTTATGCATACTGCATATTATGTAGTTGGAAAACAAAAAGATCTTCAAGATCAAAAAGTGATCAATCGTACAGGTGGATTTATCGGAATCGGAAAATCGCCGGCTCTTGCTCCGAATGTTGATAACAGTAAATTCAACAAGATTGATTATGTAGCGACGAACACAATTCCAATCGATAGCAAAACTGCTAAAATCGTTACTTCTCATCCGGCTGACTCTTACACATTGAATACAGAAAACAAAAAAGTAGTAAGCCTTTCAATCACCAATCCGGAAAAATTCTGGAGCGCTTCTAAATATTTAGTAGTTGTAAAAAATTAATTAAGATTCATTAGGGAAATAAGGGCAGTCATTGAGTTGGCTGCCCTTTTTTTATTAGCGAATAATTGCCACGAATGCACGAATAATGATTCCTGACATTTATTCGTGCATTCGTGGCAATTATTCAACATTCGCCATCATTCGACCACTACTCCGATAACAAGCACATCATCCACCTGCTCAAACTTCCCTTTCCACGTATTGAAATAATTTAAAAGCATCTCATGTTGTTTCTTCATTGGCGTTTGATGCATGTTCTCAATAAGCTCACGAAATTTTTTAGTCATGATCTTCTTTCCTTCCATACCACCAAATTGGTCTGCATAACCATCGGAATAAAGATAGAGATGATCACCTTTTTCTAAAGAGACCTGTTGTGATTTAAACGTACGGTTCTCCTCATCGTTGAATCCGCCAATTGGTAATTTGTCGGGCTTTATTAATTCTGTATTGAAATTTCTTACAATATGTAGCGGACGATTAGCGCCTGCAAATTTCAATGTCATTTCTGTTTTGTCTATCACACACAACGCTATGTCCATTCCGCCATGAGAAGATGTTTGCTTTTGTCTTAATGCTTCTACAATTCCTTCATTCAACTCATTCAGAATCTTCGCCGGATCGGTAAATTTATTTTGTAGAATGATCTGCTTTAGCAATGCAGTTCCAACCATGCTCATAAAAGCTCCCGCAACACCGTGACCGGTGCAATCGGCAACAGCTAAGTAAATTCTATCGTTAAGTTCTTCCAAAAAATAAAAATCGCCACTCACAATGTCTTTCGGCAAGTACAATAGAAAACCATCTTTGAAAATTCTGTCGAGCGAATCGGCGTGAGGCATGATGGCCGATTGAATATTTTTTGCGTAATGCAAACTATCCAAGATCTCCTGGTTTTGCTGAGTGATCGACAAATTTTTTCTTTCCAATTCCCATTTCTGCATCATGACATTATAAGAGCGATCACTTAATTTGTCCGACATCTTTTTATTTTCATCTGCAAATTTTTTCGAAAGTTGTTTGTACAGAATGTATCCACCAATAATAAAACAGATGTTCAGAAAAAGGAGAAGCCAACTTATTGAATCGCTGAAGAAATTAGCATTCCTCATCTGATCTAAAAGTATCGGTTTCAAAAGCAACATAAATATGGTTGGGAAATGGTTGTCCTACAAAAGTAGCATTTTGGGCTCTTTATGCAATACCCGTGTTTAGGTATAAATTGGGAGAGTTTTTTAATATTTCAGTCATAAATGGCTGAATTGGCTTTAAGAATAAGGAAATATTTGTAATATTGGGATTCCTACACAAAGCCCGTCCGGATCGTTTATGCTATCGAATTTTGTTAATGTACACTTGAGTAAAATGAGCGCGCAAAATGTGCTCTATACATATCAAGGTGTGATCGATGAAAGCATAACAGAAAAAATTTCTGAACTGATGGATAAACATTTTGATCAGAATAATGTTCCTCCTGAAAGAAGAAAAAAGTTTTTTCTTATTATGGTAGAATGTGTGCAGAATGTTTTTCATCATCAGTTAAAACCGGAACATGAAGGACAGCTATTTGAATCGGGAATCATCGTTTCAAATGATGATACTCCGAATTACAGAATCGTTTCCGGAAATTATATCGTCAATACTTCTATAAAAGCACTGGGCGAAAAAATTGAAATGATGAATGCAATGACACCTGAACAACTCCGTGCATTTTATCAGGAATCACTATCAGTCGCTGAACTTTCTGAAAAAGGTGGAGCCGGATTAGGAATACTCGACATGGCAAGAAAATCAAAAATGCCATTGGAATATGAGTTTGTACCGATTGATGATGATTACTCGTTTTTTATTTTAGCAATATCAATACCTTAAATACCAATATCACAATGAATAATTTGATCATAGAAGAAAGTATTAAGACGCCATCAGTTGCTTTTGCAGCTGAATCGGGAATTTTAGAATTGAAAGGAAAGTCAATTCCTGAAAACTCATTGGAGTTTTATCGACCGGTATTTGAATGGATCGATAACTACGGACAATCGCCCAACTCTTCGACTGAACTAAAAGTTCGATTGGAATATTTCAATACGAGTTCATCAAAGTGTTTACTCGACGTCTTCCGTCGTCTCGAAACATTAAACCTCAGTGGAAAAAGTACAGTAAAGGTAAGCTGGTACTACGACGGCGATGACGAAGATATGATGGAAGCAGGGGAGGATTATAGTGCGTTGGTAAAGATTCCGTTTGAACTAAAGAAGTCTTAGAGTAATTCTAATCACTTAAATTTTAGCCACGAATTCACGAATAAATTGTTTTTTTATTCGTGAATTCGTGGCTAAAATTTAAGTGCTAAAAACTTAGTGATCTCAGTGTTGAAATTTTAAAACATAGAGGCCAATTATCTGCTTTTAGTAAACGCTCTCAACACCCTCCTCAACACATCAAACTGCAACGTCAAATACAAAAACAAAGACATCATCCAAATCACAAAGATATTCACATTCAATGTTTTCATTTTACAACCGAAAACATTTTTTGAATAAGAAAACATCGGAGCTTTTTTGAATATTTCATTTGGGTTTTCGTGGAATACCGGTTCGAATCGTTGGATGATCTTATCATTGGTAATTACCATTCGCTCTGACTGATTACTATTGCGAACCATTTCTTCCAGACTTTCATTCTCGTATCTGTTCTTCATAGCAAGAAATTCTGCTTCGCCGTCTTTGCCGGAAGTCATCTTTGCGATCTTCGATTCTTTGGCTTCGTTTGCTGCATTGAATTTCTCAATGTAATATTCTCGAAGTTCGTCGATCGTATTTCTCAATGCTGAAATCGTCCCTGTATTTACGGTTTCATATGTAAGTTGTGAAATCAGTTGATTCTTTTTTGCACCATTTAATGCAAGTTCGTTTCCAAGCTCTGTACGAAGAATAGTAAGCGGGACATTCATTGAATCTCTTGATGCTTTGTTTGTCATCATTCTCTCCAGTCGATCTGTCTTCTCGCGCATAGCCGCAATCCACCAATCTTTCTTGTATGTAGCCTGACTCATCACAGCTTCTTCTCTGTAAAACTGTTTCTCGAAAGGATTGTTTGAAAACTGTTCTACAGCCAATGCTTCATAAGCCCATCGTGATGTCATTACATTTCCGATCAATGGTACGCCTTCATTGCAATTGATCAATGGATGTAATTTGTCATAGCGTACAATTACACCACTGAGTAGAATCTGTGGAATGAGTAAGAATGGAATCAAAATATAAACAGTCACTGCTGAATCTAGTCCGGCAGAAATATTCAGCCCAAGCAAATTTGCAAAACAACTTGTCGTAAAGAGAATCATCCAATACGTCATATTCATATCGTG
>JANOBV010000109.1:0-3029 GCA_031411835.1 Bacteroidota bacterium | reverse complement strand
TTCTTCATTCTCCCCGCCTCCTGCAGCGCCTTTTGCAAAAGAAATTCTATCTGTCCATTTACACTACGAAAATCATCAGCAGCCCATTTCTCTAGCTGCTTGATGATCTCCGGATTGATCCTTAAAACAAATGCTTTTTTTTCGGCCATGCTTGGAAAATATTAGTTGTGTAACGTGCCTGTATTGATAACAGGATTCACACTTCTGTCGCCGCATAATACAACTAACAGATTACTTACCATTGCTGCTTTGCGTTCTTCATCGAGGTCGACGATCTTATTTTCTGACAATCTATTTAATGCCATTTCAACCATTCCAACTGCACCTTCAACGATCTGCTTTCTTGCCGCTACAATTGCTGTTGCCTGCTGACGTTGAAGCATTGCATGAGCGATCTCTTGTGCGTATGCAAGGTGACTGATCCGTGCTTCTAAAACGTGGATTCCGGCAGTAGCTAAACGTTCGTTCAATTCTATTACTAATAGTTCATGTACTTTTTCAGGCGCACCGCGAAGTGTGATTTCATCATCATTGCTTTCCAGGTTATCATATGGACATGAACCTGCCAAATGTCTGATCGCAGCTTCGCTTTGAATGTTGACATACATGTTGTAATCATTCACTTCAAAAACGGCTTTAGAAGTTTCATTCACTTGCCAAACAATTACAGCAGCGATCTCAATAGGATTACCCATTTTGTCATTGACTTTTAGAAACTGTCCATTCAAATTTCTTGCACGAAGCGAAATCATTTTCTTTTGCATCAATGGATTTACCCAGAAGAAACCATTGTCTTTGATAGTTCCCGAATATTTTCCAAAGAACACAAGTACACGTGCTTCATTCGGATTTACTATAATGAATCCGGGAACGAGTATCATAAATACTAATCCACATAAAAGAATACCAAGTATAAATTGGATACTGATAAAATAAATGCCGCAAGCTATACTTGCGAGCAGAACTGCTAACATCATAAATCCTGATGTTGCTTTAAAGTTAATTTCTTTGATCATGGTGTGTGATATTAAATTGATATCACAAAGGTATCACCTAAAAAATGGAAAAGTCAAGCGAAATCGAAAAAATATTTTCAATTGAGTAATTATCATCAAAAAGAGGATAAATTTGCCCAATGGAAATCAGAAAAGTGGAAAATTCGCAGTGGATCAAAGACGAAGCGCTTCGTCAGGGATTTGATTTCTGCGGAATTTCGAAAGCTGATTTTCTGGAAGTAGAAGCACCGCGATTGGAACAATGGTTATTACAAAATCGTCATGGAAAAATGGCGTACATGGAAAATCATTTCGACAAGCGATTGGATCCACGCTTACTTGTTCCGGGTGCAAAAAGTGTAATTTCACTTCTGCTAAATTATTTTCCTTCTGAAAAACAAAATGAATTGGCCCCGAAGCTCAGTAAATATGCTTATGGGAAAGATTATCATGAAGTGATTAAAAATAAATTGAAAGAACTTGTTTCGTCGATTGAATTGAAGATTGGTAAAGTAGAAGGAAGGATCTTTGTTGATTCTGCACCGGTACTCGATCGAGCATGGGCGAAGAAAAGTGGATTAGGTTGGATTGGCAAGAATGGAAATCTCATCAACAAAGGAAGTGGTTCCTTTTTTTTCATAGCAGAAATTATTTCTGATCTAGATCTTGTAGCCGATGGAGCAGTAGAAGATTTTTGCGGAACATGTACACGTTGCATCGATGCTTGTCCGACCGATGCAATTATTAAGCCTTACATCGTTGATGGAAGTAAGTGCATTTCCTATTTTACTATTGAATTGAAAGAAGAAATTCCGACGACAGTAAAAGGCAAATTTGAAAATTGGACTTTCGGTTGCGATATCTGCCAAGATGTTTGTCCGTGGAATCGTTTTTCAAAACCATTGAAAGAAAAAAATCTGAATGCTAATCGCGCATTACTTGATTTGAATAAAGAGCAATGGTATGAGATGACTGAAGAAATTTTCACAACGATCTTCAGCAAGTCCGCAGTGAAGCGAACCGGTTTTCAAGGAATGAAAAGAAATTTGGAATTTATTAAGAGTGAAACTTTCTGAATGCGTCAATGATTACATCACTATAAGTCGCAAACGTAGCCACACACCATAATTTTAATAAACGACGTTCATCTCTTTTTAACAGCTGAAGAGATTTGATCAACTCTTTACGAAATAGATTTCTATCGAAACTAACTTTCGTGAGAATTTGCTTTGTGTACTCGAACATGGTATTCGCTTTAGCTTTTGGTAAGTCTAAATTATTACTTTCTGTGGTATTTGTCAAGCCTTTTATTTGATCCGGGGCCTAAAGAATTTAAACGGCTAATTATCAGTTATATTCTTTTTTTAACTAAAAAAGGGGTTTTCTGTAACAAATGGTTGAAAAGAATTTATTATTCATGAAATGTTCAACTATTCACTCCACCGATATGAACTCTGGTCTAAACCTGCCAGGTCGAGTACTCTGTCTATCACGGTAGCAGCCAATGATTCAAAATCAGTTGGTTTGCTGTAGAAAGAGGGTGATGCCGGACAAACAATTCCGCCTGCTTCAGTAACCGTTTTCATGTTGTTTAAATGGATCAAACTATAGGGTGTATCGCGGACAACCATAATGAGTTTGCGTCTTTCTTTGAGCACTACATCGGCAGCACGAGTGATCAGATCGTTAGAGATACCTGTAGCTATTCTAGCAAGCGTGCCCATGCTGCAAGGACAAATGATCATCGTATTGAATTTCGCAGAACCACTTGCGAATGGAGCGAAGAAATCGTTTCTGTCGTGAATCTTAAAAGGAAGATTGTCAAAATTTTTATTTCCTAATTCAAATTCCCATACGTCTTTTGCATTTCCTGAAAACACAACGCCTACAGTTTCGATCTGATCTTTTAATTGAACCAGTTTATCGAAAAGAACTTTTGCATAGATAGAGCCACTGGCGCCGGTCACTGCAACAATAATTTTATGTTTTTTAGGAGTCATGATATGTTGAACAAAGGTACGTTGAAAATGTTCA
>JANOBV010000108.1:0-24465 GCA_031411835.1 Bacteroidota bacterium | reverse complement strand
TTACATTTTCATGTTCACAGGTAATTGATAAAACACTTTTCAGAAAAGTAGTTTTCCAAGCTGCAGCGCAATCAAAACGTAATGTTAGAATTCTTTATCAATTAACTCAAGGTCCTGATCATGCAATTAGCATTTATCATCCTGAAGGTGAATATTTGAAAGGCCTCGTTTTACAGGTAGATTGATCTATGGCTCTAGGTACATCGTATAGAGAGATTGTTAAGCTGGCTATGCCCGTTATTTTCGGGGCATTTGCTATGACATTGATTAATATTACGGACACTGCATTTCTAGGAAGAATTGGTGAAACAGAATTAGGTGCATCAGCTGTTGGTGGCATTTTGTATTTTGTTTTTGCAATGATTGGAGTTTCTATTGGAACAGGAACACAGATCATTATTTCTCGACGAAAGGGAGAAAATAATAATTCTTCCATTGGACAGATCTTCGATCAGAGTATAGTAATTCTCTTTGTAACCGGATTAGTGTTGTTCATTTTTTTGAAATGGATCGCTCCACCTTTGCTGCCATTAATTTTAAATCAACCTGCCCTTGTTGATTCTACTATTGAATTTCTCCATTATCGATCATACGGAATTTTCTTTGTATTAATTGCTACGGCATTCCGATCACTATTTGTTGGAATTGCTCTTCCTAAAATTTATGGCACCTATTCGTTTTTGATGGCCGCAATTAATATTTTATTAGGGTATGCTATGATCTTTGGAAACTTTGGATTTCCTAAAATGGGAATTGCCGGAGCCGGATTAGCGTCTTCGATTTCTGAATTGATGGCTTTGCTATTTATTTGGGGATATACATTTTTCAAAAAAGAACTTAAAGAATATCAACTTTTCAAATTCGAATCATTCAAAAAGGATCTGACCATAAAAATATTTGAGCTCTCCTCTCCTATCATTGTTCAAAATATACTTTCAATGGGAGCTTGGTTCTTGTTTTTTGTTTTCATAGAAAAGATTGGTTCACATGAATTGGCAATTTCCAATATTGTGCGTGGCGCTTATATGATTAGCATGACTCCTTTCTGGGGATTTTCAGTTGCGGCAAACAGTATGGTCAGTAATGTCATAGGACAAGGCAAAAAAGATGAAGTATTGGAGCTCGTTCAGAAGATCATCAAATTGACTGTATTTGTATCTCTTATCATGATTGCTTTAAACTTGATCTTCCCGGTTCAGATCCTTTCCATTTTCACAAGTGATATGAAGCTGATTCAAGATTCAATGGGATGCTTGCAGATTGTTGACATAGCATTAATATTTTTCGGGTTCGCCATTGTAAGTATCAGTGCTGTGAGTGGCACCGGTGCAACTAAAACTGCATTGTATATAGAGATTGCTGCTATTTTCATTTATATACTTTATGCATATCTAATGACTTTCGTATTTAAAGGAACTGTTGAAATGGTTTGGTTCGCAGAAGTATTCTATTGGTTATTTGCCGGAATCGTCTGTTACTGGTATATCCGTTCCGGGCGCTGGAAGGCTTTGAAAAACATTTGATTCACTTACTCTTGAAATGGGGAATTGTCATTGTGTCAAAATTCACAATTGGATTTAATAACTATTCTCATTTTATATTTTGAGTGCTTCTCTGTAAGCTATCTTTGCCTCCATGTCGAACAAACCCTCAATTGTTTTTCTTGGAACGCCTGAATTTGCAGTTCCGTCATTGGAAATATTGGTCGAAAATGGATATCACATTTCTGCCGTCGTAACCGTCCCTGACAAACCTGCCGGTCGCGGTCAAAAGTTAGTCTCATCGCCTCTAAAAGAATTTGCAGAAAAGAAAGGCTTAAAAATTTTGCAACCGACTAGTTTGAAAGACGAGTCATTTGTAAATGAACTTAAGTCTTTGAATGCAGATCTACAAGTTGTTGTTGCATTCAGGATGCTTCCTGAAGTTGTTTGGAATATGCCAAAGCTTGGTACTTTCAATCTTCATGGCTCATTGCTTCCTCAATACCGTGGCGCTGCACCAATCAATTGGGCAGTGATAAATGGTGAACCTAAAACCGGAGTTACTACATTCTTTCTAAAACATGAGATTGATACAGGAAACATTATTTTCAAGCAGGAAGTTGAAATTTCTGATGATGACAATGCCGGCACTATTCACGATAAACTTATGGAAGTAGGTTCGAAGTTAGTTTTGAAAACAGTACAAGCTATTCAAGTTGGCAAAGTTAAAACTATTGATCAGAGTAACTTAGATTCTTCGACTTTACGTTCTGCTCCAAAGTTGAATCGCGAGAATACGAAGTTGAAAATTTCGAAATCACCAATTGAAGCAAGAAATTTTATTCGTGGATTGAGTCCATACCCGGCTGCACATGCTGAATTATTCAATTCAAATGGAATAGGATTTTCAGTGAAGATCTTCGATGTTGATGCCGTTTCAGAAGCACATCACTTCCCTGCCGGAAAGATTGAAAGTGACAATAAAAACTATTTGCGGATCTATTTGTCCGGCGGATATATTTCTGTGAAAGAACTTCAACTTTCAGGGCGAAATAAAATGAAGATCAAGGATTTTTTGAATGGAATAAAGTTCGAAGGAGACTGGAAAATCAATGAATAGAAATAATGAAGAATGAATCCCGATAGATATCGGGATTCATTCTTCATTATTGAGCTTAACTATTACAAGTAAATGAAAAAAGTTGTCGTGCTTAGTGGTGCCGGGATTAGTGCGGAGAGCGGACTGAAAACATTTCGGGATAGCGATGGATTGTGGGAAAATTATAAGATTGAAGATGTGGCAACTCCTCAAGCTTGGAAGAAAGACAGACAACTGGTACTTCAATTTTATAATGAAAGGCGAAAGCAAGTGAAAGCTGCTCAACCTAATGAAGCTCACATTGCTTTGGTACAACTTGAAGAGAACTTTGATGTACATATCGTCACTCAAAATATTGATGACTTACATGAACGTGCAGGCTCCAAGAAAGTGCTTCATCTACATGGTGAGATCTTGAAATCAAGAAGCACAATGGATGAGCATTTAATATATACCATAAGTTCTGACGAATTGAACGAAGGCGAAAAATGCGAATTGGGTTCTCAGCTTCGTCCGCACATTGTTTGGTTTGGAGAAATGGTGCCGGCATTAGAAGATGCTGCATACATTGTTTCGCGAGCTGATATTGTAATTGTAGTTGGAACTTCACTTGCAGTCTATCCTGCTGCCGGATTAGTCAACTACGCTTCTCCTGAAGCTGAAAAATATCTCGTTAATCCGGATCCTGTTGTTGGCGGATTAGCAGGATTTAAGTTTATAAATACAAAAGCAGGAATTGGTATTCCTGCGTTAGTAAATGAATTGAAAAAGAAATGATGGATCATCCATATTTTAACACAGAAGTATTTAAGTGGGTCGTATTACCCATCTTGATTTTTGTTGCCCGAACATTAGATGTAACACTTGGAACACTAAGAAGTGTTTTTGTCTCTAAAGGCTTTCGGAAAATTGTTCCTTTCATTGGATTCATGGAAGTTTTGATCTGGTTGATTTCCATCAGACAAGTCATGCAGCATCTGGATAATCCTGTATGCTATATTGGATTTGCCGGTGGATTTGCAATGGGAACATATGTTGGATTGTTAATTGAGGGCAGACTGGCATTGGGTTTACAAGTATTACGCTTGATCGTTTCTTCCGATTGGGACCCCTTGATTGTTGCATTACAAAATGAAAAACTTGGATTGACTATAATGGATGGTCATGGGGCAAAAGGTCCGGTTAAAATAATCTTTACCATCGTGAATCGAAAAGATATTGCTCGTGTTAGAAACCTAATCAAAGAGGTAAATCCGTATGCATTTTATTCGATTGAGGACATAAGAATTGCCAATCAAGGTGTTTTTCCTACAAAAGGAACAATTAACTCAAAGATGGATTATATAAGAAATGTACTACCTGACGTCAAAGAGAAATAAACGTTTGATTGTCAATAAGTCCTTGAGATTCTTATTAATCGGCTCTTATTAACCACTAATTTCGACCTATTCAATCATAAAAACCATATCACAAAAATCATGAAAACTAAAGCAATTTTAGCATTCTTAGTTGTAGGAGCTCTTAGCTTCACAGCTTGCACAAAGAAAATCGATCCAAAAACTGTAGCTGATGTAAATCAGTTCGGAACAGACTGGACAGCATTAGGTGAAAAAGCTACTAACTGGAGCAATGAACTTACTGCTACTACAACTCAGGCGAAAGAATTCGCTGCAAAACAAACTGAGAGAATGAACAGCATGACTTCTCCAAAAGATCAAGCAGTTAAAACTCAATTAGCACAGTCAGTTCAAACTGCAACTGAAAATGCTACGAAACTTGAAGGTATGCAAACTGAATTCAACACTTTCAAAGCAACTTGGGACGAAACTACTCAACAGTTCGGTCAGTGGAAAGACAAAGTTATGAAGGGTGAAATCAATCCTGAAGAAGCTGCTAAAGGTCTTGCTGATTTCCAAACAAAGATGACTGCTTCTCAAGCACAAGTTGAAGGATGGAATGCTCAGTATGCTGAAATCAAAACAGCTTCTGAACAAAACATGGCGAGTGCTGAATCAGTAGTTACTCCAACTGAAACTACTCCTAAGAAATAATTTCTATTTCTTTAATAAATTCTTGAATACAAAAAAAGGTCTGAGAAATCAGACCTTTTTTATTTGGTGTAAATCGTTAAGTTCTTTGATGAGCTTCATTGAAAAATTGTTGAAGTACCTTTTTGCTTTAAAAGCACCTACCCATCTGAGCCCATGAATGACATCACTTAAAAAGATCTCATCAGCTTTCAATAGATCATCAACAGTAATTCCTTTTTCAACAACTTTTTTTCCTTGATCACGAAGATGACTGATTAAGACTTCGCGCATCACTCCGGCTACACACGCTTCAGCAAGTGAAGGTGTGTAAAAGACGCCATCTTCCATTAAGAAAATATTTGAACTGATCGCTTCTGCAATTCGTCCGTCGGTATTCAAGACCAGGCAATCGCCACTATTGGTTTTATTCTTGTGCAAACCGGCCATTACATAATAAAGAGCATTCGAAGATTTCAAATTCGACAAACGACTTACCGGTTTTTTGATGTCTGTGTAAAGTTCGATCTTCAAACCATTATCGTTCAACTGAAAATTTCTGTTTGATAAGGCTGATACTTCGATCAAATAAGAAACGTTGTTAGTTTGAGGAGTGTATAATCCGCCGTCGTTTCTGAACACTTCTAATCGAATCCGACCGTTACCTTTTAGGTTGTTCACTTGATCTAAATGTCGAATCGATAAATACAAGTTATGAAAAGTAAGGTCGTCATGACTATTCATTCCAAGTAATTCCATTGAACTTGCTAAACGAGCGAGATGCTTTTCGAAAAAAAGAATTTCACCATTCATTAATCGAATAGTTTCAAATACTGCATCACCATAACGGAAAGCTCTATTGCTTGCTGTAAAAATAGGTTGCCCTGCTTCTATTATATTCCCGTTAAAGTTGACGAAACCGTTTTGCATAATCTTAATGTAAAAGTAAGAAGTATTCCTAGTTGTTTATCGGAATGGATGAAAAGATTAAGAACAAAATACAGTTGAAATCCTTTTTGCCGATAGCAAGATTGTTAATAGGCCCATTGGCCATGGCTAATCGGTAATCGATTTAATTTTTCTTTATAGAATCTCCATTGAGGCAAGTGCTTTTCCATTAAGGAAAGGAAAAGATCATTGTGGTGCCGCACCACTAAGTGAATCATTTCGTGGACTACAATATATTCCAGGCATTGGACCGGCTTTTTTGCTAGTTCCAAGTTTATCCAAATTCTCTTTTTCTCAATGTTACAAGTTCCCCATTTGGTTTTCATTTGTTTTACTCGCCAATCGATAACATTTACACCAATTCGCTTTTCCCATTTGTCTATTATAGGTTGAATTATTTTTTTTAATTCTAGCCTATACCATTCATTGATTATACTTTGCCTCTGTTCTATTGTTGAATCTGGTTTTATATATAAGTCAATATACGTTTTTGTCTTAAATACAACTTTTGGTGATGTATTTGTTTCTATAATTCGTAATAAATATCTTTTGCCTTGAAAGTAATGACTTTCTCGTTCTTTAAATTTACTCGATGGTTGTCGTTCTTGAGCAATAAAATTTCTTTGGTGCTTTCTTATCCAACTAATTTTTGAAATAGCAAAAAGTCTGACTGCATCATCGTCTATACGCAGTGGTGCTGCAATACGAACCCTTCCTGTAGGTGGATAAACTGCCAAGTGCATATTCTTGATGTTTTTTCGTACAACATCAATAGAAAGTTGAGAAGTTATATGTAAGACTTTTACTTCTTCCATTTTCATTTATAATCTTTTTGCTGTTTTATGACTTCAAAAATCGAATCTAATTTCCCGGGCTTTTTATATTCTTCTAAAATCGGTTTTACCACTTTGTTTTTTAAATGTTTTTCTTTTGATAGCGTTCCTTCCCAATCATCATGCTTGCCATAGATCACAGCACTGTCCATTGCAATAGTCAAAGGTTCATCTTTATCTAAGTTGTCATATAATGCACGTTTTGCTTGTGTGTTAATGCTCAAAGGGTATTCATTACTTGTTTCCGGCTTTTTTACTTTTACAGCTAGCTTTACGATTTCTTCCAAATACTTTTCGTATTCTGCTGCTTCTTCGTTTCTAAATTTGATTAACTCATCAAGTAATACACTCATTTTCTCATAGTAAATCGGATTGGTTGGACTTTCTTCTATAATTACTTTTCGCAAGTTATTCTCAATGGTTTCAGCCATTGCTTCTTTGTTTTTCTTTATGTTACCGGGTAATTTATCTAAAGCACCTTTGCCATCTTTCACTAATAATTCCACTAAGCTAAAATCATCAAATGCTGAAATTTTTTCGCTTTCTTCTGCTGCAATGTAGCTGTCAATTAAATGCCGCATTGCAGGCTCGTATTGTTTCAAATCTACCCAATCGCCACTGGCTAACTGAATTTCTTTACGCACACTTTCAAAATGTTTTAAGTCAATTTTTATTTCTTCTATTTCGACAAGCTTATATCCGGCTTCTTCCATTTCATCTGCAACATTGGCATAAGCTCGAATCAATGAAATTACTGCTTTATATAAAGCTACTCGTCTAGGTTCACTATCTTTTAAGTCTTCTTTTATTTGAGGATTACCACAGAAATAAGCAATATATTGCTGCGTCCCTTTAGGAGGAACCACAGGTTCGCACATCGCTTTAATTGTTTCTAAAGCATCGTCCAAACGTTCCTTACCTTTTTTCAATCTGTCCGACAACAACCCTTCAACATCCGCCTTGTCATAATCTTCAAAAGCTTTAGAAGTAAAATCATTATATGCATTTTCTAAACTACCGAACAGATCTTTATAATCAATGATGTAACCGTAATCTTTATCTTCTCCATCCAAACGATTTACTCGACAAATTGCCTGAAACAAACCATGATCCTTCATGCTTTTATCAATGTATAGAAATGTAGCGCTCGGTGCGTCAAAACCTGTAAGTAGTTTATCTACTACAATCAGCAATTTCATTTGTGCAGGTTCTTCTATAAATCTCTTTTTAGCATCGTCTTCAAAATCTTCAGTGGTTTTTCCATTGAGCATTTTTTGATAAATATCATATTGCATCAACTTCTCTGTATAGCCTTCTCCTTCACCTTTTATATCGCTGTGCGTCGGAGCAAACGAAGTAACAATTGCACAACGTGTAAACCCTGCATCTTGAAATAATTGATAAAATCTACAAGCATTGTAAATACTATCGGATACCAAAATTGCATTACCTCTACCATTTTGTAATCGATCACGGGTTTCCATGTCCAATAAAATGTCGGCAACAATTTTTTGCAGGCGACCAACAGAACTGAACACTTTTTTCATTGTGCCCCATTTTTGTTTTAGCTCTATTTTGGCAAAATCCGTTAATCCTTTTGTCTTGCTGTCGAACCATGCATCAATTTTATCTAATGAAGTTATTTTTTGTTCGATGTCTCTTGCTTCATATCTCAGATCTAATACAACTTTATCCTTTACGGCTTCATCAAATTTATACGTGTGAATGTACTTCCCGAAAATTTCTATACTCTTTTTTTTATCAGCTTGCATTAGTGGTGTACCCGTGAAACCAATAAAAATAGCTTCATCACCTAATAGCTTTCTCATTGCTTTGTTTAGGTCTCCACTTTGTGTGCGGTGACATTCATCTACAAATACATAAAAATCACCTTTGGGTTTAAAATCTTTTGGCAAACTATTCTTTAGTTCTTCTAAATAGCTATCGTAATCGGCTTCTTCTTTGTTGCCAAATTTGTGAATGAGAGAACATAAAAGCCAAGGCTTTGTATCGTTTAACTTCTCAATTAAATCGGCGCCGCTTTTAGTCCTTACTATATGTTCATCAACGCCTTTAAAAACTTTTTCAATTTGTTTATCTAACTCATCCCTGTCGGTAATGATAAGTACACGTGCATTGGGATTATATTCACGAATCCATTTTGTTAGCCACACCATTGTTAAACTCTTTCCACTGCCTTGTGTATGCCAGATGATTCCGCCTTCTTTTTGCCTGATAAATTCTTGCGCCGCTTTTAATCCGAAATATTGATTGGGCCTACAAAATTTCTTTTGCCCTCTATCATACACAATAAAGTCATGGATGATTTCCAGCAACCGTTCTTTACCAAGCATTTCAATAATATGCTTATCTAAGAGATTATCCACTTTGTCGGCATGCTCTCTTATTGGTTTGGTAAGCTCTAATAGATAGGTGTCGTTCTTATTAAATTCTTCGCTTACTTCTTTCCACTTCAAATAATATTTTTCTGAAGTATCGATTGCTGCATATCGCATTCCTTCTACATCTTGCCCGGCCATCACTAATTGAATAGTAGTATAAAACGGTTTTATAAAAAGATGTTTTTGATTGTCGTTGTTTTGCCGAATACCTTCAGAAACAGAAATAGTGCTGCGTTTTAATTCAAGCACTGCAATTGCAATTCCATTTATATAAATAACTATATCGGGTCGTTTTTTGTGTTGTCCTTTTACGGTGACTTCTTCAGCAATTGCAAAATCATTTCCCTGAGGATTTTTCCAGTCGATCAATTGAACCGTTTCTTTGTTCTGACCGGCCTGTTCTTTTACAGAGATTCCATAGCGGAGCGCAGCATAAACATTTTTGTTGGCTTGGTAGAGATCATCGTTTGAATTGATATTGACGATCTTTTTAAATTCTACGATTGCTTTATTTATGAGTGAAGTACTATAACCCTTCTTGGTTAAATGAGCGACAAGTAATTTTTCGTTAACATTGCTATTATCTTCTTCCTTTTCCAAATTACCTAAATACCGATAGTATAATTGTTTCTGAAACAATTGCACTATGCGGTTTTGAGTAGCACGCTCTATTTGTCCGACTTTGCTCATTTCTTCTTAGTTGACTTTTTGAGTTTCTTTTGCAATGCTTTTCCCTTTTCAGATAAGCTGTAACGTTGCTGAGGATGATTAGGGCTCTCCGGATACTTCATTTCGATATAACCAGTGTCTAATCCCGGAAGAATATAATTTACTCTAAAAAAATCATCACTTTTTAGGTCCAATTTTATTTGGATCTCACTTCTTTTCATTTCACCAACTAATACTAGCACTACTCTTCTAACTTCTTCAGTAACTTCCCCAGTAACTTCCCCAGTAACTTCCCCGGTAACTTCCCCACTAGGTTGTCCAGTAGGTTGTCCGGTAGATCTATAAATAGTTACCCTAAAGCCATCATCCAGCGTAAATACAGGTTCTTTTAAGTTAGCCGCAACGCATATATTTACCATATCCTGAGTACCGGTACCAAGACGTTCAATATATCCGGCCAGATACATTGGCTCGGCAAGTAAAGGATTAACAGGAAAAGAACCGTGATGCTTTTTTAACTGAGAAAGAGAAAGGGAAGAAGCTAATGTACCGGGATTCCAAATTTCTAAGCGATCAGCAAAAAGCATTATTTGTACACTACCGGTACTGCTATAATCTCTGTGAGCAATTGCATTTACAATAGCTTCGGCAATTACAGCTCTTGGTATTTCGTAACTCGTCGGGACTTGATTGCTTGCTTCACGTGTTCCTACTTCAACACTTAATTTTGACAGAACAAAATCTACACTTTGATCAACCAATTCAAATACGTTTCCTTTGTAAACTTGATAAGAAGGAATTGGCTTGGCAACTTCTTTACCATGGAAATGCGCACATTTTACTTCAGAGCCCAGAATAAATCGCTGCGGATTTTTTCCAAACAATAGTATTGATGCATTGGTTAATTCATCATTATAAATCAAATTGAGATGCGTCAGAATTTCAACAACAGTTGCAGCGGGCGACAAAGGAAAATTGCGCACTACTTTTGCCCGCGCTACAAAAGAAGCAACTTTTGCATCATCAATATCATCCATTACAGCTTTTGCCGGAGCGGCATCAAAAGGACCTGATTGTATAGATCCTTTTTCTTTCAGATAATTGACCAAAGCAGCATATACACCGGAAATTAATTCTGCATCAGAATTAAAGCGTTTGCGGATAACATCCAAACCCACTTTATGAATAAGTCCCGACATTTTTGGATTGCGAACCAGATTACTTTCGCCTTTAATAAAAATGAGTCGGGTTTTGTGTTGCACAGTTGCTTCATCAAACTCTTGTTCAGTTGGAGAAATTCCTTTTGTATTTTCAAAACCGTAATCTGCACCAAATAACCCCAGATAAATATCCGATTTGGAAACTTCTTTTATATAAGCAACATCCGTTTTCTGATCCGTTGCCGGCAAATTCTCAAAAAGAAATGGCTCGAAAAATAATCCCAGCAATGCATCACTATGCAAATAATTAAAAAGCATTTGCCTTTCTCTTGCAAACTCTTTTTGTACACTGCTGATGAAGATTTTCCTTTTACTCATACCAACCTGATTTTTCCGGTTAAAAGGTTTTGCATCATGCCGAGTTTTATTTTTTTGTATTTGTTTAATTTGGTTTCCAGGACTTCTATTTCTGTATCCATGTCAGAAAGAATGATGGCGATGCGAGTTTGCTCCATATAATTAGGAAAACCTCTTTCGATCTTTTCAATAGTCTTTGCATTTAGACTTGGAACACCAGATGCTTCATTGAAAGAATACCAATCGATCATGTTAAAAATATAGTAAATAAATTTCGCGCTATAGCCATTGAATATTTCTGTGTAAAACAATGTATCAACAGTCCAAAAAGGGATTGTCATGAATTGTGGTTTATCAATTGTCCCTTTTCTTCCAATTAACACAGATGGTTTATCATATAAAAATTCATCAGTAAAAGCCATAAATCCACCAGTCCCTAAAATTGGGTACTTGCCATTTTCATTCTGAACTTCCTTTTGATCCTTTCCGTGCTTCACCTTAAGTACTTCCCCCAACTTCCTCACACTCCACCCCTCTTTCGGTTCCAACAATTTCTGCATTGCCCCTTGTTTGATGTTGCGTTTTTTGGCAATGAGTTTTTCTATACTGCTTATTAATGCGTCGGCATCGGAGAGAGCGGTGGCGATGGCGGTTTGTTCGGTTTTAGTGGGAGGAATTGAAACTAGAATTGCTTTTATCTTATTGGGGCTAATCTCTAGAAACGTACTACCACTTGCATTTTTAAGGAATGTACTCTTCAAAGTAGAAATTAAATAATAAAGAAATTCGTTATCGATAAACTCCTTTGCAATAAAAGATTGAAATCCTTGATTTGTACAACCTTCATTCATTAAAATACTAATATCCCCAATCCCTGCTCTTGTAGTTAGCAATATTGAACCAATAGGTAACATATTTGCAGAGCAATTATCATATCCAACTTTGGTGATTTTCCGTATACTTTCATAGGAATATTTACTATTTCCGATTTCAGTAGGAGTATACCAATTAATATCACCATTCCAATATACTTTGACGAATGAACTTGGTGTTCCACCTCCAATTATACTTGAAATCTCTCCTAGTTTAAAGGGCAACCAATCATTAGGAAGTGATATTGTTTTATTTTCCAAATATTTTTCTGACGTCAACTCCATACAAACCCCATTTTTTCAAGATGAGCATTTACGGCTTCTTCCAATTCAGCAACATGTGCAGTTTGTTTTGGCAATGGCGTTTCATACCGCTCAGCCAATTCTTTTATTCGCTGAGTCAATCGTTGGCTAATGCGTTCCATCTCTGTTTTTACACTTCGCTCAATGGTAGCCATCCATTTGTCGTCGACTACTAATTGTTTTATTTCGTCTACTGTAAGTGTACTGTAACGTTCAATTACTTTCACTTCGAGGTCGGCAATTGCTTCTTTTATTTTTTTGTTGAGTTGAATTTGGTTATTACAATGTTCTATGTATTGTTCTAAGATCTTTTTCTTTTCCAGCGAGACTTTATTTTTTTGATCTTTTTTCAATTCACCATTTACCAGTTTCAATTCACTCAAAGCAGCAGTTAGATTTACTTTTTCCATATTGGCAAAATGTCCTTCTTCAGTGCTGTGTTCTTCTTCCAGATCAACAACCTTGACAGCAATATTTTCTTTGTAGGCTTCCAGTTGTTCAATGGCTTTTTTCTCAGTCAAAAAATAACGATCAATCACTAAAGTTTTTGGAACAAGATCACAATCCCAAATGGTTGCGGATTTTGATTTTTTGAAAATGGTTAATTCGGCTTTCCAGCCGTCGACGGCAATCAAATAACAATCGTCTTGCATTACGTCGTTCCAGTAATTCATCAGATGCTGGTACACATCATATTTGTCCATTAACGCTTTGCCGGTATAGGCTCTCAAAACATCTTCGGAAATTTTGAAAATGGTTTGCTTAGGTTTTATGCCAATGGCTAATGCTTTTAGCAGTTTAATATTTCGTGTTTTCCAGTCCGCAAACAGAGTATCCATCTCAATACTAAAATTAATAAATTCCGGATGGTTGAAAATAGTTTGCTTAATGCTGTCTTTACTAATTTTCAGTTTGCTGTATAATTTTCTTTTACTTGCAGTAAACAGTACTTCTTTAAGCGATTTATAAACTTCCCAATATTCATTTAACGATTCAACATCAGCATTGGGGATATCGCCCAGCAAATGTGCTTCAATGTCTTGTATATCTTCCGCTTCCTGACTATCGATGTATCGTGGAATATTCAAATTGAAATCATTTTTCGGATCGCTTATTTCTTCCACACTTACCAAGCGACTAAACTTCGGTACTTCAATTTGTTTATTAAAGACGTCAACAATTTTATGAATGTCTTGCTCGCGTAAACGATTTTTATTCCCGTCTTTGATAAAACCTTTACCGGCATCGATCATAAAAATATTTTTTCGATCGTTGGCACCTTCTTTATCAATTACAATTATGCAAGCAGGAATGCCTGTACCGTAAAACAAATTGGCAGGTAAACCAATAATTCCTTTGATGTAACCGCGTTCAATAAGACTTTTGCGAATTTCTGCTTCTGCATTCCCACGAAACAGAACTCCGTGTGGCAAAATGCAAGCTCCTTTACCGTTTACTTTAAGTGACTTAATAATATGTAAGAGAAAAGCGTAATCACCATTTTTATCAGGCGGTGTTTTATAAGTTGTCTTTCTTGTTTTTGAACTTTCGATTTCATCCTTTTCAAATCGACCGTATAGATCGTCTTGCGGATTAAATCCTGAAGCCCAATTGACCGATGAGAAAGGTGGATTTGCTACTACAAAATCGAATGTTTTTAAATGGCCGTTACTATCTTTAAAAAACGGATCAGAAAGTGTGCTTTGTCCTCTGTGAATTTCGATTGCTTCTTGTCCATGCAAAATCATATTCATACGGGCTAAGGCAGCTGTAGCCACATCTTTCTCCTGACCATAGATTGTTCCTTTACCGTCGGCTTCGTCGATTGCTTTCAATAATAATGAGCCTGAACCACAAGTTGGATCATAAAAAGTTGTTTTGTTTGTTGCATCGTGGATGTTCAGCACTTTTGCAATTACGCGACTTACTTCGCTAGGTGTGTAAAACTGTCCTTTGCTTTTACCACTTTCTGTGGCGAAATTTTTCATGAGGTACTCGAATGCATCACCTAAAATATCATCACCCCCTGCGCGGTTCTTACTGAAGTCTAGAGCCGGATTTTCAAATATAGTAATGAGGTTGGTCAATTTATCGACCATTTCCTTTCCTTTGCCGAGTTTATCATCGTCAGCAAAATCTGCTACATCAATCACACCTTTCAGATCATTGGCTTTTGCTAATTCGCCAATAATAATGTTGATTTGATTTCCAATATCCTTATTGCCTTTTAAGGCTTGCATGTCTTTGAAGCTACCACCTTTTGGGATGGTAATAATTGCATCAGGATCATCGGCATATTTATCAGAGACATATTTTACAAACAACAATACAAGTATATAATCTTTGTATTGACTTGGGTCCATTCCGCCTCTTAATTCGTCACAACTCGCCCAAAGGGAACTGTATAATTCAGATTTTTTAATTGCCATAAATCAAAAATATATATCCACTAATTTACGATTTCTTTCGGTTCAAAATGACTTAGACAGATTTAATGGTTATCTCAATTCGACATTCTTTAAGTCCCCATTCGGCTCAATCTTAATCGAAGTAACACCAGCTTTCATTCCGGCTTCAATGTCACGATCTGCATCGCCAATGAAGTAACTTTTACTTGCATCAATATTAAATCGAGCCATTGCTTTCTCAAGCAGAAGTGAATCCGGTTTGCGGCAAATGCAATTGCCTACTGTTGGATGATGTGGACAATAATAATATTCAGCAATTGTAATTCCGTTCATTCCGAGATGTCGGGAAATGTGCAAATGCAAATAATCGGCGTCTTGCTTGCTATACAATCCCTTATCGATTCCGGCTTGATTTGAAATAACAATCAACAGATATCCTTGCTTTGAAAAATTTGTCAACGCTTCTACAACACCCTGATTGATCTTGAGGTCTTCAAGTAACCATGTATAATCGCCTCTTTCCTGAATGAGCACGCCATCACGATCTAAGAAAATTGCCTTTTGTTTTTCAAATGACATCTCTAAAGTAGATTAACTTTTGAAAAAAAGTGATCAACAGATCCGGCTTGAGAAGTGCTGTAAAGACGAAACCAAATATTGCACCCCACAAGTGAGCATCATGATTTACATTATCGCCGCCTTTTTTGCCCATGTAATAGCAATAGATCAAATATGCAACTCCGAATACAATTGATGGCAAACAAAGGATTCCATACAAACATATTTTTTGCATTGGCTCCAACAAAATAAAAGAGAAAATCACTGCAGAGACAGCACCGGAAGCTCCAAGTGCATTGTAATACATGTTGTCTTTATTCTTTTTGAATGTCGGAATGACTGCTGTAACCATACCGCCGAAATACAAAAGCAGAAAATAATAATTTGCCTTATTCTCGAAGTATGCTGAAAAATAATTTTCAATGATTCCACCGAATGAAAAAAGCACGAACATATTCACAGCAAGGTGAATGATGTCAGCATGAATGAACCCACTACTAATAAATCGATACCATTGCTTGTGCTTATCGATCATATACGGATTGAAGATCAATTTATTCATGTATTCATTTTTAGAGAATGCAAGCAAACTGATTCCAATAGTAACTATGACCAATATCGTTGATATCATCTGATCGTTTACTTATACATTAAAACGGAAATGCATAACATCGCCATCGCCTACTAGGTATTCTTTTCCTTCAATGCTAAGTTTACCTGCATCACGACAAGCAGATTCAGAACCGTAACTTAAAAAGTCGTTGTAACGAATTACCTCCGCTTTGATGAATCCTTTTTCGAAATCAGTATGAATAACTGCTGCTGCTTGTGGAGCTAGCATGCCTTTAGTAATTGTCCATGCTCTAACTTCTTTTACACCCGCAGTGAAATAAGTATATAAACTCAACAAGCGATATGCAGCCTTGATCAATTTTGTAACACCTGATTCTTCTAATCCAAGATCACTTAAAAATGCTTTGCGATCTTCGAAACTCTCAAGCTGAGTGATCTCTGCTTCAATTGCTGCAGCAATCACTAACACCTCAGCGTCTTCATCTTTTACTTCTTCCTTTAAAAGATCTACGTATTTATTTCCTGAAACAACAGACCCTTCGTCCACATTACATACATACAATACTGGTTTTGCAGTAAGTAAAAAGATGTCGTCAATGAAACGTTTATCTTCAGGAGCTACAGGAGCACTTCTCGCAGACAACCCTTTTTCTAAATGGTTTTTATAAATGGTCAAAACTTCCATGCATTTTTTTGCATCTTTATCTGTCCCGATCTTCGCCATCTTTTCAGTCCGCCCCAATTTACGATCTACACTTTCAAGATCTTTCAATTGCAATTCTGTATCGATGGTTCCTTTATCACGAACCGGATTGACAGAGCCATCAACGTGTACAACATTGGGATCTTCAAAACAACGAACCACGTGAATGATTGCATCGCATTCTCTGATATTACTCAAGAATTGATTTCCCAAGCCTTCACCTCTACTGGCTCCTTTTACGAGTCCTGCAATATCAACGATTTCTATTGTTGTAGGAACTACGCGTTCCGGTTTCACTAATTTTTCTAATTCATTCAATCGTTCATCCGGTACAGTGATCACACCTACATTGGGTTCGATCGTACAAAACGGAAAATTTGCAGCTTGCGCTTTTGCATTCGAGAGACAATTAAATAATGTCGATTTACCAACATTCGGCAAGCCGACAATACCACATTTTAGAGCCATGATTAATTTACTTACTTTTTATTTTTGTTTAATGTTTAAATAGTTTAAGGAGTTTAATTGGTTTAATGTGCTGCTCACCATTACACCATTTCATTCTTCATTTTTCATCCCGATAGCTATCGGGATTCATTCTTCATTATTTCCCCGAGCCCGGTAAAGACGATGTCGAAAGTATTCCTTGGTACTTCAAAGCATTCGCCGGATCTATTTGTGAAAGTACTGGAACTAAATCAGTTTTTTCAGTTTGCTGAGCAGCTGTGTAAATATTTACGATCTCATCTGCTTTTGCAGTGAAAAATAATTGCATCAAAAAAGAGTTTGGTTTATCCTGATACACTTTTCTGAGGCTTTTTAAGCTTTCCGTCATAATTGCTCTCGCATCAGAAAAATTTTCTTCGAACTTATCTAAGGCTAGTCGATGGTAAGTATAAATAGTTTCACGAAGCGGACGGAATGAAATGTTTTGAATATTTTCTATTGCCCAATAACGATTTCTTGAAGATTCAAATGCCTTCCATCCTCTTTCAGGTAGATTCTGAGCATTGTTTGCTATGTCTTGTGCTTTGGTGAAATATGGTGTTCCCCCCAATGGTGAAAATGAATCGTAATCAAAACCAAGAATGATATAGGCATAATAAGCAAGAACAGCAGTAAGATTTGATCTGACGTTACCTTCGTCAAATTCTATTGTTTGATCTTGAACATATTTAAATGAAAAATCTTTGTCCTGGTGATTGAACATTGTTGAATTGTACGAACTATGATACACCGGGCGGCGAGAAGATACTTGTATACTAGCAGTAAATTCATCCGTTGATAAACGTTCAGAGATAGTGATTACTATACTACATTCAATTCTTTCCTGATTTAGAAATTCATCAGTTGTCCATTTACGATTATTCATAAATTCACGAAGATCAGTTTGCAGTTTATCGTAAATTGTTTTATCGCTCGCTTGGATCTGAGGTGTTAGTATTGAAACCTGACAATTCAATTCTTGTGCTAAGAGACTATTTGCACAAAAGGAAAATAACAGAATTGAAAAAAATAACTTTGACTTTGCTATCATGGCAGCATGGTGTTAGTAACGTTCGAGACAATCAGATTAACAATGTCCTTTGCAACATCCGTCTTTGATTTCAATTCAAAAGAATGTTGCATTTCTTTTTTATCGATGATCGTAATTTTATTGGTATCATGACTGAATCCGGCACCTTCATCTTTCAATGAATTCAATACAACTAGATCCAGATTCTTTTTCTTTAATTTCCCTTTTGCATTTTCAATTTCATTTTCAGTTTCTAATGCAAAACCAACAATGAACTGTTTTGAGTTCTTCTTCTCTCCCATCAATGCAAGAATATCTTGTGTTGGAACTAACGACAAAGGAAGATCGTTATTTTTCTTTTTAAGCTTTTCAGTGGCTGCATTTTCCGGTTTGTAATCGGCTACGGCTGCAGACATCACAATGATATCTTGAGTTGAAAAATCTGTCATACAAGCATCTAACATTTCCTGAGCAGATTCAATATTCTTTATCGTGATCTTCGAATTAACCACGTTCAAATTACTTGGACCGCTTATCAATAGGACTTCTGCACCTTGATTGGCTAGCTCTTCAGCAATAGCATATCCCATTTTACCGGAAGAGCGATTCCCAATAAACCGAACCGGATCAATTGCCTCATAGGTTGGTCCTGCAGTAACCATTGCTTTTTTACCACTCAACGGTAGACCAGTATTGAAATACTTCTCGAGTACATCAAAGATCAATTCCGGCTCTTCCATTCTTCCTTCACCGTGCAAACCACTGGCTAATTCGCCTGAAGTAGCAGAGATCAATTGATTCCCAAAAGAGACTAGTCTGGAAATATTGTCCTGTGTAGAAGGATGTTTATGCATGTCAAGATCCATTGCAGGAGCGTAAAAGACTTTGCATTTAGCAGAGAGATAAACAGCAAGAAGCAAGTTGTCACAAATGCCGTTGGCCATTTTAGAAATGGTATTTGCTGATGCAGGTGCGATAACCAATGCATTGGCCCATAACCCTAGTTCGACATGATTACTCCATTCGCCGGTTTCCAGATTTGCATATTCAGAAAAGACAGGATTTTTAGAGAGTGTTGAAAGTGTCAGGGGTGTAATAAAATCGCGCGCGGCAGGTGTCATAACAACTTTTACTTCTGCGCCGGCTTTAACCAATAGACGAACAAGTAGAGCAGATTTATAGGCTGCAATACTTCCTGTAATACCAAGTAGGATCTTTTTTCCTCTCATTCGTCTCGAGGTATAGAAATGAAAAAATCCAAAACTCCAGGGTCTTGGATCATTTCAATCTTTAAATGAACGATAATTATTTTTCGCTTTGATTTTCCTTTGACGGATTGCGGAAATAAATTTTATCTTCATTGAATTCCTGAATGGCGATCAATGTCGGCTTTGGAAGTCTTTCGTAATATTTTGAAATTTCGATTTGCTCACGATTTTCAAATATTTCTTCCAAATTATCCGTCGTTGAATTGAATTCTGAAAGTTTCGCATTCAACTCTTCCTTCATTTCGGTAGAAATCTGATTTGCACGTTTTGCAATTACTACTAATGATTCATAAACATTACCTGTTTTCTTATCGTATTCAGGAACGTTTCTGGTAATTGTAGTTGTAACTTCTGATTTATAGCTCATGATTATTTATTTGTAAATGTTATTGTATCTCGTTTTTATTGATCTTTTCAATTTTCTTCACAGAGGTTTCGTAAAGATCAGTTGCTTTACTCTTGTATTTGCTTTCAGGAAATGCTGTATTAAATTCTCCGTAAGCTGTAATCGTTTCAGTATACCGTTCAATCAATTTTGACTCAATGCTATTTTCTGCTAAAAGAAAATTAGAACGTACGATCTTGTACATTGCTTCTTCTTTGTATTTAGTAGAAGGGAAATCTGTTACAAGATTTTTGTATGTTGTAATTGCAGCTTTGTAAGCAGATGTACTGAAATATAATTCAGCATTCTCAAATTCTTTTTCCTCCAATTTCTCTCTCAACTGATCGATCAACTTATTGCACTCTTCGATCTTTTTGCTTTGCGGATAACGATCAGCAAATAACTGTAATTCATTTATTGCTTTGTATGTATTCGTTTGGTCTAATGAAAACTGCGGTGAACTTTGGAAATAGCAATATGCATGCATAAAAGCACATTCTTCAGCAAATTCACTATTCGGATATGTCTTCGAGAAATTGTCGAAATCATATGCTGCTGTTTCAAAATCACCAATCCGGTAATTCGTGTAGGAGTAATAGTAATAGGTTTGTTCAGCCTTTTTTGTTCCGCGATAGACAGTGATCAATTCTTCAAAAAGCGGTAATGCTTTGTAATAATCGCCTTTATTGTACAATTTAATCGCATAATCGTTTTTCGCATCCATGTCACGACTCTTCAGCATTTTTGAATAATTGCTACAAGAAGTCATTGCCATTAGAAGCAGAAAAAAGATCGGGAGAACTCTAATTTTCATAGGTCGGCAAAGATAGTTTTTTAATATCGAAATCCAAAAAAGAACCGCTAGCAGTTCCATCGAACTACTAGCGGATATTTGGATTGAATATTTTAGTGTTTTTATGAATTTATCATTTACTGCTTAACCACTTTTTGAGTAACTCTGTTTTGGCCATCAGTCAATTCGACCATGTAAACTCCGGCTGATAATTCATTTCCAAAATGAGTAGTTCCTTTTCCTGAAAGGCCTCGTTTTTCAAGGATAATCTTCCCTAAAACATCGCGAACAATCAATTTAACTGAATTGCTATAATTAGCTAAATTATAATCAATTGAAATTGTATTGTTAAATGGATTTGGATATGCAATAAATGAATTTAAAGACACATTATTTGGAACAGAATTTATCAATTGTCCGGTCACTTCGAACTGATCCAAAGCTCCTTCTACAATATTTCCCGGTGTTACATCTTCCACTTCTACGATCAAGCTCATTGTTGAAGTAACAGTAATCAAACTGCTTAATAAAACCGAATGTTGAATCCAATTTCCGTTTGAACCAACATTTGGTCCGATCGACTCAACACGAACTGTCGATGTTCCATTGCTGATAGAAATACGCATCGTATCATTTGGAGCGCCTGTTCCATTGATATCAAGATAACGGCGATAATAACTTAATGTCGGATCTTGGTAGATCATTCCATCGAATATTGGTGAAGTCAATATTGTGTTTCCATTATCGACGTCAGTAGCATTGTATGGAGCACCGCGATTGTCTGTTACAAAACAAGAGTCACTGCAATCTGTCAGGATATCATTTTCAGGATTGATCTCAACTGAAGCGCCATTGTAGGTTCCAACCGGCTCGCCTCTTTCCCAACTGTTCGATGATGTTCCGCTTACTGTCCAGCCGTAATCGAAAGTGAAATCATCATAATATCCGGGAGCAATTGTTGCTGTTATTGGAGTTCCTTGAACCAAGGTTTGCGATTGACAATTTGTTCTGTATCCCCATCGACCAGCATACACTGTGTATACATCAGGAACAACTGCAGAAAACGTAAACGCTCCTGTGATGTCTGCTGTAGTTTTATATGTTAATCCACTCACTGAAGAAATTATGACTGTTGCGCCCGGTACAGATAAAGCTGTAAGACTATCAAGCACAGTTCCTGAAAAAGCAAAAGTTTGGAATGGACTTAATGCAACATCCAATGTTGTTAGAACTCCGTTTGAAAGTGAAACACCAGTAATTGTTTTCGGAAAATATCCGGCTTTTGAAACACGAATATCATAGGTTCCGGAAATTGCTGTTCCTGTTTTGTATTCTCCTAATGCATTAGAGTTTTTTGAAAGAATTGTTGTCAAAACTTCAACCAATGCTCCGTTAATCGTTGCATTCGTAACTGAATCAGTAATTATTCCTTCAAGATAACAACCTCTTATGTAAGTGGGTGTCAAAACAAAAAGTCCATTGTCAATATCTGCAGCGATTATATTTCCTGAAGGTAAAAACGGATAAACTCCCCAACATCCATTGAATCCATCGCCGGATCCTTGCGGATAAGTATCGTAATGTCCAACTTCAATTGGATTCTGCGGACGAGCAACATCAGTGATAACTACACCTTCTTTGTACCAACTTGTAATTGCATAATCATTTAGAATATGAGTGTTGTGAATGATAGCACCTGAACCCGGAGCTGTTTGAAAACGTGAACTTTCTTTGATGTTACTTAAGTCTGAGATATCGTATGCTCCAAGATAAGAACCTGAATTTTCATCAGTCGTGAAAAGTGTTTTATGATCAACGCTCAACCAAGTATTGTGAGTGAAATTTGTAGGCGTTTGTTGTGTTGCTAAAAGAACAGGATTCGATTTATTTCTAACATCAACAACCGTAAAAAATCCATTATAAATATGCGATTCATACATCGTATCGTTTTCAACGTAACCATCGTGAACGTAATTGTCGTTTGATGTTCCCGGATAAACGTATTCACCTGCATAAGTTGGATTCAATGGATCTGTCAGATCAAGAAAGATCGTATTTCCATTTCCAACGCTACTTCCGTAGAGATAAAGAAATGCTTTTGCAGTATCACAATGAAGAGCATGGATCGAAGTTATTTGTCCGGCAATTGGACCATCACCACTATAATAAGTTGTGTTGACTGAAGTTGGTAAATTAGAAAGGTCAATAATCTGCAGACCGCCGCCACCTTCTGTTGTTACATATGCAACATTTCTATATGTTTTTACTTCACGCCAAATTGAATTTATGCCATTTACAGTAATTTTGATAACAGGATTAGCAGGATCAGTCACATCAACAATTGATAAACCGAAATCAGTTCCAACCAACGCATACTCATTTCCAAGTGCATCTACATAACCCCCAATGTTTGCAAGTTCACTTGGACTATAAGGTAAATTTGATCGAAGCTGTAGGTTTTGAGCTGAAGTGTTAATAACTAAGGCAATAAAGCCGGCGAGTAATAAATTAAATTTCATTTGATTTTTTGGTTAGAGGGGCTAAATGTGGTCTTTTTTTATGAATTTTTGATGTTTTTATTGTGTTTTCTTGAGAAATGTGACAATAGATGTACAAACATCAATTCGGGCAACTTTCATGAACAATTGCCTGTGGGAAAATATTCTTGGTTTTTAAATCAAAATAGTTACTTTTGCCTTGAACAGGAGCTAAAACAAAGCATTTTTGATGTTTCAGAAATTTAGAGTTTTCTAGTTCTCTGAGTCGTTTAACAAATATTAAATTTATACAAAAGTGGATTTATTCGAAAAATTAAAGAAGAACCGTGGTCCAATAGGACAACATGCAAAAGACTCACATGGCTATTTTACTTTTCCAAAATTGGAAGGTGATATTGGAACACGTATGGTTTTTCGCGGAAAAGAACGTTTGATCTGGTCTTTGAATAATTACTTAGGACTTGCAAATCATCCTGAAGTTAGAGCAGCAGATAACGATGGTGCTGCGAAATTTGGTTTTGCTTCTCCAATGGGTGCGCGTATGATGTCGGGAAATACGAATCAGCACGAGCAACTTGAAAATGAATTATCAACTTTCATGGGAAAAGAAGATACGATCCTCCTTAACTTCGGTTATCAAGGAATGGTATCAGCGATCGATTGTTTAGTGGATCGTCATGATGTAATTGTTTACGATAGCGAAAGTCACGCTTGTATTATCGATGGTGTTCGTTTACATATGGGAAAACGTTTTGTATTCCCTCATAATGATCTTGCAAATTGCGAGAAGCAACTTGAACGTGCTACACGTATCGTTGAAGAAACAGGTGGCTCTATTTTATTGATCACTGAAGGTGTATTTGGAATGAGCGGTGATATGGGTCGATTGAAAGATATCGTTGAATTGAAAAAGAAATTCGAATTCCGTTTATTCGTTGATGATGCTCATGGTTTTGGAACAATGGGAAAAACAGGTTCAGGAACAGGTGAAGAACAAGGTGTGAACGATGGAATCGATATTTACTTCGGAACATTTGCAAAAAGTATGGCAATGATCGGTGGATTTATATCTAGCCGTGAAGACATAGTTGAATATCTACGTTACAATATGCGCTCGCAGATCTTTGCTAAGTCAATGCCTTCTGCTTTGGTTATTGGTGCATTGAAGAGATTAGAATTACTTCGTTCTAAACCAGAGTTAAAAGACAATTTGTGGAAAATCGTGAATGCACTTCAATCAGGTTTGAAAGAAGCAGGTTTTGACATCGGAAAAACACAATCCCCTGTTACACCTGTTTTCATGACCGGAACAATTGGTGAGGCAACAAACTTGATTTACGACATGCGTGAGAATTACGATATCTTCTGTTCAATGGTTGTGTATCCTGTTGTGCCGAAAGGAATCATCATATTACGTTTGATCCCAACAGCTGTTCACACAATTGAAGATGTAAATTATACAATTGATGCATTCCGCAAAGCATATGTTAAATTGAAAGCCGGAGAATATGCGTCAGATAAGATTGCAGCATTTTAATCACACAAAATATATTTAAACAATCAACTCCTCCATAAACTAACACTTTAAAAACAAACACAATGAAAGAATACG
>JANOBV010000107.1:0-18597 GCA_031411835.1 Bacteroidota bacterium | reverse complement strand
AATCATTCGCTCGATATTCTTGAATCCAAATTCTTTTATCTTGTTAGTTGAATCGACATAGACATTATTTAATCCTGTAATTTTTTTTAATTCGGAATTAAAGTAATTAAGTTGGTCAAAACATTTGTCTGAAAGTGATTTATCATTACTTGTAAATACTTCAAATCCGCCTTCAGGTTCGTAATCAATTGCATTATCGCCTAAGATCTGTCTTAATCGAGCTAAACCTTTCCATCTTCTTTCAACCAAATCAAAAACATCTTTTTCACTCTGAACTTTAAGGTCGTTTAGCAATTCTGAAATACTTCCGTAACATGCAAACCCGGCATTTCGAGTGCTAGCTCCATAGGGTAAAACACCTTTTTCCAAAACAACTATGTGTAGCAATGGTTCTTTTTTCTTCAATGCAAGTGCAGCATTTAGTCCAACAATTCCACTACCGATGATCGTTACATCAGGTTCTTTTATAAATGTATTTTTTTCCCAAAAACTCCAGCTCATTTTCATTTATTATCTCGTTCAAAGTGATGAATTTTTTTGAAGAAACCAAAATTGGTGGTCTTATATTATTTATTTACTTTTCAAGGGTCAAAAAATAAATTATGAAAAAAAGTTTACTGCTTATCGTTTTTAGTATTCTAATGAGCTCAATTTCAAGAGCTCAGATTAGTGGCTCAGCATTGCTATGTCCCGGTTTCGTTTATACTTATACAGCTAATATATCAGGTGCAAGTACCTACTCGTGGACAACACCTGTTGGATGGCAAATAATTTCGGGACAGGGAACTTCACAAGTTGAAGTATTGTGCAATGTGAATCAAGGGGACATTTGTGCAGATGGATATGATGCAGGCGGAATTTTCATTGCTCAAAATTGCTTTACTGCAAGTTGGGGTGGCGATGGAGCCGGATGGGATGTGATCAAAACAACAATTGGTTCTTGTATCTGCTCTCCTTATACAGTAAGTATCCAAACAAATGGAGGAAGTAGTCCTTGCGGTGGGTGCGGAAGTGGAGCACTTAGTTCAAATGCAGTTTATGGAGTTTACGATGCAGCGTTACCCGGCGGAATATATTTGGGATTGGCTGATGGTGTTACACCTTATTATCCTAATGCATCAACTGTCGTAACTCTTTATGTTTACTTGATGGATACAACATATGGACTTGCAAATGCTATACAAATTACCGGCGGTACGTGTGCAGCAACAATTAATAATACGGTTCAGCTTTTTCCATGCACTCCTCCTACGATCATTGCAAGCGTTATTCCGGCTCCTGCTTGTTTGGGTGATACATTTACAATTAAAGAAAATTCAGGGTTAGGTACATTTCCAAATTATGTATGGACATGTTCAGACACGAATTTAATATTTACGAGTGCAAATGGAGTTGATAGTATTCAAGGAACGTATGCGAGTGCAAGTGCAGGAAGTCCAATTGTTAATTTTACAGCAACCGATATTTTCGGTTGTTTTTATACAGGACAACTTACCATTGATGTAGTTAATTGTGTTGCTCCTCCTGTAGCAGCATTTTCAGTCGCAAACGATTCGCTTTGTCCAAGTACTTGTATTGATTTTACAAATCTATCTGTTGGTGCAACCTCTTCACAATGGATTTTTTATGGAGCTGTTGATGATAGTAGTTCTTTGAATGATCCACAATCAGTTTGCTACAATACACCGGGCAGTCATGATGTAGAACTCATTGTCTACAATGCAGGTGGTTCTGATACATTATTACTTTCAAATTATATTTACGTTTATTCGCCTGCTATAGCACAAACGATCACTCTAATTGATGATACATTGTATTCTTCACAAGGCTTTGCTACTTATCAATGGTTTTATAATAACAGTTTGTTGGCTGGAGCAAATTTGTATTATTATCCTGCAACATTAAATGGAAATTACAGCGTACTGAGTACCGATTCAAATGGCTGTGAATCGACATTTGAAATTCAAAATGTAATTCTTAGCAGTAATTCTATTGGGTATTCAGATTTTGCTTTATTTCCAAATCCAACAGCCAACGATTTTATCATTGATCTTGGAACTGTCGCTTCCGGAAAAATGAATTTATTAAATAATATTGGAGAGGTTATTCATTCTCAAAATTTAATTTCCGGCGAAAATAATATTTCTACTTCAGAAATTGCTGCAGGGATTTATTTCATAAAAATTTCTTTTGAAGAAAAAACTTCAATTCAAAAAATAATAATTTCTAAATAAGTAATCAAAAAATATTTAGTTAAATGAATTTATTACAATCAAAGCTCAACCAATTTCTGTCATTATTGCTAGTTGCGATTTTGTTTTCATGTGGAAATGAAAAAGATGCACACGTCAAAGAAGTACAAGCATATCTTGATAGATATAATCTAAAATATCAGGAACTTTATTCAGCCAGTACGAATGGCCAATGGCTTGTGAATACTCATATTGTTGAAGGTGATACCATGAATGCTTACAATTCTGGAGTAGCAGATCGAGCTATGGCGAAATTTACCGGAAGCAATGTGAATATAGAAAAAGCAAGAGCTTATATGAAATGGGAAGGTGAATTGCAGCCACTTCAAGTGAAACAATTAAAAAAGATCTTGTTTCTGGCAGGCGGAGGACCCGAATCTGCAGAGAAAGAAGTAAAAGAATTGATCAAAGCCGGAACTGCGCAGACTGAAAAATTATACGGTTACAAATTTGAAATGGATGGAAAAGAAATTACGCCCAATGATATCGACTCAATTCTTGCTAATGCGACGGATACAATCATTCGCAGAAAAGCATGGGAAGCAAGTAAAGTAATTGGAAGAGATTTGAAGCCTGGTTTAATGAACTTGCGTGATCTTAGAAATAAAGTTGTGCAAGGTTTGGGTTATCCTGATTATTTCACTTACATGGTTTCGGATTATGGAATGACAAAGGATGAAATGATGGAAATGTTGAAAAAGTTTAACAAAGAATTATTTCCCCTTTACAGTGAACTTCACACGTACATGCGATATGAGTTAGCAAAAAAGTATCATGTTAAAGAAGTACCAGACAATATTCCTGCGCAATGGTTAAGTAATCGTTGGGGCCAAGACTGGAGTGATATGGTAAAAGTTGAAGGGCTGAATCTTGACAGTTCACTGGAATTAAAAAATGCAGAGTGGATAGCAAAACAAGGCGAGAAGTTTTATGTTTCATTGGGATTTCCTGCACTGCCATCTGTGTTCTGGGAAAAATCAAGTTTGTATCCTGTAGCAAAAGATGCCGGTTTCAAAAAGAATACACATGCTTCTGCTTGGCATATGGATCTTGAAAAATCTGTTCGATGTCTTATGTCAATCGTTCCAAATGCGCATTGGTATGAAACAGTTCATCATGAGTACGGACATATTTATTACTATCTATCTTATAGCAATCCTCAAGTCCCTTATCTACTAAGAGAAGGAGCTAACAGAGCATATCACGAAGCTTTAGGAAGTATGATGGGATTAGCTGCAATGCAGAAGCCATTTGCTGCCGGACTTGGTTTAGTTGATTCGACAACGAAGATCGATGAAACGAAAAAGCTTTTGAAAGATGCATTGCATTATGTGGTTTTTATTCCTTGGAGTACGGGAACGATGAGTATGTTTGAACATGATCTTTATTCGAAAAATCTTCCAACAGATCAATGGAATAAAAGATGGTGGGAGCTGGCGAAAACGTATCAAGGAATTGTTCCGCCATCTGATCGTCCGGAAGATTTTTGTGATGCAGCAACAAAGACTCACATCAATGATGACCCTGCAGGATATTATGATTATGCAATTTCATTTATTCTTTTATTTCAAGTCCACGATTACATTTCAAAAAATATTTTGCATCAAGACCCACACAATACAAATTATTTCGGTCGCAAAGAAGTTGGAACTTTTATTCAGGATATTATGAAACCGGGTAGCAGTGAAGATTGGAGAAAATTGCTAAAAGATAAGACCGGGGAGGATCTTAGTGCACGAGCAATGCTTGATTATTTTTCACCATTAATGGCTTGGTTAAAAGAGCAAAATAAGGGACGAAAATACACGATGGTGGAAGTTCAATAAAGTTGAACTTATGACGTAAATTAGTGTTCTTCAGGAGATGAAGATTGTTTTTTTCACCATTCCTCCTCTGAAAACTTCTTTTTTTATTTTCAAAAACATTTTGATTGTTAATATCTTGGTTTTCAGTAATCCTCTGAAAGGCCTGATTCTACTGGGATATTGCGAAATTTTCAAAATTTTCACGTTCGATATTGTACTTAAAAAAACGCTGTAACCCGCTGCTGTTCATAACTTCAGGGCTTTTTTATTGACCGTTATTTTTTGTGTGTTTACCAAATATTGGAGATAACATGAGTTTTTGTGCTTAAATTTGAAGCGAACACACACCTCAAACCACCAACATTCAACACAACAATCTACTCCACTTTTCATGAACTCACTTTTACGAAAAACCTTCGCAGCAGGCCTCTTTTTGCTATCACTTAAATTCAATGCATTTTCACAAATTGTAATCAATGAAATTTGTCCTTCCAATGTAACTACCATTCAAAATTCTAATGGTGATTATGATGATTGGATCGAACTTTACAATGCGGGAGGTAGCACTGTCAATCTGCAAGGTTACGGACTTACAGATGATATTTCGAAACCATTTCGTTTTACTTTTCCATCTTTCAATCTTGCATCAGGAAGAAGAGTATTGATCTTTGCATCTGATTCAACAAGTAACGTTATTGTTGATCATTACGAAATGCCTGTAAATGGATTAGGTAGTTGGAAATACAAAGCAGGAAGTAATTCATTGGATACAAATTGGAGGAATCTTTCCTTCAACGATGGATCTTGGTCTTCCGGTAATGGCGGAATTGGTAATGGTGATGGAGATGATAATACGACTATCTCATCTACTGTATCAATTATGATGAGAAAAACTTTTACTGTTGCTGACACTTCTCAAATTGTGAAAGCTATTTTCATGATGGATTATGATGATGGATTTGTTGCTTATCTAAATGGAGTTGAAATTGCAAGAGCAAATTTAATTGGAACTCCTCGACCGGCATGGAATACGTTGGCAACATCAACTCATGAAGCACATCGGTATAGAGGTGAAGCAATAGATTCATTTTTCATTGATCCTGTCTTTTTAAAAAGTATTCTGCGTCAAGGAACAAATGTACTTTCAGTTGAAACGCATGATGTTTCTTCTTCACCTACTGATCAATCATCTGAGCCCTATTTATTCTTTGGAATGCTAAATAGTGGTTCTACATATTCGTCTACACCTTCATGGTTTCTTGCACCGACAAATGATTATTTCAATGCACATTTCAAATTATCAAGAACCGGTGAAACAATTACACTTTCAAATGCAGGCGGAACTGTTATCAGTCAGGTTGTTTGTCCTGCAGTTGATATAGATCATTCATATGGAAGAAAGCCTGACGGGAATGTTAGTTTTTGTTTAATGTCATCACCAACACCAGGTACGTCAAACAATTCTTCAACTTGCTATAGTGGTTATGCAGGTACAGTAATCTTCAATAAACCAAGCGGATTTTATAACTCATCACAAAATATAACTTTATCAAGCACAATTCCGGGCGCGCAAATCAGATATACAACTAATGGTAATGTACCTAAATCAACTGATCAATTATATACTAGTCAGATTCATTTGAATAATACAAAAACTATTAGAGCCAGAGTCTTTTTATCCGGTTACTTACCAGGACCAACAATTACAAATACATTTTTGATCAATGAAAATATACAGCTTCCTGTATTTTCAATTGTAACCGATTCATTAAATCTTTGGGATTACAATACGGGTATTTATGTAATGGGACCAAATGCAGGAAGTACATCACCGTATTTCGGTGCGAATTTCTGGCAAGATTGGGCAAAGCCTGCATCTGTAGAATTCTTTGACAAAGGACAGAATTCAATTATCAAATTCGATTCTGATATTAAGATCTATGGTAATTATTCAAGAGCAAAACCTCAAAAGAGCTTTGAGATTAAACTAAGTGATCGATACGGAACAAGTGAAATCAATTATCCATTTTATATTGATAAACCTTACAATGATAAAACTGATAATTTAGTTCTTCGCAATTCAGGAACCGATTGGAACGTAGTCCATTTCAGAGATGCATTGATGGAAAGAATTATGAGGAATACGAATAGCGGATTTCTTGCCACTGAACCGACCGTTATGTTTTTAAACGGAGCATTTTGGGGTGTCTATACCATTCATGAAAATCATGACGATAACTGGATGAAAAATAATTTCGGATTGAGCAAATCTGAAATTGATTACTTGAAAGAAGACGGAAGCAGTATTACTGTTAAAGAAGGAAGTGATGCAACATTTTGGGATATGTATAATTATGCAACATCTCAAAATGCAAGTTCGCAAGCTTATTATGATTACATGAACAGTGTTTTGGATCTTAAAAACTATTCCGATTACTTTATTGCAGAAACGTATTATAATAATGGAGATTGGATTGGTGACTGGACGAATAATATTAAAATGTGGAGACCCAATGCTCCGGGTAGCAAATGGAAATACTTGTTATATGATACTGATTTTGGACTAGGTTTAAATGGTAGTGTGACTGATAATCGATTATCTAAAGCAATTGACCCGGCTGCATTTTCTTATTCATCAGAAATGTTTGATGCAATCACCGACAATCCAACATTTAAAAGGTATTTTATTAATCGTTATGCAGATTTGATCAATACAATTTTTTTACCTTCTAATATAAGTAATGAAATTGATCATTTCAAAGATTCAATGGCATTTGATATGGTTGACCACTTTGCAAAGTGGGGCAGTAATACTTCTACTTGGCAGTCGAACATAAATTCGATGGAATCATTTGCCAATTCTCGCCCTGATAAAGTTCGCGATCATATTAAAGCGCAATTTGGACTTGCCGCAAAAGTAACACTTACTTTAAACTGCTCACCTGCCGGTTCTGGAAGAATTGAGATTAGTACAATTACACCAACTAGTTTGCCTTGGTCAGGTGTTTATTTTAATGGTAATCCGGTTACGATTACTGCGATTCCAAATCCTGGATATACATTCGATCATTTCCGATCTAATGTTGCTATTTCATCAAACAATTTTAATCAATCTGTTACTTATAATTTTACTGCTAATGATGTAATCACTGCATACTTTACTGGTTCTTCAACGAGTGCTCAGGTTACAATTAATGAGCTGAATTATAATTCTGACTCTGCATCAGATGCAGGTGATTGGGTTGAACTTTGGAATTATGGAAGTACGGCATTGAACATTTCAGGATGGAAATTGAAAGACGGACAAGATAATCATGTTTTTGCATTTCCTACAGGTACCGTAATTCCTGCAAATGGATATTTGGTGGTTGTTGAAGATTCAATAAAATTCAAATCACAATTTCCAAACGTTAATAATAGAATAGGGGAGTTAGGTTTCAATTTAGGAAATGGTGGTGATGAGGTTCGATTATTCAACTATACAGATAATGTTTACTTAGCTTTTACCTATCAGGATATTTCGCCATGGCCATATCAAGCTGATGGAGGTGGATACACATGTGAATTAGTAAATCGAACTGTTAGTTTAAATGATGGTTCAAATTGGTTCCCGGGCTGTTTAGGTGGTTCGCCTGGTCATGCATACAATGCTTCAATTTCAACTACGTTAAGTATAAATGGAAATACAACAATATGTACAGGCGGTAATTCTATTTTACATGTTACTAGTGTACCGGGTTATACTTATCAGTGGCGCAGAAATAATATTGCTATTTCCGGTGCAACTGCAGATTCATTAGTTGCAACACTTGGTGGAAATTATACGGTATCCGTTAGTGATGCCGGATGTTCTGTTGTTACACCTGCATTTACTGTGACTGCTGTATCCACTACTTCGAATCCGGTTACGACATCAGCTTCGGCTTGTGGTGCAAATTCAATTACTCTTACAGCAACAGCAACCGATTCAATTTTTTGGTATGATGCTCCGGGTGGAACAGAGTTAGGTTCAGGAAATTCATTCACTACACCTGTACTTACTAGCACAACGACTTATTATGCACGAAGCAGTAGGAATTGTCCAAGCGGATTTTCAAGTGCAGTTGCAACAATAACTCCTCAAGCGGCTACACCACTAGTGAACGATGTATTTCGTTGTGGCCCTGGAACAGTAACTCTTACGGCATCTGATACTGCTACTATCCATTGGTACAATGCGCCAAGTGGTGGTGGATTGTTAGAAACGGGAAGTACATTTTTGACTAATATTATTCCCAATGATACTATCTTCTATGTTGAAGCCGGTGATTATTGTGTAAGTCAACGTATAGAAGTGCATGTAACTATTAATACTACTGATTCTCCAATTGCACTTGATGCATCTCGTTGCGGAACAGGAACATTGACGCTTACGGCAACTTCTTCATCACCAATTTTATGGTACACATCGGAGTTTGGTGGGACTTCAATTGCCAGTGGAACATCGTGGATTACTTCAACGTTGGCTGCATCTGATACTTTCTATGCGGAAGCAAATGGCGGCTGTGCAAGTACGCGTACTCGTGTAATTGCAATTGTTAATCCAATACCTTCTCCACCTACTGCTGCTAATGTTAGCATTTGTGGTTCAGGTACTGTTGATCTTAATGCAATTTCAACAGAACAAGTTTATTGGTTTACTTCATCAATTGGAGGAACATTGTTGAACACAGGAACAGCTTTTACAACTCCAGTTCTAACAAGTACAACAACCTATTATATAGAAGCCGGCTACACTTGCAGAAGTACACGAACAGCGGTTCAGGCAATTGTGAATCCGCTCCCTGCTGCACCAACTTCTGCCGATGTTGCTCGTTGTGGACCTGGGACGGTTGATCTGCTAGCGAATTCTCCTGACTTAATTACATGGTTTGATGCTCCGGTTGCCGGAAATTTATTAGGAACAGGCGATACATATACTACTCCTTCTATTTCGGTTACAACACCTTATTATGCTGAAGCAGGTGCAACTTGTAAAAGTGCTTCAAGAACTACTGTGAATGCTATCGTTGATATTCAACCCGCTTCTCCCACAGCATCTGATGTTTCTCGTTGTGGAACAGGAACGGTTACACTTACTGCTTCCTCAAGCAATACTATTTATTGGTATACAGTTTCATCTGGTGGAACTTCAGTTGCAACAGGGCCAAGTTATACTACACCATCTATCTCAGTTAATACAACTTATTATGTTGAAGCAGGAAATGGTTGTAGAAGTATTCGAATTCCTGTCAATGCAATTATTTCTTCTCCTCCTGCAGCTCCTTCCGTTGTAGATGGCTCAAGATGTGGAACAGGTTCTGTTGTTCTTAATGCTACTTCGCCTCTGACAATTAATTGGTATGCAAATTCAAGTGGTGGTGCTATTCTTGGTTCAGGTACAACTTTTACAACGCCGGTCATAAGTGCAAGTACAACCTATTATGCAGAAGCAGGTGTTGGTTGTAGTAGTCCGCGCGTGGCCGTTCAAGCAAATATAATTTCAGCTCCAAGTACACCTGTTGCTCCTGATGTCGTTCGATGTGGACCTGGTAGTGTTACTCTTAATGCAACAGGAAGTCAAACAATATACTGGTTTAGTGCTTCTTCAGGTGGAACATTACTCGCAACTTCTGCAAGTTATATTACACCTTCTCTTTCATCAACGACCACTTACTATGTTGAGCAAGGAAATGGTACTTGTCAATCGACCCGACTTGCCGTTCAAGCAATCGTTAATTCGGCTCCAGTCGCACCTACTGCTGCAGATGTAAGTAGATGTGGAACGGGAACAGTTACTTTGTTAGCTACCTCTGCATCTACTGTCAACTGGTATTCGTCTTCAACCGGAGGAACACTACTTGGTAGCGGATTATCTTTTACAACACCATCTATTTCTACAACCACAATTTATTATGCAGAAGCTAATAACGGTTGTGCAAGTTCTCGAACACCGGTGAGTGCAATTGTGAATACAGTTCCTTCAGCACCTTCAGCACCTAATGTTAGTAGATGCGGAAATGGAACTATTACTCTTGTTGCAACTTCACTTGAACAATGCTATTGGTATAGTGCTGCTTCTGGTGGAACGTTATTATTTACTGGTGCATCTTTTACAACTCCAAGCTTATCATCAACTACGACATATTATGTTGAAACAGGTAATTCTTGTAGAAGTAATCGTATTGCTGTTCAAGCGATCATTACATCTCAACCTTCAAGTCCCGTCGTTACAAATGGTGAAAGATGTGGAACAGGAACTGTTGCATTGAGTGCAACTGCAACAACACAGATAAATTGGTATACTGCTGCAAGTGGTGGGTCATCTATTGCAACAGGAAGTACTTTCACTACACCTAGTCTTTCGTCAACTACAATTTATTATACAGATGCTGGAACAAGCGTTAGTTGCATTAGTGCTAGAGTACCGGTAACTGCTACCATTAACTCAATTCCATCGTCACCAACTATAACAGATGGTTCTCGTTGTGGTACAGGTACTGTTCAATTAGGTGCGTCTTCGTCTCAAACTGTAGATTGGTATGCAGCTGCCACAGGTGGATCTGCAATTGGTACTGGGCTTTCATTTACTACTCCTTCTATAAGTTCAACGACTACTTATTATGCCGAAGCTACGAATGGTTGCAGTAGTGCAAGAGTTCCTGTTCAGGCTATAGTTAATATTGTTCCAACTTTACCTGTGGGAAATAGTGCTTCTATCTGTAATCTTGGATCTGTAACTTTAACTGCTAGCTCAAGCGGACCATTATCTTGGTATAGTTCTGCCAGTGGTGGAATAATATTAGGAACAGGTACAACGTTCGTTACTCCAATATTATTAACCTCCACAACATATTACGTTGAAGCTGGTGATATTTGCAGAACTGCTAGAGTAGCAGTTGATGTTATCATTACTGCTCCACCATCTTCTCCTGTTTTATCTAGCGGAAATAGATGTGGAACAGGATCAGTGAATCTTACTGCTAGTAGCTCTACGCAAGTAAATTGGTTTGCTGCATCAAGTGGTGGAACATCACTTGGAACCGGACTATCATTCAATACTCCTTCAATTAGTGCAACAACTACATTTTATGCAGAAGCAGGATTCGGTTGTAATAGCGCAAGAGTTTCAGTACAAGCTATTGTTAATCCAATTCCTGCCGATCCAATTGCAGTGAGTGCAAGTCGTTGCGGAACCGGTTCAATAACTTTAACAGCTACTTCTTCGCAACAAATTTATTGGTATGCAAATGCAACTGGTGGAACTTCGATTGGAACGGGAGCATCTTTCAATACGCCTTCTGTTTCAACTACAACAACATTCTATGTAGAGACAGGAAATAATTGTAGAAGTAATAGAATCGCTGTACAAGCAGTAGTCAATCCTATTCCTTCAGCTCCTGTTACGTCAGATGCATCAAGATGCGATGATGGAACAATTACTTTGGATGCTGTTTCAAATGAAACGGTTTATTGGTACGATACACCTTCAGGAGGAAATTTATTATTTACAGGAACTTCATTTACAACTCCTGTATTGACAGTTTCAACACCTTACTATGTTGCAACAGGTGATATTTGTATTAGTCCACGCGTTCAGGTTTATGCTATTATAACTGTTCCACCAACAGATCCGGTTTTAATTGATGGATCAACTTGCGGATCAGGTTCTGTTATGTTAACAGGTACTTCGAACGGGCAGATCAATTGGTATGATGCTGCAAGTGGTGGTACCTTATTAGGAACGGGCGATACTTTATATACTCCATCAATATCTGCAACAACAGTTTACTATGCATTTGCAGGAGTAGGTTGTAATAGTGCAGTTGTTTCTGTCAATGCAATTGTCAATGCAATTCCTGCTGATCCTATAACTCAAAGTTCATTTGTTTGCGGCTCGGGTACTGTTAATTTGTTAGCTACATCTTCTGAACAATTGTATTGGTATGATACGCAAATTGGCGGAACATTACTTTCTACCGGAAGTTCATTCGTTACTCCTTCAATTTCTACTACGACTACTTATTATGTTGAAGCAGGTGATATTTGTAGAAGTAATCGGATTCCTGTTGATGCATTGGTGAATACTGTTTCAGCAATCACGTCATATACTTCATCATCAAATTGTGGTAATGGTATATTGACATTGGAAGCAGTATCAACTGATCAGATCAATTGGTATGATGCACCGGGTGGAACTTTGCTTGGAACAGGAAATACTTTTGTTACTCCTTTGCTTTCTGCTTCGCAAACATATTATGCAATTGCCGGAACAGATTGCCCAAGTCCGGAACAAGCAGTTGATGCAACAATATTTGCGCTACCTATTGTTGACCTTGGTCCTGATTCGTTATTCTATCAAAGTGGTCAAAGTGTAATGTTGGATGCAGGACTTGGTTTTGACAGTTATTCGTGGACTACTTCTGAAACAACTCAACAAGTTACAGTGACGACTACCGGTTTTTATGAAGTAACAGTTGTTGATAGCAATGGATGTTCTGGTACTGATATTATTTATGTCGACTTCTTTGATGGAGTCGCACAGAATGAATTGAGTCAACTAATCCAAGTTTTCCCTAATCCTACGCATGATAAATTTGTAATTGAATTAAATGATAAGGCATTTAAAAAACTTGAAATTCGTATTATGACTGCAGATGGAAGACTTGTAGGAACTAAGCTTGTAAGTTCACCATCGGGAATCTATAATGAAGAATTTTCACTTCAGAAATATGCAGCCGGTGTTTACTTTATCGAACTACAAAACGAAACTCAAAAAGCAATCGTAAGACTCGTCTTACAATAAACAAAATATAAGAATTATGAAAAAGGGAGAGCAAGTTTTGCTTCTCCCTTTTTTTATCCCGATAGCTATCGGGATTCATTCTTCATTATATGTATCTTTACATAAATGGTCACGAAAAAAATCGGCATTTGGCGAAGGCGGTATTTTGGAACTAGAACATCACTCATACTTACAAGTGTTGTTATTGGTTTGCTTACCTCACTGTGTGCTGTCGTCTTGAAAAATGGTGTACATTTTATTCAGCAGTGGGTACATCAGGTTTCAATATCTCAAAACTCTCATTATTTACTTTTCATTTTCCCGACAATTGGAATTCTGCTAACTGTCACCTATACTCAAGTATTCAGAAAGGGCGAACTAGGAAGAGGAGTGACCAATATTATCTTTTCCATCTCACGGCGATCGAGTTATGTCGAAAAAGATAAATTGTATTCGCAGATGTTAAGTAGTATTCTAACAGTTGGGTTTGGTGGATCTGCAGGATTAGAAGCGCCAATTGCAGCTACCGGTTCGGCAATTGGCAGTAATACTGCAAAGTGGCTACATTTTAATCTGAAGGAAAGAACCTTGCTACTTGCATGTGGAACAGCAGCAGGTATTTCGGCAATTTTCAATGCACCAATTGCAGGTGTCATTTTTGCTTTCGAAATTTTATTGGTGAATATGCCAATGCCTGTAATTGTTCCATTACTTATTGCTTCAGCATCATCTGCATTGTTGTCGAAATTGATTTATTCCGGTCAACCGTTTGTGTTGATTACTAATTCGTGGTCATCGGATCATATAGGGTATTATGTGCTCTTTGGATTTATTGCTGCACTTTTATCTGTGTATGCTATACGGATTTATTTTTTCATCGGCGATTTGTTTTATGGAAAGAAGCAAGTGTATCTCAAAGCAATTCTTGGTGGACTTTCATTAGGCGCACTTATATTTTTATTCCCGCCGCTTTATGGTGAAGGATATGAAAGTGTACTCAATCTCCTGAAAAAAGAATCAGGTTCATTGATTTCTGATAGTACATTCATTCCAAATGCCGGTTCATGGACGTTAGTTGTATTTGCAATTTCTCTGATGTTGCTGAAAGTTGTTGCTACATCATTGACCGTTGGAGCAGGTGGGAATGGCGGTATGTTTGGCTCGTCGCTTTTTACCGGAGCAATGTTCGGATTTGCATTTTCTCATTCTGTGAATCTACTTGGATTTGCTCATTTGGATGAAGTTAATTTTACTGTTATCGGAATGGCCGCTATGATGAGTGGTATTATTCATTCGCCATTGACTGCAATCTTTTTAATTGCTGAGATCACCGGTGGTTATGCACTTTTTGTTCCACTGATGATTGTAGTTTCTATTTCATATCTCGTATCAAGATATTTCGAGCCATTTTCTGTGTATACAAAAAAGCTTGCATTGAGGGGAGATTTGATCACTACCGATAAAGACAAATTAGTCTTGGCAAAAATGGATCTGCATGATTATCTCGAAACAGATTTTATTCCTGTAAATGAAAATGACACACTTGCTGACTTGATTCCTGCAATAGAAAATTCAAAGAGAAATATTTTCCCGGTCGTAAATGAAAATAATAATCTGGTTGGAGAAATTTTACTAGATGATGTAAGGAATGTAATGTTTTCGAAAGAATTGTACTACAAAACATTTATTAAAGATCTGATGATCACACCGGCGGCGGTTATAGATATCAACGATAACATGGAAAAAGTTTTAAAGTTATTTGATGAAACAAATGTTTGGAATCTTCCTGTTACGAACAACAAAAAATATATAGGCTTCGTCTCAAAATCTAAAATCTTTACACACTATAGGCATCATTTGATTAAGGATGCTGTGGTGCCCGCTTAAGGAAGTAAATTGTTTAAAAGGTTTAATTTGTTTAAAGTGTACCCAACACATTAAACCCTTTAAACAATTTTTCCACCAATAACTTGTAACCTGAAAACCTAAATCACCTACAAATGTATACACTCCCCATACGCCTCAGCCACCGCTTCCATAATAGCTTCGCTCATAGTCGGGTGAGGATGGATGGTCTTGATTATTTCGTGACCTGTTGTTTCTAATTTACGAGCGGCAACAACTTCTGCAACTAATTCAGTTACGTTGGCGCCGATCATGTGAGCTCCTAACCACTCACCATATTTTGCATCAAAGATTACTTTTACAAATCCATCGGCATTGCCGCCTGCTTTTGCTTTACCACTTGCGGAGAAAGGGAATTTTCCAACTTTGATCTCATACCCAGCTTCTTTCGCGGCTTTCTCTGTGTAACCAACAGATGCAATCTCAGGTGAACAATAGGTACATCCCGGAACGTTTTTATAATCGATCGGCTCAACATGCATTCCTGCAATTTTTTCTACACACGTAATTGCTTCGTGCGATGCAACGTGTGCAAGCGCCGGTGTATTCAACACATCGCCAATAGCAAAATAACCCGGCATGTTTGTTTGATACCATTCATTCACAAGGATCTTTCCTTTGTCGGTTATAATTCCAACTTCTTCTAATCCGATATTCTCAATATTCGAAGCGATACCAACTGCAGAAAGTACAACATCGCACTCTATAATCTCTTCGCCTTTTTTACTTTTTACTTTTACTTTGCATCCTGTGCCTGAAGTATCAACACCTTCAACAGTCGATTCAAGCATGATCTCTATTCCTGATTTCTTGAATGAACGCGCAAGTTGTTTTGAAACATCTTCGTCTTCGATTGGGACAATATTCGGCATAAATTCTACGATCGTTACTTTCGTTCCAATAGAATTATAGAAGTAGGCGAACTCAACACCAATCGCTCCTGATCCTACAACAACAATTGACTTTGGTTGCTTTTCAAGATTCATTGCTTCACGATAACCAAATACTTTTTTACCATCTTGTTTCAAGTTTGGTAATTCGCGTGAACGTGCGCCTGTTGCTATGACAATGTTTTTTGCTTCGTATGTTTGAGTTTTTCCTGCGCTGTCTTTTACTTCGATCTTGCGACCACTTTTCAAAGTTCCATAACCGGAAATTACATCGACCTTATTTTTTTTCAATAGAAACGTTACTCCTTTGCTCATAGCATCTGCGACACCACGACTTCTTTTTACCATTGCCGGAAAATCTGCTTCAGCTCCGGTAGTCTTTATTCCGTAATCTTGAGCATGCATCAAATATTCAAAAACTTGAGCACTTTTTAATAATGCTTTTGTTGGTATACATCCCCAATTTAAACAAACACCACCAAGTTCAGATTTCTCTATCACTGCTGTTTTCATTCCTAATTGTGCAGCACGAATTGCTGCTACATAACCACCGGGACCACTGCCCAAAACGATAAGATCGTAATTCATAATTTTCAGAATTTGTGCGAAGGTAATTACATTTTTGTTAATTGGAAGGCGTTTTTTTCGTGAATAGTGATTCGTAATTCGTGAATCAAATTCGACATTTAAGAAATGTTCGTCCTATTTTTCGAATCTCATTTTTATTCAACCACAATGGAGAAATATTGTGAACGGCCCAACCGGTAACGTCGTAAGTGACTGCAATATAAGAGGTTATGCTTTCGTTGTTTTGAGCGAACTAAAAAAGCTTTTTGATTAATATTTTCAAATTGAATTCAGATGATTTATTCCCTGTTTTTAGAGTGAAAATAGATTTTAAAAATGTTGAATTCTTCGTCTTGTGACATGTCAAATGCAAGAGGATTATTTATAAAATTGCATATGGCCATTTTGTATAAATTATCTGCATCAAATCCGATTTCGCATTTCGTCGAAATTGAAATGCACGTCACCGATATTGATAGTCCCGAAGTTTTATTTCAATTACCAAGTTGGAGACCGGGTCGATATGAGATCGGAAATTTTGCTCGACATATCAGAAAATGGAAAGCATATAATAACAAAAATGAAGCTCTCGCTTTTCGTAAGGTCAGTAAAGATTCATGGAGTGTATCAACTGACGGATCAGAAAAGTTGATCATCAAATACGAATATTATTGCGCACAACTAGATGCGGGTGCTTGTTGGGTCGATGATGAGCAGATCTACATTAATCCTGTGCATTGTTTCTTGTTTATTCCCGAGAGAATTCACGAAGAATGCATGGTTGAATTATCAATTCCTTCTAACTACAGGATTGCGTCTTCAATGCAAATGTCAGGGAATAGAATTTTGCTTGCTGAAGATTTTGATGAACTAGCTGATAGTCCGTTTATCGCAAGTGCAACATTGCAAACAAAATCATATGAGGCCGGTGGTGTGAATTTTTCAATCGCAATCCAAGGCGATACACAACCTGATTGGATCAGAATTCTCGCTGACTTCAAAGCATTCTCTGAAAAACAAATTGAGATAATGGGGAGTTTCCCTGTGGAAGATTATATTTTCCTCGTTCAAATATTGCCAAATCGTTTTTATCACGGTGTTGAGCATCTTCGTTCTACTGTTCTTGCTCTAGGTCCCGGTTCACAATTGATGAATGATGCATTGTATACCGACTTTATTGGTGTTGCATCGCATGAATTGTTTCATGCTTGGAACATAAAAACAATTCGTCCAATTGAAATGATGCCTTACGATTATACAAAAGAGAATTATTCTCGATTAGGATATGTATACGAAGGCGTAACTACTTATTATGGGGATCAAATTCTGGCTCGTGCAGATGTCTATACGATCGATCAGTTTTTTGTCGAATTGAATGTCCGTTTGCAAAAACATTTCGATAATCCCGGTCGATTCAATATGGCTGTGGCAGATAGCAGTTTTGATACTTGGCTCGATGGATACGTTCCCGGAGTGCCGGGAAGAAAGACTTCCATTTACGATGAAGGTAGCTTGACAGCAATGATGACTGATCTTTTGATTCGAAAAAATACAGATCATAAAGCATCACTCGATACTGTTATGGAAAATATGTATAACGATTTCGGAAAAAAAATGCGTGGGTATACTGATCATGATTATATTTCTTTGGTAAGTAATTGTGCCGGGGTTTCTCTAGCCGATTTTTTCATCGACTTTGTTTATGGTACGGAAGATGACACACCATTACTAGAAGAAACACTTGGTTACGCTGGTTTAGATCTTCATAAATATCCATCGTCAATTGAAAGCGAGCGATTTTTCGGATTTAAAGTAAATGCTGATAGCCGCTCGACAAGAGTAACTTCAATTTATCCGGATTCGCCTTCTTTCAAAGCCGGTCTAGGTAAAGATGATGAGATCGTTGCTGTGAATGAGAAAAAGGTAGAAGAAAATTTGCAAGAATTACTAATGCTTAGTCGTGGTGAACTAATCATCATTACTGTTCTTACTCCAATGAAACGATTGAAAGATATTGCAATTGAAGGCGACTCAAAAGAGTATTATCCAAAATATGCGATCGTGAAAAATATTAATGCTGATAACGACCAACAACAATTTTTTAAATCGTGGTTGGGAAAAGATTTTAATGAATCAACAAGTCTATGAAAAGAATAATAAAAACATCAAATGCACCTGCACCTATTGGTCCGTATAATCAAGCAGTAGAAGTGAATGGAACTTTGTATGTTTCTGGTCAAGTCGCAATTAATCCTGCCGATGGACAATTAGTAATGCTCAATATCATTCGTGAAACGACTCAGGTCATGGAAAATATTTCCGCTATTTTGAAAGAAGCCGGTTATGCATTCGGTGATATTGTGAAGACAAGTATT
>JANOBV010000106.1:0-6146 GCA_031411835.1 Bacteroidota bacterium | reverse complement strand
ATGTAATATTCAACACCCGATGACCAACCTTTGTAACCCGTCCAGTTCAAATGAACTTGACGCATTTCGTCCATCGTGCCTTTAAGTACAATGGTTGATGTATGGCCGCTGAGGTCTTCATCAATATTACAAGTGTTGATGACTAAAATTTTATAATAATAATTAGTTGTCTGTACATCGACGTCGTAATCCATAAAATCTGTTTGAACAGAAGGAACAGATGTCAGATATCTGAAATTAGTATTGTCAGTCGAACGATAAATATCAAATTGTGCTACTTGCTCAGGATGCACCATTGGTTGCATCCATTCTGTAAGTACAGTCTTGTTGTCAACCACTGTTGATCGTACAACATCTACGATTTGATCTGCTAATGTATTCAGCGGATAGGTTTGCGATGTATCACTCCATGAAGTATAAGTTGTTCCACATAGATCCGTCGCTATAACTTTGTAACGATACGGTACAGGACAAATGAAAGCTGAATCAAGATAATTTAAAGTATCGCCCGGAACTGTTGCAAGATACGTAAATGGTTCTCCCGGCGCTGCTCTATACAATTGATAGGTATTTACAGGACATCCGGAGTAAGCAGTCCAATCAACAGCAATATTATTTCCGGAACGTTGCGATGAAATATTTACTGTGGTATGCGCTGTTAATTGATCTAATGGAATTGTATATCCGCAAATGTCGATTGCTTGAACTTTGTAGGTGTAAGTTTTAGTAAGTGTAGTAAGTCCGGAATCAATATAAGACGATGTTAAATTGAAATTCGTGTTTTGAATATTCAACTCTGTATAGATCTCATTATAATTTGCTGCTTGATCCGATTTTCTATAAACAACATATGCAGCTAGATCGATCGCAGGATTATTCTGCCAAATGATCTCTACTTTGTGATCATCAACAACAGATACACTATAGATCATCGTTTCATTCGGCGGTAATGTATCATACACTTGAATTGGCGAAGAGAATGTCTGGTTCTGACTACATCCATTCGAATTTGTAACTGAAAGATTTACATTATAAAATCCGGGTGTCGTAAATACTACAGATGGATTTGCAACAGTAGAAGTTTGACCATTTCCGAAGTCCCACAGATAAGTTGCCCCAATTGTATTGGAAGTGTTATTCAGGAAATTTACATTTAATGGCGAACATCCTGCAAGCGATGATGCAGAATAATTTACACTTGGCGTTGCTAATACTTCAATAGGTTGTAGGAGTTGCGCTGTATCAGTACAACCAAAACTATTAGAAGTGATTAATTTTATATCAAATATTCCGGCTTGATTATAAACATGTGTTGCATTGATCGATGTCGATGTGCTTCCATCTCCAAAGATCCAGAAGTTTGAATTGTTGCCCGTTGAAAGATTTGCAAAGTTTGCTGTAAATGGAGAGCAGCCACTTAGTATCGGAGTTGTGAAATTAGTAACCGGACTAGGATGAATAATCACAGGTTGCGGGAATTCATAGAATGAACTACAGCCTGTTGTGTCCCATGTCACCAATGAAATATTATATGAACCCGAGTCAGCGAATATATGACTTGTATTTGTTGTTGTCTCAGAATTACCATCGCCAAAATTCCAGCTCCATGATGTTGCATTCGTAGATTGGTCTGTGAAGTTAACCACAAAAGGGGAGCATCCAATTAATGTTGATGTTGAGAAATTTGTAATGGGGCCACGGACTTCAATATATTGACTCCTTGAAATTGTATCACTGCAACCAAGATTACTTTCTGCAATTAAACTTATTGTATAATTTCCAGGCGTGTTAAAAATGTGTGAAGGGTTGCTATTTGTTGAAGTGGTCCCATCACCGAAATCCCATAGATATTGATCGGCATCAACACACAGATCTGTAAAATTTACTACAAATGGTGCGCAACCTGTGAGATCAGTGCTTATAAAATCAGCATAAGGTTGTTTGATTTTAATCTTAGCCGGCATTCTTAGAGTATCTGAACATCCTGCCCAAACGGAAGAAATTACAAGTTGAATATCGTAAATACCAGGTTGTGAGTATGTGTGTATTGGTGATGGATCATTACTTGTTGATCCATCTCCGAAATCCCATGCAAATTGATCTGCAATTAATGATGAAGCATTTGTAAATTGAATACTCGTAGGAAAACAGCCTGAATCTGCAGAAGTGGTAAAATCTGCTTTTAAGATCGGAAATGTATTTGCCGAAGCAGTGTCAACACATCCATGTATATCTGTTATAACAAGATATGGATGTTCGGTTGCGACAACCGTATAAAGGTGCGTTGGATTTTGCAGATTTGATGAATCTCCATCTCCGAAATGCCAATCCCAAGAAACAGCATTTGCGCTTAAGTCCGTAAATTGAGAATTGATCGGAAGACAAATTTTATCAGTTGTATAAACAAAATTTGCATATGCAGTATCTACTCGGATGTATTGAGCTTCTACTTTTGTGCTCAAGCAAGATCCGCTATAAACCGTTAAACTGACATCATAGACTCCTGCATCAGTATATGTATGAAGAGGTCTTTCTAGCGATGAAATATTCCCATCGCCAAAATCCCAAAGGTACATCTGTGCGTTTTGAGAGTTATTTACAAATTGAATATTGATCTCATTGCAGCCGCTTCTACCTGTGGTAGTTGTAAAATCTGCTATAGGCAAGTTTACTGTTATAGCTGGTGTAACATTGAATGTTTGCTGACAACCTGCATTATCTGTCACAGTTAATGTTACATCAAAAACACCCTCTTGGGTATAAACATGTGATGGCGTTACTTGTGTGCTAGTAGTGCTGTCTCCAAAATTCCAAAGATAGCTTGCATAGTTTTGTAAGCTTGTAAAAAAGTGAACAGTGTCTAATCCGCAGATCTCGGTTTCACTTGCAATAAGCGGACTGATGAAATTTGAATAAATACTTCTGCTTATACTACTACTACAACCCATAGTATCTGTCACAGTTTGTGTGATTACATAATTAGGAGTTGATGTCGGATATGAATGAACAGGATTCTGTATATTCGAAGAAGTGCCGTCACCTAAATTCCAATACCATGTTGCAGCATTACTTGAAGTATCTACCAATGAAATCTGACTACCTGTGCAAGATGTATTTTGAACAATGTAGAATCCTGCTTTTGGTCCCGATACGCGAACAATACTATCCATAGGCAATGTCTGTACAATATTCAATGTATCTGATACTGTAAGCGAGACATTGTATATCCCGGGGTTGTAATACATGTGTGCCGGAAATTGTTCTGTCGATGTTGTCCCATCACCAAAATCCCACAGCCATGTAACAGATCCAGGAATCATATTCGTAAATTGAACATTCAATGGAGCACAACCACTTTGAACAACGGGTCCTCCCGGATTTCCACCATCAATTGGTGTCAAATCAGGTGTGCCGAAATCAAATGGTGGTGGATCATAAAATAATGTACATACACCATTAGATATAGTAAGTGTTACATTATAGTTTCCTGCAACTTGGAATACATGCAATGGATTTTCTAAAGTTGATGAACCTCCATCTCCAAAATCCCATAACCACGATGTAGCTCCAATCGAGTTTGCATAAAATTGAACTGGATTTGGAAAGATCGTATCCTGCGGTATTCCATAAAAGTTAGCGCCAAAAGGTTGGAAGTATACACTATTACTTTGCATAGTAGTATAACTACAACCATCTGCTGTAGTAATTGTCAATGATGCACTATGATAGCCGCCAACTGCATAGGTGTGATCCGGATTTTGCAATGTTGATGTTGTACCATCACCAAAATCCCATAACCAAGAAACAGCATTGAGTGATGTATCTTGAAAGGTCGCTATGTATGGTGGACAAGTAGATGTTGTATGAGTAAATCCCGCGTATCCGCCTTGAACTTCAAATGAACTGAAATTATTTATTTGCTGTGAACATCCGCCCGCAGCTGATGTTGTTGTTAATGCTACTGTGTAAAATCCGGGAACAGAATAGGAGTGAACTGGATTTTGTGAAGTTGATGTTGTGCCATCACCAAAATCCCATAACCAACTATTTGCGCCTGCTGTTGCATCGGTAAATTGTGTAGTCAATGGACCACACCCAACTGTAGTGGGTGGTGGAATATAATTTGCTGCCGGATTTATTGTTTGAATATAATTCTGTTTTACTAGAGTATCTGTGCAACCCAATGAGTCAATAATTACTAGTGTTACATCAAAATTTCCTGATGTATTATATGTATGTGAAGGATTTGCTTGCGTTGAAGTGGAACCGTCGCCAAAATTCCATAGGTAATTTAAACCTTGAACCGGCGATAGTGAATTAAATGTTGTTGTTAATGGCGGACATCCTACTCGTGGACTCGCATTGAAAATTGCTTCCGAAGAAGTTACAGTGATGATGTCATGATAGATCATGCTTCTTGTACATCCGGTAGGTCCCCAGCATTTCAGAATTACACTGAATACTCCATTGTTAGTATAAGTATGACTTGGGTTCGTAGCTGTACTTGTAGTGCCATCCCCAAATGTCCATAAGCAGGATACGTAATTAGTTGATGTATTTGTAAATTGTACAGTAAGAGGTGAACATCCTGTTGTATTTACATATGAAAAAGTGACTGAAGGTTTTATTCCCACTTCAATCATATTCGATTTAAAAACTGTATCAGCACAACCTGTATTTGTTGTCACTATTAAAAATACAGAATAGGTACCTCCAACAGCATAATTATGTGTCGGATTTGGTAGAGTCGATGTTGTACCGTCACCAAAATCCCAGTAACTGGTTGCAACATTATAATTGTTATTTAAAAATTGAACCATTAATGGTGCGCAACCACTGTCGATATTTGCAGAAAAATTCGCCCAATTATTTAAACCGACACTTATTTCCGTAGGAATGTCAGAGGTGTCTTGGCATCCAAATGAATTTGTAACGATCAATGTCACATCAAATATACCAGGACTTCCATAAATATGGGAAGGATTTTGAGCTGAAGATGATAGGCCATCTCCGAATGACCACAACCAAGAAGTAGCATTTAAGGCATTGTTTGAAAACTGAAACAATGTCGAAGGATCACAACTTGCCGTTACGGTAGCAGTTATTGCCGGATTCGGTTTTGGATAAATAGTAATGCACTGATTTCTGATCTTGATATCCTGACAACCAAAGGCACTTGTCGCTATTAATGTAATAGTGAAAGATCCTTGCATTGTGTAAGAATGACTAGGATTTGGTAAAGTTGAAGTTGTTCCGTCCCCGAAATCCCATAAATAGGTAGCAGCGCCGACAGAAGTGTTATTGAAGAAATAATTATTTCCATCTAAACACGATGCTAAATTCGGTGAATTGAAATCTGCTGTAGGCTTTCCCACTACAGTAATGTAATTGACCATTACTACCGAATCTGCATTTCCACCGGAATCATAAGCAATAAGCTTTACTGTATAAGTACCGGGTGAAGTGTAGAGATTGGCCGGATTGGCAAGGGTAGATGAATTTCCATTACCCATATCCCACTGATAAGAAACAGCACCGGTCGATGTGCTTGTGAATTGCACATTCAATGGAGTACAACCGATTTGTTGGTCAGAAGTAAAAGATGCTGACGGATTTGCCTTTGCAATATTAAAGCACAAGATCAGGACTGCCATAAGCAGTCCTGGTGCTTTTATATTAAGAAGATCATTCAGCGTTTTGGTTTTCATTGGTTTTCTGAGAGTCAATAATTGTGAAATGTCTTACCGTAACGACAAACACGAGCGGCAGGGAAGTAATTATTTAACCTGAACCATTCTTGTTGACTTGTCAATAAACAATGGACTAGATTCAGGTGACATTACAGATTTAGGATCTGCTTGTGCCACAAGTTTACCTTCATTATCGATCTGTTTGATTCGATAATGAGTAACTCCTGTAACCGGTTTTGTGTCCACCCAGCTATAAAGCAACTCTAATGGAGATCCAATACCTTCTTTCAATCCTACCGGCTCATACTCTGTTCCGTCGATCGATCTTTCAATGACATATATACAGTCATCAGAAGATGGTTTTGAAACCCAATTCATATAAACTTTACCCGAATTGAAAACAATGTTCTCTTTTACGAATTCCAGTTTACCGGTTGGTTTAGTTGCTGTAGCAGG
>JANOBV010000105.1:0-6543 GCA_031411835.1 Bacteroidota bacterium | reverse complement strand
GGTTGGGAGAGGAGATGTTTAAGAATTTACGGCAGAAATTCTTTGAGTTGAAAAACATCGAGCGGTTTTTGCAGATAGCGAACGATGCTTGTGTTGGATAATAATTTTACGATTGGCTGAGCTGTGATGACAACGATCTTGCATTTGCTTCGGATGAAATCGGAGAGACAAGAAAATTCTTTCATAAAGTCGAAGTTTTCCAATCCTGACATTTCGAGATTGAGGAATATCAGTTCAGGGACATCGCTGAGTCTTTCGGTATTGATAAGTTGGTTGATGAAATCGGCCGGTTTAGAATGAACGCTTACATTTTTTGCAATACCGGCAGCTTTAAGGATGGTCTCATTGATAAAAAGATCCAAAGTGTTATCGTCGATTAAGGCGATAGACTCAAAGCGGTGTCGCGGGCTAGGCGAATCCGAGAATGGATAGTTATAGACTTTTTTGGTTGGCATTAGTTGGAGAGAGTGTTTCACTTAAATACTCTTCAAATGTAGACGTGAGTATCTACCCAAAAAAGGGACAAAACAAAAATAAATAGACATGAGGTTAAGCCTTTAGAGCAAAACCTCATGTCCTTTTTTAGCCAAATTTCGCAGTTGACTAAATTTTTTGTGTGTTTTCGTTTTTAATCAAATTGGTGCCTCCTAGTTTTTTAATTCATTGAATTACTGTATTTTAAATACATTTTCATGAAAAATTTGGTAAAATAATTTTTCTCTTACTTTTTTATCTATTTTAGACATAGATAAAAACTATCGTATTTCACCATTATTCTTGGCAGGATCATCATCATCAGTAACGACAATGTCGGTCAATGCATCAGTTGAAAATTCGCTCTTGAATTTTTCATTTTGCTGAAGTGTCGTCATTGTTTTTGAATCAATGCTTAACAAACCAGAATCGGTTTTTGTAAAAGTTAACCCTAAGGCTAACATCAATGCAATTAGTGCTTCTATCATGTTGATTTATTTTGTTACAACAAATTTATATCAGCATTAAATCTATATCCATTAAATAGCTACCGTTTCTTACATAAAATGAAAAAATGAATAACTTAAATTCTTTAAGAAGCTTAATAAAAAAACTTTCAGTTGAAGAAATGAATGCCTTGGCTAGAATCTTACAATCACAAAAGGACAATAAGATTAAAAAAGAAAGCAAATCATTGTTGTTAGTTAATTTATTATTAATTGAGCCAGGTTTAAATTCAAGCGAAATTCAAAAGAACATCTACCATTCTTTAAATTACTCAGCTTTCAATAAATTATGTACTCGTTTGAGAGAAAAAGTACTTGATTCAATGTTGTTGGATTCTTCAATTGAAAACGGAGGCTACTCGAAAAGAAACGCAATAATATTTTCGTTGAAAAAAAAATTAATTCAAGCTGATATATTAAATTTAAAAGGTTTACGAGAACAAGCAGATTCAATATGCAAAAAAACAATTATTATTTCTTCTGAGTATGAACTTTATGATTTGATTATTCAAAGCTTAATAACGAGGGAAAAATTTGTTAGATTGAGGACCAATAAAAGAGAACTTGATAAAATTTATTTTGAGATTAAATTAACAAATGAAAAATATGAGTCATTTCGAAAATGTCAATCTGATTTTAATTCAATTATGAATAAAATTGCAACAGCTGGAAATGAAATGAGTTATTTTGATGAACTTAAAAAAGGGATTTCATCATTGGAGACTGAATTTAACCTTCACAAATCAAACTTGACTGGCTATTTTTTGCAGCTTCTTAAAACACAAATGTTTCAAAACGAAAATAATTTCGTGAGAGCTGATGAGTCATTAGACGTTGCCATTAAAATACTTAAAAAAAAATCTGTTTATTCAGATAATAGAATGGGATCGGTTTTACTTTCTAAATCCGAAAATTGTATTAAACTTCGAAATTTCGAAGATTCACTTCAACTATCAGAAGATTCGAATAAATATTTCCCAAATAATATTTTCAATAAAGCATTGGTCCAAGAAAACAAATTCTATGCGAATTTCTATCTTGGAGATTTTAACAAAAGTAAAAGTCTGATTGATAATTTATGCAATCTTCCCAAAGAAAACAATATAATTTTAAGTATAAACAAATGGAATTATCTTTCAGCAGTTTTAATGTTTATCGAAAATAATTACATTGATTGTATGAAAAGCCTAAAACAATTAAGCGAAATTGATAAAGATAAAGAAGGTTGGAATATTAATATCAGAATTTTAGCTATTATGTGTAAAATCGAATTAAATGATACAGATTCGGTTGATTTAAATGTGCAAAATTTGGAAAAATTTTTTAAAAGAATTTCAAAATCAGGAACTGCGCCAAGTCGATATCGTATCATCTTACGGATTCTAGTTGCGCTATTGAACGATGATTACAATTTTAAGGCAGTATCAATAAAAAAGAAAAAATATTTAACAGAATTAAATTTAAAGGGTGGAAAAAGTTCTTGGAACATTAAAGGTCCTGAATTAATCCCCTTTCATATCTGGTTTGATAATAAAGTTAATTATTCAGGCCCTTTATATGACACCATTATTGCTAATATTTAGTCTTTTTGTACTTATTCTTAATAAGTACGCTGTCAGGCTCATTTAGAAGTTCGTTTCTATGCTCAATGCTGTATCTGTTTTCAATTATTTCAAATAGTTCTTTTAAAGTTAATTTGTGGATGTCACAAAGTCTAATTAGGTTTTTCATAGTAATGTTTTGACCATTTTCCCATCGCCAATATGCAGTCCTGTTTAATTCGTTTTCAAAACTAAATAGTTCTGCTGATTTAAACCCCTTCCTCATTCTAAGTTGCCTTAAAGTACTACCCAGATTTGTTAAGATTGGGCTTGTGTTTTTTCTTTCCATTTTGATTTTATTTTCTATCAAAAATATTTCACAAGTTTGTTGTGTCTTGGAAGAAATTCATATATTTTGGACATCACTTAATACTTAAATTAAGTGTATAATATTAAGGATAATGAAAGAATTCCAATCAGTAAAATCAATTTTTAACAATCTTAAAGATTTTGAAGTCAGGGAGTTAAGGAAGAAATTGTTGGGGAAAAGTAATGCCAATGATAGTCAGAAAATTTCTTTGAAATATTTAGATTTTTTAGCAAACTCGGTTGATATATCTTTAATGGACGTACAATTAAAGTTGTATAATAAATTGAATCTATCGGCTTTTCGGAAATTAAATCAAAGATTATTTGATAAAATGCTTGATGTTGTTTCTAATAATGAGCTTATTGAATTGAATGATAGTTATGATGATAGAGCAAAAATCATATTCGCTCTAGAGAGGAAATTGTTATTAGTTGATCTTTTTCGATTTCGTGGTCTTTTTAAACTCTCTGATGAAATCTTAAATCAAGTTATTAGTTCCTCTAAGGAATATGAATGTTTTGAAATTTTAATTTATGCACTTTATAAAAAAAGAATTAGATTCCCTGGAACCGATTCAAATGAAGAAATAAAATTATTGGACAAGGATCTTTCTAAATATCAAAAATTTAGTTTGTCGTTGAGCTACATAAAAAAAATATATACAGATTTGATATTATTACATAGTAGATGTGAGGTAGGAAAAACAATTAGTGAATATAGATTAGCGATGAAAAAAGTCGACTCACTAGAATTAAAGATTAATTCTTATACATTGAGGTTTTATTCTTCAATGATAAAAGCCCAATATTTTAGTATGAATGGAAACAATTCAAAAGCGGGGCAAATTTTAATTGAATTGTTAGATTCTGTAAATGGAACATTACTATTTTCAAACAATCGATATGGAACAATTATGTTGAATATTGCACTCTATAAACGAAATGCACATGAATTCAATCAGGCTAACTTGTATTTGAATGAAGCCTCTAAATATTTGAATCGAATCAAAGAAACCAAAGTTGTATTATATTATCAAAATGCTGTATTAAATTTTATTTCTGGAGACCTGAATAAGTCAAATTATTATGGTAAACTAATTTCAAACTTAGAAATTGAAAAAATAGATGTTAGTTTGAAAAACAGAATATATTTTTTATTTATATTAAACTTATTTGTTGCAGGGAAATATCAAGAGGCTTTGTTGCATCTTTCAACATTTAAAATTAAAAATAGAGCTGATTTAAGTTTGGAAATTGAGAAGAAAATATTGCAATTGATGACAACAATTGAATTAGCAAAGTATGATCATGCAGATAAAATATTCGATTTACTTCGCAAAAGTAAATTTGTTTTCACATCATCAGATTTCAGGTTGTTTTCAAACAAAAAAATTATTTTTTTACTGTCATGTTTAAAAAATGTTGGCTACGATTTTTCATCGCTTTCTAAAAAAGATTTGGACAGCTTTAATTCATTTTTAAAAGAAGATATAATGAAAGATGACTTCCTAATCCCCTTCACCGCCTGGTTCAAATCCAAACTAAAAAATGTACCTTACGATCATTCTGCTGCGATGAAAGAAATGAGAAAAAAATATAAAGCGGAGCAGATTGAATTAGCATAGGAATATGAGAATAGTTCAGATTGTTGTTTTTATTTTTATATGTGTTGGACTGTTTGCTTTTAATGGTTCGGATGAGGATAACTTTAATGCAAGAGTCAGAAAAGAAATGACGCTGCAGACCGATAGTTTGCTTTCAAGTGTGATTGTTTTGTCGAAGCAGTGTAATGAAAAGAAAATTGATACCATTGCTGCACGACTAACATTGAACGATTGCAGAAATAAGTATAAGAAGATTGAAGGTGTGCTTGCTTACTTTTTTCCCGGTGAAGCATTCAGATTGAACAAAGCAGTTGTTCCGGCAATTGAAGAGGATGATGAAGTGACACCGCCTGTGCCTTTCAGCGGATTTCAATACATAGAAAATATTTTGTACTCTGATAGTCTTGCATTTCATCGTAAAGAATTAAAGAATGCTATCGATCAGTCATATGCTCTGATTGCAAATTTACCAAATTCATATTCACAATTTGATTTCGATGAACGTTCCCTTTGGGAAGCATTGCAAATGCAAATGGTTCGTCAATTTATGCTTGGGTTTGCAGATTTTGAAACAGCTGATAGCAAAAATGGAGTGGTGGAATCTGAATTTGTTTTAGTCGGCATGAAGTCGTTGATCAATGCTGCTTACTCTGATGTTGATGATAAGAAAAAGACGGAGATCACTAATTTCTATTCGCAGATCGATCGTTCACTTGTTGCTTTGTCATCTTATAAAATTGGCGCAGTGGACTATTTTCATTTCTATAACGATTACTATAATGAATTAAGTGGTGCTTTGTCAAAATTGCGAAGTATTATGTTAAGTGATGTTGATTTGTATTTCACAACAGCTATCAATTATCAAAATCGATCGATCTTTGATCCACATTCTTTCAATACATATTTCTTTGTTCCGGGAAAGTCGAATGCAAATCAAGTAGAGGTTGCAAACCTAGGGAGAATCTTATTTTTCGATCCTGCTTTATCTGCAAACAATTTAAGAGCGTGCGCATCTTGTCATCAACCGGGGAAAGCATTTACTGACGGATTACCATTAAGTCAATCTTTTGAACCCGGAAAGTTCTTAACAAGAAATGCACCTACAATTATTAACTCCGTTCTGCAAAGAAAATTATTTCATGATGGTAGGGCATTTTCATTCGAAGATCAAGCGGGACGAGTAATGAGTAATCCACTCGAAATGCATAACGACTTCTCATCAGTAGCTGATAAACTTGTGCACTCTGAAGAGTACCGTAAATTATTTAAGTCTGCCTACGCCGGAACTGAAGATACTGTAATTTCTAGTCGTTCGATTCTAATTTCAATTGCTGAATACGAACGTACATTGATTGGCATGAATACTAATTTCGATAAAACAATCAGTGGCCGAGAAATGCTGATGAACAATGATGAAGTTGAAGGATTTAATATCTTCATGGGTAAAGGAGCTTGTGGCTCTTGTCATTTTCTTCCATTGTTCAATAGTCTTGTGCCACCAGTATATGTAGAAACAGAATGGGAGATCATTGGTGTGCCTTCAGCAAAGAATACAAAGCCGAGAACGTTAGACGATGACATTGGGCGATATGGAATTATTCCGGTCGACATATTCAAGAATTCATTCAAAACTCCGGGACTTAGAAATGTTGCATTGACTGCGCCATACATGCACAATGGAGTTTTCAAAACACTCGATGAAGTAATTGACTTTTATGATAGAGGTGGTGGAATAGGACTCGGCTATGAAGTTTCTAATCAGACGCTCTCCGAAGAGCCGCTGAATTTAACACCAACTGAAAAATTTCAACTTAAATCCTTTTTTGAAACGTTGAATGATACAATTTCGCTGAATGAAATTCCTTCTCGATTACCGCAGTTTGAGAATAATGAATTGTTGAATTCGCGGAAGATTGGTGGGGACTATTAGTGAAAACACAAGAGCACAAGCACACAAAGGACCACGGAATTTAGATTTCTTTTAAAACACGAAGAACACAGATTCACAAAAAACATACAAAAATTTCCGTGGTCTTTTGTGTGCTTGTG
>JANOBV010000104.1:0-4537 GCA_031411835.1 Bacteroidota bacterium | reverse complement strand
AATTCCGTGGTCTTTTGTGAACTTGTGCTCTTACTGTTTTAAAAAAATTACTTCGCTACTTGAAATCTGCCGACAATTCTTTTTCCGCCTGTAATAGTTATTGAATAAAAATAATTCCCGAAATCCAGATTCGAAACATTTACATAAATTTCATTTCCATATTGAACATAAGATTGTTCATGGATCAATTGTCCTGTTGAATTATAAATTAATAGCGTCCCAATATTTTCATCAGCAATCTCAATTGTAAGAAAACTACTTGCAGGATTTGGATAAGCTACACTCATAGCATCGTTTGATTGTTCATCGATTCCAGTTGTATTGAAATCAAGAAAAGTCACTGTATTATTTCCGGAATTGGGAACAGCTAAAATGTCGTGCGTTACATCGTAAAAAATATCAGCCGGACTACTCAACCCTGTACCGACTGTTGTTGGAGGTGCAACGAAATCACTGTCATATCTAACAACACTTTGAGCTCCCCAATTTGAAACGAAATATCTTCCTTGTCCATCTCGGGCAACACCATCGCAATTACTTAAAGTTGTTGAAATAATTGTTGAAACTGCATATGTCGAAAGGTTGATTGCTTTTATAGGCACATTACTACCCCAATTCACAAACACACAACGATTGTTTGGCTGATCGAAAATAATTCCATTTGGCGATTGCACTAATCCACTTGCAATTATTGAATCAGTTTGTGCAGCAATGTTCACTTTGTAAATTGTCTTTGCAGAAAAATCGGTTGCATATAAATTTCCTGAATCATCATGAGCTAGTCCATTCAAAAATGAAGCACCAAGATTTAAGTTGAATACCTGAGCAGCAGTTGTCAGAGAATATCCTTTGATACTTGCACCTGAACAACAAAACAATGTGTCGCCAACAATTTCGATTCCGTACGGACCACTTCCTAAACCGGAAACAAATATTGATAATGTACCTACGCTATCTCTTGCCAATACTTGATGACTAGAAGTATTTGCAATCAACCAACGATTATTAGCCACATCGAATTCAGCACTTTCGGGACCGCTGTAAGTTTGAGAACTAACGGTAAGAGAGATCAGCAATAAAGCTATGGTATAGATTAATTTCATTTTTTACTTTTCTATAATTTAAGATGGAATTCAGTAAAACTAATCAAATAAACATACACATACCAAGTTCTCTCATTGAAAATATTTTACATGAAAAAATTCCGAATTGAAATTTTCAACTCCTTGAATTGTTAAAACTTTTATTCACAAGGTAAACGCCTGCTATAGTCAACACTACTGCTGTCCCGACAAGAGCATTCAGCGGTTCATCTAACCATAACCATCCTAAAAATACCGCAACAACAGTATTGATATATGCATAAGTACTGATTATAGTAGCAGGTAGTTGTTTCAGCACATACATATAAGCACCATAAGCGATTATCGATCCGAATACAATCAGATATATCAATGCCCAAATCGCTTCTGAAGAAGGGTGAAGCCCGATCCATTCTCCTTTTGCAGTGGCAAAAAGATCAAGCACAATACCTCCGAAAATCATTTGTAAACCTGCACCAAATACCGGATTGGTATCACTCTTTTGATTCTTTGAATAAACAGTTCCTACAGCCCAGGCAATGTTTGCAATTAATATAAACACAATACCAGCTGTATAATTTGGATCAGAAAAATCTTTGAGATTATCTTTAAATATCAGGAATTGACCAAGAAGACACAACAGAATTCCTGAAACTATTACAAAGTCCATTTTTTCTTTTTTTCCAACTATTGCATTAACCGCTATGATCCATACCGGAGTGAGTGAACAAATAAGTGCAGCAAGTCCGCTGCTGACATATTGTTCAGACCAAGTAACAAGTCCATTACCTAATGCCAGCATCAGGAATCCATTAATGGCAAATACTTTTAAATCTTTTGAAGGTGGAAGCTTATAACCTTTTATTAAAAAATACGCACAAATAAGAACACCGCCAATACTGTGTCTAAATCCTGCCATTAAAAATGGCGGGAAAGTTTCAACACCGATACGAATCGCAAAAAAAGTAGTCCCCCAAAAAATTGCTACCGCTGCATAGGCAAGCCATGCATTGAAATTGATATTCTTTTTCATAATTTAAAGGCTCCAAAGTACGGACAAATTTTTTACTTCATCGGGGTAGTATAGCCAATTTCAAATTTTTCGTGAGATTCTATTAAATTCACTCTATTTGGAAGCGCCAATAAAAAATCTTTCAATTCATCAAGCACAAATGGCAACATACACGATTTAAAATATCGAATTCTTTTATTGTAATACACTTCAAGCGTAAATGTGGAGAGATCAATGTTTTGATTCGAATTACATTCTACTAAATCAAGTTGAGCAAAACGGAGTTTCTCCAATAATTGATTGTAAAGACCATTGCCAATACTGCCGTAATAATATCCTTTTCGCGCTGAGTATTTTCCACCAATAAATCGATATTTTTCTTCGCTATTTATTTCAAATGTCATTACAGGACAGCGCCCAAAACATTCTGTAGAATTAAAAATAATTTTTTCAAATTTTAATGAATCAAATGGGAATTGATGAATTTCCTTATAACTCAACGTCGCTTTAATTCCATCTAAAGTAATAAGGTTTGTCAATTGGTTTGCACCGGAATTTATTGGAGTCAATGTCATTTGATCTTCACCAATGAAATTAAGCAGAAAATTACTCGTCAATCCGCTTTCTTCATTATTCGTTTCGACAATCTTTAGAGTATCGCCACGAATAGAATATAATTTCGAAACACGAGTATTCCCAAATTTTTTCGAAAATGTTTCAAATCGAATTACCGTTGAATCTGCTTTTATGTATTCATTGTTTTTCCCAACCCAAAGTTTATTCAAAATTGATTTCTTCGAAAAACAATTTGAAGGGCTCGTGATAAATGACAACAAAGTAATAATTTTCAAAAATATTAATTTTCCCATCTCAATTCGAATTTACAAGTCACTTCGATTTTTTGACCTTTGATCCCGATAGCAATCGGGATTTACCTTTGACCTTATTTATTAACTTGTACGAATCATCCACCCACGAAAACAAAACTTCATCACTCACCGACCCATCAACATACACCGTATTCCAATGGGTTTTACTCATATGAAAACCGGGTTGAACGCAAGGATATTCTGCTCGCAATCCGATTGCTTTTTCGGGATCACATTTAACGTTGAACTGAAGACCTTCTGTATCCATTGGCAGTAAAAGAAACATCTTTCCATTCGTCTTAAAAACCAGAACCGTCTCACCAAAAGGAAACCCTTCTTGCACGTCAGCTTTTTCAATACAAAATTGGCGGAGTTGTTCTATATTCATAGCCTTTCAAAGGTAAGATTAAACTGTAGAAAATAATTGCTAAAAAAACGCCATTAATTGGAATGGCTACAAAAACTTATTCAATGCTATAGGTTAGTTTCTATTCTGAAATAGGTAAAAGTGTACCAAGACTTTTGCGATATTTACACCTCAATTCCCCCAATAATGAAAAAGTTCCTGAATTATTTTCTGCAAGGCTGTTTATTTGTCGTGCCAATCGTCGTAACACTATGGGTCCTCTTGAAGACGATCTTCTGGATCGACGGCTTGTTACCATTTCAAATACCAATCAAAGTTCCTGGCATCGATCAGTTAGAAATACCGGGACTTGGTCTTCTAACGATCTTTGTTACCGTTGCAGTAATCGGCTACATCGGTTCGCATTACATTCGTAATCCATTCTTTTCTTATGCAGAGAAAGCAGCCAATAAAGCTCCACTAATTAAATTGATCTATTCATCCGTAAAAGATCTAGTTGAAGCATTCGTAGGTGAGAAAAAAAGATTCAACACACCTGTTCTTGTACGATTGGAGAAAGATTCAGAGATCAATCGCATTGGGTTTATCACTCAAGAAAATTTATCGGAGATCGGACTTGAAAAAACATTGGTCGCCGTTTATCTTCCATTCTCTTATAGTTTCGCAGGCGAATTGATCATTCTCCCAAGAGAAAACATTCGTCCACTGAATGCTTCCGGAACTGATATGATGAAATTTATTATCAGTGGCGGAGTAACGGAAATAAAGGAATGAAAAACAATGAAAAATGAAGAATGAAAAATTTGGCTGGGTATAAAGATACTAATTGGGGAGATAAACCGTCTACCTTGTCTAAAGATCGCGCACCTTCATTTTTCATTATTCATTATTCATTATTAGTTATTAGTTAAAAAAAGATGTCCAAACACCGCAAAATCTTCAAGCAAGACGAATTCCGAGAAATCGGTTTTGGCAGCAAGGTCGTTGATGCAAGTCAGAGGCTAATGAACAAAGACGGCTCGAGTAATGTGAAACGTGCAGGACTTCGTTTTTATGAGTCGACGAATTTTTATCATGAGTTGATAACTATGCCTTGGCTCAAATTCTTTTTTCTTATTTTCTTTTTCTACGTCTCTGTTAATTTTTTATTTGCACTTACCTACTTCTTCGTAGATCCAGATCATATTGGCGGAATGATCTACACTAA
>JANOBV010000103.1:0-2565 GCA_031411835.1 Bacteroidota bacterium | reverse complement strand
CCGGAAAGTATTTTATTCAATTCTTCAATTCCCTTTTTTCCGATCTCAGAATTGGACAACAATTTTGAAAGCACATCAAGTTTTTCGCTATTCGAACCTTTTAGATCAATCACAGGTTTTAAAATTGCAATTGCATCAGTTGAAATTCCTTTATTAATTAGTTCTTCAATTACTTTTTCAATTCCAATTTTATCAAGTTTGTCGATAGCAACTGTAATATCAATAATTTTTTCAGGTGCACCAATCAATTCGGCAATTCCCGCAAGAACCTTTCTATTGTTCAATTTAATTGCAACACCAAATTTGAAACTTTCAAAAACATCACCGATTATTGAGATCAACTCGATTTCATTCAACAAAGAATCTGAGCCGATCACATCAGCATCACACTGATAAAATTCGCGGTAGCGACCTTTCTGCGGACGATCAGCTCGCCATACAGGTTGAATTTGAAATCGCTTGAACGGAAATGAAATTTCATTTTGATTCATCACCACATATCTTGCGAAAGGAACAGTGAGATCATAGCGCAAACCTTTTTCAGCAATGTCACTTATTGCGACATTTCCATTTGCTTTTTTTATTTGATCAATCACTTCACCGGAATTCAAAATACGAAAAAGCAATTTATCGCCTTCTTCTCCATACTTACCCTCCAAAGTAGAAAGGTTTTCCATCGAAGGTGTTTCGATCTGCTCGAAACCATAACGGCTATAGATCGTCCGAATGGTATCGAAAATATAATTCCGCCGGCGCATTTCTAGCGGAGAAAAGTCCCGTGTGCCTTTTGGTATGCTTGGTTTTGACATAATTTGTTAAAAGTCGAATGTACGAAATGGGCTTTAAGTAAGTGAAGAGAATGGGGTTGAATTATTCACATTTTTTATGAAGTAAAGTATATAATGGGTCAAAGGTCATAGGTCATAGGTCAATCATAATACCACAAACTACCAAATTCACATACATTAATCTCAAACTATAATTGAAAAAGTCTGAAGCTGCTTTATTTTAAAAGCAACTTCAGACTTAACTTTACTTTTCGATATTAATTAGCGAACTAATGAACGATAACGAATTCTGTGCGGCTGAACATCACCCAAACGTTGCTTCTTATTCTCTTCGTACTCTGAGAAGTTACCATCGAAGAAATACACTTGAGAATCTCCTTCGAATGCTAAAATGTGAGTAGCAATACGATCTAAGAACCATCTATCATGGGAAATAACTACTGCACAACCGGCGAAGTTTTCTAATGCTTCTTCTAATGCGCGAAGTGTATTGATATCAATATCATTCGTTGGCTCATCGAGTAACAATACATTGGCGCCTTGTTTTAATGCAATGGCAAGATGCACACGATTTCTTTCTCCACCGGAAAGAACTTCTAGTTTTTTACTTTGATCTGTTCCGCTGAAATTGAATTTAGAAACGTAGGCACGTGAATTCAATTTCTGACTTCCGACGATCATTGAATCTGTTCCACCTGATATTACATCATAAACAGTTTTTCCCGGGACAAGATCATCATGCGATTGATCAACATAACCGATCTTCACTGTTTCACCGACTTTGAATTCACCTGAATCCGGTTTTTCAAGTCCCATGATCATTTTGAACAATGTTGTTTTACCGGCACCGTTCGGTCCAATTACTCCAACAATTCCTGCAGGAGGTAAAGAGAAACTCAGATTTTCAAACAGAACTTTATCACCGTACGCTTTCGAAATACTATTCGACTCAATTACAACTCCACCTAAACGAGGTCCCGGTGGAATGAAGAGTTCCAACTTCTCTTCTCTTTCTTTTACGTCTTCATTGAGCATTTTATCATACGCTGCAATTCTGGCTTTACCTTTTGCATGACGACCTTTCGGTGACAAACGAACCCATTCTAATTCGCGTTGTAATGTTTTCTGACGTTTGCTTTCTGTACGTTCTTCTTGTGCTAAACGATTTGATTTTTGTTCAAGCCATGAAGAATAATTTCCTTTCCAAGGTATTCCTTCTCCTCTATCCAATTCAAGAATCCATCCCGCAACATTATCTAAGAAGTAACGATCGTGAGTTACAGCGATTACAGTACCTGCATATTTTTGCAAATGTTGTTCAAGCCACAATACCGATTCAGCATCGAGGTGATTCGTTGGCTCATCGAGTAAAAGTACATCAGGCTCTTGAAGTAGCAATCTACATAGAGCAATACGGCGTTTTTCACCACCGGAAAGATTTGCAACTTTCGATTCAGGATCAGGACAACGAAGTGCATCCATTGCAACTTCGATCTTATTATCGATCTCCCAACCATTACAAGCATCAATTGCATCTTGAACTTTCGCTTGACGATCGATGAGTTTATTCATCTCATCATCGCTCATTGGCTCAGCGAATTTATTGTTGATCTCTTCGAATTCTTTCAATAGATCGACAGTTTTCTGAGCACCTTCCATTACTACTTCACGAGCTGTTTTCTCTTTGTCGAATTCCGGTTCTTGCGAAAGATATCCAACTGTGTAACCGGGAGAAAAAACTACTTCACCGGTAAATGACTTTTCAAGTCCGGCAATG
>JANOBV010000102.1:0-1615 GCA_031411835.1 Bacteroidota bacterium | reverse complement strand
CTTGATTTTAAAATTACGGGAATGTATTTTAAGAAATTTTCAGAGGAGTCGTGATTACAATCGAGATTCAAGTCATGATTTACATGGCCTCTTACATTCCAGTTAACTGGGCAACCAGCAGTGATGTCACATAAAGGAATTGTATCAGGGTCTATGTCTGACTGCCAGAATTGGATACGTTGTGGAAAGCAATGAATATTTGTGTGTCTAAGTGTAAATGCACTTACAAATCCAATAGGAGGTAAACATGAAATTGGATTGTCACTTATGTTAAGTTCATTCATTGAACCCGGCAGTGAATGAAATGTTTGAAGCATATTTTGGCTTATACTCAATTTGACTATGGCTGTTGGTAATTTTGGTAATGATACTATTCTACAGCTATCTGCATTGAGCTCAATAAGGCTTTCGGGTAAACTATCAATAATAGATATATTATTGTAACCCATATGAAGGTATTTTAGAAATCTTGGAAGTTCTGGTAAAGAATTGAACTGATTTCGGGTAATTTCGATTTGCTCTAATGAATCTGGTAGCTGTGGTAAATTGTTTAATAGATTGCCGCCTAAATATAATTGCTTTAATGTTGGAGGAATAGAGGGAATACTTGCGATTAAATTATCTTGAGCAAATAATGTAATTAAGTTTGAAGGAAGTGTAGGTAAATAAGCTAAGTTACAACCATCGCACCATAAAATTAATAGACTGTTTGGAAGAGTTGGTAAGTTATTTAAAGGGTTCCAACTACAAATAATGGAAACTAATGATGATGGAAGTGGCCCAATATAGTTAATATAATTATGTTGAAAATCGATGCTAATTAGATTCAAAGTAGGGTAATATGAACCAGTAATATTATTGTTCGCAAAATTTAAAAATAAAAGTGTTGAAGGTAAACTACCAAGATTGTTAATTGAATTATCGGCACAGTTTAATGTTATAAGCCCAAATGGCAATTGCGGTAAGTAAGTTAAATTATTGCTCTTACAATTAAATTTCGTCAGATTAGTAAAATAACTAATTCCATTAATATCTGTAATGTACCGATTACTACAATCCAGTGTATCAATCCCCAAAATCGCTGGACAACTCGCATCCAAAGAATCTCCCGTAATGCAAGACGACAATCCTTGTGTCATCAAAAAATTTCTCCAAGCAGTATCCGGCAAATAAACCATTTGTGCTTTGAGAGTGGTGCAAAAGGAGAAAAAAATTGCAAGTAGTAAAAGTTTGCGATTCATAGAGAGATGTTTGGGTCAATGTATAAAAAACAATTTAGATAAATATGGCTTTTGAGTAAATAGTTGTTTTTGTGTTGTGAAGGAGTGAATTTTTAACGCTAATAAATCCTAGGATATCATCCGCGCCTTCATCTGCGGAATCTGCGCGAGAAAAACACTGAGAAAATTTTCCCGCAGATCTCGCAGATAAAGGCGCAGATAAATACGCAGATTTTGGATACAAATTAAGTTTAATATTAGCCGACCCAAAACTCTTTCAACTGTACATGAAAAGAAAAGCATCAAGATATTAACACATCTGCGACCTTATCTGCGCCTTTATCTGCGGAATCTGCGGGAGAAAAACACTGAGAAAATTTTCCCGCAGATCTCGC
>JANOBV010000101.1:0-5863 GCA_031411835.1 Bacteroidota bacterium | reverse complement strand
GCCTTTCTGCTTTAAAATCAGCTACAAAGGTAGGCTATCGAGCCCTTATTTCCAACCTTTTAGCGGGGTTTTATGTACTCATAAACAAGGGATTAGATCAAAAGTTCTATTCCGTGCCGAATATGCAAAGATTAGAGTTTGGGGAGAATTGATGTTGGAACATTGAAAATGATGCCATAATCCATTGAATTTAAGGTTATTAATTTGATTTTGCATTTTAATCTCCGGCGTTTTCTTTAAAAACCATTAATTAGTGTTGCAACATCTGTTTTTTGTGAAAAATATTTCCCGCAGATCCCGCAGATTAAGGCGCAGAAAAATTCGCAGATTAAGTCGCAGATGGCTCGATAAGTTTGCGATTAGCTAAACTCACATTGCGGTGATTCAACAAAAAAAATGATTCATAAAATTATTTCGAGACAATAAAATCCGCGATTTAATCTGCGAATTTTTCTGCGCCTTAATCTGCGGGAGAAAAACACAGAGCTTCTTTTTCAAAAAATGGAAATACGTTTTCCAATCAAGAAAAAATCGTTTCGTGATTTTAGTTTCGAATTAAGATTACCGTTTCCGATTTTCCATACATCGGTGAGCTGTCAATTAATTTTCCTCCTCTTCGATGCAACTCTTCTAAGACAGGAATTAAAGTTGATTAATTGTTTTCATCGACGTCGAAACTTTGCCACGTGCCGAGGCCGATGGCCGGAAGAGTTTCATTGGTTGAAGGGATGAAACGGTTTAACATAGTTGATTACAGAATTTGGAAGTTTAGCTGGGTTAAAATTTATAATTAATATCAAAAAAGTACGCAAGACCCAACTGATCACCAGACGGATATTGGTATTGAAATAAATACTTACTACTTCCATTGACACCGTACGAATATCCTATTTGAAGCAGAATTCCAAAATCGACATTTTTACAAATTGGTATTTTCAGATTTGGTCCAAACTCGATTTCAGCAGAATACACATTATTCAATCTTTTATATTCATTGTTTATTATTACATGTGCGGTTGTCAATGCAAAAGTAACATTCGTCTCAAATCGTTAATTGATCCTATGGGGGCCTTTTACATTGTTAATATACCCCAATCTAATGCCGTAACTTTTCATTGGAGATACTACTTCTTTAAAAATCACTAAATAATGATATTGCCTATCACGGTAGAAAATACCTAATGAGTATTCATGGTGTTTGGAAATAACACAGTAATTAGGGTTGATATAAAATTGCCAAAACTCAACTCCAAAAGTGTTTCTTAATTTTATGGATCTACTAAAGTCTTCCGGTGACTTTTTATTCTTTTGAGAATAGAGGGATTGATCTGCTCCGAATATCAAAATTATTACAAAAATTAAAAATCTATATTTCTTAAATCCCATTAGAACTTATTTATTTCTGTCCTAATTTAATTCAAAATATTTTTTTTCTTTTAAAATCCTCGCCACAATCAAAGCAATGATACATTTTACTCATAAATGGTAAAGGAAAACCTAAAAGTAAAAGTGAAATCGCAAATACAGGTCCTGAAATTTTCTTTTTCAAGACATCAACAGAGCCACACTTGGTACATTTTATTCCTGAAGTTGAATCGTCCAGTTGATTTATATTTTCTGAAGGTTGCGATTCATTTTTCTTAATGTAGCCGCCGGCTTTTAGTAATTCTGTAGCTCGTTGCAAATCACTTTCTTTTACTTGAAGTTTTATTCCACCAATTGCGTTAGAATAAAATGGGTAAACTTGTACAGTCAATTCATTCAATACCCGACATTCAATTTCGTCATCCTCCAGTTGCGCCCGCAGAACCACTAATTCTGTTGGATAAGTAAATGTCATGATGGTAACGAAGTCGTCAAATTCATTATTGCCCTCTTTCATCTAAACACTTTATTTTTCACTCGCTAAATTATTCAAAAATATGCAATTTGAAATTGTAGCATATCTTGCTGAGCGAAGTCATCAAAAATACACTTTCCCTCCCAACTCGTTCACTTCCGAAATGATTTAATTTGTAAGCACATTAAACGATATTGAATGTTGGGCGTATCCCTCGATGCTCGGCGGAATCTTTTGATTCCGCCGGCCTTGCAGATTAAGTAAATTAATTTTGAAGTATTTATAATTTTCGGTAGTGAATTATTTTACAAGAAACAATCTTGTGACAAACTAAGTGTCGGCGGAATTAAAAAATTCCGCCGAGCAGCGAGGACAGGAATTAAAGTTGACTGATTGTTTTCATCGACGGCGAAACTTTGCCGTGTGCCGAGGCCGATGGCGGGAAGTGATTGATTGCTGGAGGGTATGAATCGAGTTAGCATGTGTGTAAATGAAATGAGTAGTGAAATTAAGTAAATCGAAAAACAAGATAAATGAAATAATTACTTTTTTGCGATTCCGATAAGTATGTATCTTTTTCTTTTAGGCACTAATTTTTCAAATACTCTATCTAGCTTTCCAAGAAATTTTCTTTGAGCTTCGTTGCGACCGAATGCAGCGAGAAATCCAATGGTAATATATTGTACACTTTTAAAAGAAGAGAATAAGGTTTTAATCTCATCTACCTTTAAATAATTCCATTCACTGCCCCATTTAATAAAGTTTTTTCTAAGAAACTTATGTACAAATGATGATTCAGTATTTTCTGCAAATAACAAGACGCCATCTTTCTTTAATGCTTTATAAATTTCATTTATAGTTTTCTCCTTTAAAACATTAGCATTGTTCCTAGCAATTCCACCTAAAATTGATTTAAAAATAACAATATCAAAATAATTTTCATACGGTATATTTGTTGCATCAATTGCTTGATACCGAATGCCAGTATTATGGTTCTTATTGATTTCAACCACCGCTTTCTCAGGGGATTCCAAATCAGTACAAGTCACTTCGTTTCCTTTCAAAGCTAACCATAGTGAAAGTCCACCATTTCTACCTCCTAGCTCAAGACATTGAAAGTTTCTATTTTCCAGGTTTAAATTATTTTCCCAATATTTTAAAGCAAGTGACCAATTTTCAATATCCCACTCAATTATTTTATTAAGTAATTCCTTTTCCATTTTCTTATTCAAGTTCAATAATAATACGAAGAAATTTAATTAATCTTTCTCCGAATAAACTTTACCAATTAAACAAATGATTCAAACTTCTCAATCTTCCTTAAACAAATGCCCTATTCCTACGGAAAAATCGAATTTCCTATAATTAAGAGAGTTTTCTATTTCCGAAAGTTGAGTAAACAGATAACGATAGTTGTATTGTGGGAATAACTTAATTCTGAATTGTGTTGTGACAGAATATAATAAACCCCGCTCAGCCTAGTCTTCAAAAATACACTTTCCCTCTCAACTTATTCACTTCCGAAATGATTTAATTTGCAAACACGTTAAATGATAGTTGGAATGTTGAGCAGAAATTAGCGACACTCTTTCTAATTTGTAATTGATCAAGCGACTTTCCTGCCGGGGAATTAGATACACAAATTATTAAAAAGCAAACTCAATCACAATGGATAGTTTCGGTACAGATTAAAATTAAACAAACTTAAAAAGGTTCATTTATGATCACCATGCTTTTCGGTCAAATAGAAAAAATGATACTTGTAAACATATTTCTATTCAAAGAAGAGTCTTTATTTCATCAATTGATATTCAAATCAAAAATAAATCATATAAAATGAAGATGTTTTACAAATACATTGAAGACACATTTATGAATAAAGACATAAAGCAATTAAAATTTGATAATTTTAAAAGCTTCTCTTACTCCAATTTCTTTAGATCTTGCAAAAAGTATTAAGCTGGAAGGGTCGACACTAAGATAGAGTCCATTTGCAGCTCTAAATGCAATTGTAGAATCATTCAATTCTATTCGATGAAATGTCTCCCACTCTGCCGGTTTCTTTCTTGAAGAATTCATAATTCCTTGTCGATCCAATTCTGCACACCACAACAAATTGGTCGATGCTTTTAAAAAGCAATCATCATTATCAAAACGAACGATTATAAATCGCTCCCAATCATCAGCAACTTCTCGGTTAGCATATATTAATGGTTCTTCATCGCCCTGGATAGCTGTTACATATTTATTATTGTAAGCGACTAAATTAATTTTCTCTCTACTTACTTCCTTTTTACCAAGATCATTGATATGTTGAATTTTTGAATAGTCGAAATGATTAAAATCGCACCAGTTAGATAATGTTTTATCGCGCGGCTCAAAGAGGAAATCCGGATAATTTCCCGGATCAAAACCGGTATAAGAATTTACGCAAGGAATACTTAATTCCTGTGAAGCAGTCATAACATCCAATTGCGTTGCCACTGTATTTATATATCCATCTGTTCCATCATCTACATAATTTAAATATTTCATGTATGCAATAGCCGAATATTTCGGATCATAGCGTTCTGCAATCTGTTCTTTCACTTTTGCAATTCTCAATTGTGACACTACTTTATCGAATCGTTTTACTTTAGTAGCATCATAACTATTATCGATTACAACAAATATAGGAAGACAAAAAATAAAATATTTGGTTTTTGAATAATTATCATTTAATATTTTAAAAGCAAAGACGAATAACAATATGAATAATATAATTTCCATATTTATAAATCTATCAATTGATCGCATCGAAGAAAAACCAGGGAGTGCAAATATGATCCTATATAAAGTTACTCCTTGAATATTCAGGCAAAATAATACACATAAGAAAACGCTGAGCAATATAAAATAAATACGTTTTTTATTTTCCTTCGAAATTCGTTTTGATAAAAGCACATAAATTCCTGCAATAAAACCAAGCCAAGGAATAGCTCCAAAGAATAAACGATGAGACCACCAATCCGGGAATCGATCAAGGCAAGGATGGGAAAGAAACCTCCAAACAATTGAAGATTCAGGAGCAAAGAAATAGGAAATCGGTTTGGGTATTGTATTAAATGCATTTTCAAACTTGCGCATCCCCATCTTGTCCGCTACATCAAGATATGGCTTAACTAAAGGCGAAAGTAAAGCGATAGATAAAAGTAAAATTGCAGCCAAACCGATAAGCGCTTTTTTATTTCTAAATGAATGAAAAAATAAACGATCTCGATAAACAGCAAAATAAGAGATGCACATAAACAATAAAACATAGGCAAGTATGAATGCAAGATACATTCCGCAGTAAAATTGGTAAACAAGTCCAAGAGCGGTAAACAAGAAATATTTTATTTTCCTTTCGGAAATAAATTTCCAACACCAATAGAGAACTAATGGAGCAATAAATTTGGGGAACACTTGTACATGATCGAGTTGACCGATATTGTAAATTGAAAACGAAAATATATAAGCCCCTACAGAAGATAAAATTACATTCTTAGACCAATTATTTAATGCTATAAAGCAACAAATGAAATTAAGTCCAAAGAGTGCTAATAGCCACAATTGGAAGGCTGTTTCTCTATCAGCTCCAACTCCTCTGAACAATGAATAGATCGGCAAGGTCCCGAGCAAATTGTCTGATAAAGCTATAACATTTTTATACGGATATAAAAAAGGACCATCCCAAAAACTGTCAACCTTTCCGGTAAAATATTTATACCCGTGTTCTAAAACATAATTATTGAAACGTGTATCGCCCAGGTCGCCAGGCATTTTATTAAGGTTTGTTTCAAAAACAGCCAAAGGCATGCAATACAAACCAACAAAAAGTAATAAAAATGGAATGATGTAAACTATCTTGTTCTTCATTCGATAAAATAACCCGTACATGAATTTCTTTCAATCAAAATTTCATGGCAATATAATACTAATTGCACAGAATTAAAAAATCGAAGTTGCAAATTGTAGCTTTCAACCGTATCTTTATACCATGCG
>JANOBV010000100.1:0-1252 GCA_031411835.1 Bacteroidota bacterium | reverse complement strand
CCGGTTTCATTTTCCCTGCAAGTATCAACGATAATTGTCTGCGACGAAGCGCACTGTCGAAACGTTGTTTTTCTTCTTCCGTCTCAGGAATTAATTGCGGAACGTTGATCGGATTTCCAAGCTGATCAACTGCAACAAAAGTATAGATGGCTTCATTGCATTTTATTTTCTGGCCTGTTGCATTGTTCTCTACCCAAACATCAATAAAAACTTCCATCGATGAACTGAAGGCACGTGAAACTTTTGCATGCAATGTCACCACTTCTCCTAATTTGATCGGCTGGTTGAAACTTACATTGTTCACACTTGCAGTTACTACGATCCGGCCACAATGACGATGTGCTGCAATTGCTGCAGCAATATCCATCCAATGCAATAAACGTCCACCCATTAAATTTCCAAGCGTATTGGTGTCGTTAGGTAGAACAAGTTCCGTGTTTATGGTAAGTGAATCGTGGGGACTTTTCGGTTTTAAAGACATTTTATTAAATATTAAAAAGGGCGTCACACAGAACGCCCTCAGATTATTTTATTCGTTTGAGATTGATCTCTCCTATCGGATTCACAATCAGCGGAACTTTTTCAATTGTTACACTACTTGTATCAAGACCAAATGCTCTTTCTTCTGAAAGTGAAACATGCTTGAAAAAGAAGTAGAAGTCCAATATGATCTTTTCATAAAATGGAAGTTCGTTCTCGTAACTGAGGAATTTTTCCATCACGACAAAACGGAAATCTCCGATCAGATTCTTTTTTCCTAATGATTCATATCTGGATGTAATGTCTACTTCGAAATTCTTGACCATGTCTTCCACAACTTTGCGGAACATCAGATTGATCCGTGGCTCGACACGGAAACCTAAACGGAAATCTATCCGAATGATATTACCCTTTATCAACTCGATCACTTTGTAATCCATTGTATAGGGCTCATCCATAACATCGACGTGAACAAACCAGTACATGTCTGCACGTTTCGGTTGCTTTTGCAGGATTGAATAAATGACCTTCGCTTCAATCTCATCAGACATATTCGCACTCGTCAGATAAACAAGATGTGTAGCATATTTTGGAATTGAAAAATCGTGACTGAGGTCGCGCAATAAATTGAGATAGTCTTTCAACTTTACAAATTCCACAAAGCGGTTTCTGATCTTTCGTGCTGCATACCAGCCCCACATCAGTCCGATCAGCATCATTGCTATCAATAGCGTAAGCCATCCGCCGTGTGGGAATTTTTCAAGATTGGCGA
>JANOBV010000099.1:0-8352 GCA_031411835.1 Bacteroidota bacterium | reverse complement strand
GTTGGAAAGAACAATTGTGATTTCCGCCTATTTAAATTCAGGACAATGAATATCAATTCCGATAAAATGGGCCTTATCACTGTTGGCTCTCGCGATCCAAGAATCACCCGTATCGGAATCTTCTTAAGAAGATTCAAATTGGATGAACTTCCTCAGCTTTTAAATGTTCTATTTGGACAAATGAGTCTTGTTGGCCCAAGGCCGGAAGTGCGTCGCTATGCTGACTTATACACGCCTGCACTTCAAACTATTGTACTGTCTGTGAGACCGGGTATTACCGATTTCGCATCAATAGAATATTCAAATGAAAATGAATTACTGAGCAAAGTTACAGATCCGGAACACTTCTATATCAATGAAGTTCTTCCCGCAAAGATCAAACTAAATCTCATCTTCATAGAAAATCCTACTTTCGGTAATTATATGCGCATTATCTTTCGGACCGTTGGAAAAATTCTTACCCACTAATTATAAATAATTATAACCCCCAACAATTTCTTCCAATCAATTTTAAACTATTAAGTTAGTAGTAGAAAAATTTTCGGAAAAAATTTTTTATTAATCATTGAACTATGAGAATTAAAATTTCGTTTTTAAAAGTGCACGGTAGCAGCGGTACAGTGCCACTTCATCACCAGAAAATTATTTCTGCTTTTCTGGAAGAAGTAATCAGAGAAATGCCGATCAAATCGGAATTCTACAATTTCTCCTCGCTTAAAGGAACTTCTAAAGTTCAAGCCGGTCAGATCAGATTTCTGTCCTCAAAAGTTTCTCTTGTTCTGTCTGCGCCAGAGCCTGAGTTCCTTCAAATGCTAGTCGACGAGATCTTTGAACGCCGCTTGGTAAGCTTTGCAAAATTGACTTTAGTGCCAAAGTCGTATGAAGTAATGGCTGACCCGGAATTCAAAACAGTGATGAAGTACGTTTGTATTTCTCCTATGGTTTCTCAACCTCCGTTTGAATCGGATGCTGCCGGAAATATTCCTGAAGCAATGGACCCAAGAAATCAAGAGTTCTCTGATTTGTTCTACGATGCTGTTATTGATCGTATGGAAAAAGCTGGTTTTGATGAAAAGCAATTAGCATCATTTGCTGAATTTGAAATCATGCCGGATGCTAATTACGTTCAAAAAATTGCAGACACTCACAAAAAGTTTGCAAGGATCTATAAGAACAATAGCAACGAAACTATTTTCGGTTACCTTTTGCCATTCAGTCTTCACGCTCATCCTCAAGTTCAGAAATTTATTTGGGAGTGTGGACTAGGATTGAATACGATAATGGGTTATGGAATGGTTGACGTCGTTAGTTCTATGGCTCCGGCTGCAATAGCTGAACCGGAAGAATCTTCTTCTGTTGCTGATGCATCTGCATCTGAAGAGTAAGAATCGGTTTAGTAAAGTCCGCGTGAGATAAATTTAACATACTTTACGCTACCTTCAGATTCTACAATTGCTATATAAACACCTCTCAATAAAGTTTGAAGTGGTAGTTGATCGTAGTATTTGTAGTCATTGTAGGTAGCGTAATAGTTTTTATAGTAATACGACTTGCCCATGTAGTCGTAGATCTTCAAAGTTGCGGTACCGGGAGCCTTCATGTAAATCGTAAAATTTACTTGATTAGTACCTTCATCTAAAACAGTAGGATAAAAATCAAAGTCAAATGTCCCACACGGACCTTCCTGCCAACTTTGAAAATACAATCCACCCCAAAATTGTGCTGAACAACTATTCCTGTATGTTTTCCCGTCACAGCCACAAACTGGATCATAATCCTGTCCGCATGGAATTGATGGATCCGCTATTCGAGTAGAGTCAACGCAGTATTGAGAATAACTTGGAAATGCTAATGCCAAAAGGCCAATTATCAGTAGAATTCGCATATCCCAAAGGTAGTTCAATTAAAAGCACATTTCAAGTGTCCATTCGTTAAATAAATCCAACCCTACAGACCAATATTAAAGCTATTTTTGCTTATTCTTTCCTCTTAGAACAAGACCAAATTGAACTTTCTTGCCCATATTTTTCTTTCCGGAAACGACGATCAATTAATGATAGGGAACTTTATTGCCGATTTTGTCAAAGGAAATAAGAAGGACAATTATCCGGATGGAATCAGAAAAGGGATAGAACTGCATCGAGCAATTGATGATTATACAGATCATCACCAAATCACGGAGGACAGCAAAGCTCGACTTCGACCAAAATACAGGAAGTATTCAGGAGTCATTGTGGACCTTTATTATGATCATTTCTTAGCTCGCTATTTTGATCATTACAGCCAAATTCCACTACGGGAATTCACTCAAAGAACATATGCAATACTAATTGATAATCAAGATATTTTGCCCGATAAAGTAAAGGAATTTTTACCCTTTATGATTGAACGAAATTGGCTATTTAATTATGCAACCATAGATGGTATTGGACGGACTTTATCAGGACTTTCAAAGCGGGTTTCCTTTGAAAATAAAATGGACGAATCGGTAGAAGACCTTCAAACTGATTATGCAATTTATAAAAATGAATTTCACCGCTTTTTCCCGCAGTTAATTACCTTTGCCGCCGGAAAAAAATTGTAATGCTCCTGTACATAAAAGTCAAGCCCAATCAGCGTTTCGATAAAATTGAACAAACTGCTGATGGCTGGCAAGTCAGATTACATGCACCGGCTGTAGATGGAAAAGCAAATGATCATCTGATTGATTATCTATCCGAAATTCTGAATCTGCCTAAATCCGCAATTCAACTGAAAAAAGGATTGACCAACAAATTCAAGTGCTTGGAGATAAATTGTGATGAAGTAATGGTTTTGAAAGTGCTTGAATTAGAGTCGAAAAAGTAATCTGCACAGTATTGTGTGAATAACTCAGTTCGCAGAAATCCTTATCTGACAAGGCTTCTGTTAATTTTAGCATCTTGCAAAAATTGAGTTTTTTATTAAAGTGAATAAAAATAAAAATGGCTGATAAAATAAAACCTGCAAACGAATACAACGAAGACAGTATTCGGTCACTCGATTGGAAAGAACACATTCGGACTCGTCCGGGTATGTACATCGGTAAACTCGGTGATGGTTCTTCAAAAGATGATGGTATTTACGTCCTCCTCAAAGAAGTAATCGATAACTCTATCGATGAACATGTAATGGGTTATGGTAAAACCATTGATGTCAAAATTGAAGAAGGTACTGTGTCTGTCCGTGACTTTGGTCGTGGTATTCCACTTGGAAAAGTTGTAGAGTGCGTTTCAAAGATCAATACCGGTGGTAAATACGATAGTAAAGCATTTCAAAAAAGTGTTGGACTAAATGGTGTCGGAACAAAAGCCGTGAATGCTTTGTCGGGCGAATTTATCGTTCAATCGTTCCGTGATGGAAGAACAAAATATGCTTCGTTTAGCAAAGGGAATCTGGTTAAAGACGAACGCGAAAAAAGTTCTACTGAAAAGAATGGAACTATCATGTCGTTTGTTCCCGATGTAACGATCTTTAGAAATTTCAAATACAATCCTGAATATGTTTCAGCAATGCTCTGGAACTATGTTTATCTGAACAAAGGATTAACAATCGAATATAACGGAGAAAAGTTTTTCTCGGAGAACGGACTGAAAGACTTACTTGAAAATAACCTGACTGACGAGCTACTTTATCCAATTGTTCATATTCATGGCGATGATATCGAAGTTGCTTTTACTCATACAACATCTTACGGTGAAGATTATTTCTCATTCGTAAATGGTCAGCACACAACGCAAGGTGGAACGCATCAAGCTGCATTCCGTGAAGCCATCGTAAAAACGATTCGCGAATTTTTCAAAAAAGATTTCGATCCAAGTGATATTCGTACTTCAATTACTGCTGCAGTCAGCGTAAGGGTACAAGAACCTGTATTCGAATCTCAGACGAAAACAAAATTGGGTTCATTAACGCGTGAACCAAATGGTCTCGCCATTAGAACATGGATCAATGATTTCATCAAAACAGCATTAGATAATTATTTACATAAACATCCTGAAGTTGCAAAAGCACTTGAGTTGAAGATTCAACAAAGTGAAAGAGAGCGCAAGGAAATTGCAGGTATAAAGAAGCTTGCAAATGAAAGAGCGAAGAAAGCAAATTTACATAATCGTAAACTTCGTGATTGTCGTGTGCATTTGAATACTCGTCATATCGATCGCGATGAATCTACCATCTTCATTACCGAAGGAGATTCTGCCAGCGGATCGATCACAAAAGCACGTGATATAAATTTGCAAGCCGTATTCAGTTTGAAAGGAAAGCCTTTGAACTGTTTCAGTATGACCAAAAAAGTTGTGTATGAGAATGAAGAGTTCAACTTACTTCAAAATGCATTAAACATTGAAGATGGATTAGATGAATTGCGTTACGGAAAAATTGTGATCGCTACCGATGCCGATGTCGATGGAATGCACATTCGTTTACTGCTAATGACTTTCTTCCTTCAGTTCTTTCCGGAATTGATTCGAAGCGGTCACGTTTACATTTTACAAACTCCGCTTTTCCGGGTTAGAAATAAAAAGGAAACGATCTACTGCTATAGTGATCAAGAAAGAAAACGTGCAATAGAGAAACTTGGCGTTAAACCGGAGATTACACGTTTCAAAGGACTAGGAGAGATCTCACCGGATGAATTCTCGCATTTCATTGGTAAGAATATACGCCTAGAGCCTGTTATGCTTTCACAGGAAGAAACTATCCATCACTTACTCGAATATTACATGGGTAAAAATTCTCCTGAACGTCAGGAATTTATTATTCGCAATCTAAGAGTAGAAAAGGATGAAGTGAAAGCACCAAAGGTTGAGGTTGAAACAGAAGTTGAAATCGATTAATTAATTTTTGAAAAAGATATAAGGACAAATCATGTCTAAAAAGAAAAAAGAAAAATCCGATGAGATAGTACCGCTCGGCGAAGTTCGCGAACTGACCCGGTCTGTGCATGTTAACGGTATGTATGAAAACTGGTTTTTGGATTATGCATCGTATGTAATTCTTGAACGTGCAGTTCCTCATATTAACGACGGACTAAAACCTGTTCAACGACGCATCCTTCATTCCATGTGGGAAATGGAAGATGGTCGTTATAATAAAGTGGCAAATGTAATTGGCCACTCTATGAAATATCACCCGCATGGTGATGCTTCAATTGGTGATGCCATGGTACAACTTGGTCAGAAAGAAATTCTGATCGACATGCAGGGAAATTGGGGAAATATTTTCACCGGTGATAGCGCAGCCGCTGCTCGATATATAGAAGCCCGCTTGTCAAAGTTTGCTCTTGAAGTTGTTTACAATCCAAAAACTACCAACTGGCAACTTAGTTATGATGGTCGTAATCGTGAGCCGGTTACGCTTCCTGTAAAATTCCCTTTGCTTTTAGCACAAGGAGTTGAAGGGATCGCCGTTGGTTTGGCATGTAAAATTCTTCCGCATAACTTCAATGAACTTATTGAAGCATCGATCGATATTCTTCGTAATAAAAAGGTAAGTATTCTTCCGGATTTTCCAACAGGTGGTATTGCAGACTTTAGTAAATACAATGAAGGATTAAGAGGCGGTAGAATTCGTGTACGTGCGAAGATTGAAAAACGCGATAAGAAAACTCTTGTCATTACTGAAATCCCTTTTGGTACTACCACAACTTCATTGATCGATACGATCCTGAATGCAAATGATAAAGGAAAGATCAAAGTAAAAAAGGTAGAAGATAATACTGCAGCTGTAGTTGAGATCATGATTCACCTTCATAGTGATTCATACGAAGATATCGACAAAACAGTGGACGCACTTTATGCATTTACTGATTGTGAAGTTTCAATTTCTCCAAATAGTTGTGTAATTGTTGAGGACAAGCCACGCTTCATGAGTGTGAATGATATTCTCAAATACAATACTGAACAGACTCAAGCACTTTTGAAAAAAGAACTTGAGATCAGAATGAATGAACTGGAAGAAGAGTGGCACTTTAGTTCATTGATAAAGATCTTCATTGAGAAAAGAATCTATCGTAATATCGAAGAATGTAAGACATGGGAATCAGTTATCGAGACAATTGATGATGGATTAAAACCTTACAAGAAAAAATTCAAACGTGAGATCACTCGCGAGGATATTATTTCATTGACAGAAGTAAAGATCAAACGTATTTCAAGATTTGATGTGAAAGAACAGGATGAAAAGATCCGTGGTCTTGAAGATCAGATGAAAGAAGTTGCTGCACATCTTGCCAATATCCGAAACTACACAATTGCATGGTATAAAGACCTTCTTAAGAAATATGGTAAAGGCAGAGAGCGTAAAACAGAGATCGGTTCTTTCGAACAAGTTGTTGCTTCTGAAGTAATGATCAACAATCAGAAACTTTATGTAAACCGTGAAGATGGTTTCGCAGGTTTTAGTTTGAAGAAAGATGAATTCGTTAGTGATTGTTCTACACTCGATGAGATTATCGTTTTCCGTGGAGATGGAACGATGATCGTTTCCAAAGTGGACGATAAAAAATATGTCGGTAAAGATGTTCGCTACATTGCCGTTTATCGCAAGATAGAACCTGAACCGGTTTACAACCTGATCTATCAAGATGGCCGCGGTGGAAATATTATGGCCAAACGATTCACAGTTGGTGGGACTACGCGCGATAAAGAATATGTGCTCACAAAAGGTGCAGAAGGTTCTAAGTTATTATGGTTCTCAATATCCGGACCAAACGACGCTGAAACGGTTCGCATCATGTTACGTCCAAAACCGAAGTTAAGAATCACACAGATCGATGTGAATTTTAACGAACATGAAGTGAAAGGTCGTGGCACTAATGGCAATATCGTTTCAAGACATGCAGCAAGTAAGGTTGTTAAGTTAAGCGATTCTAAACCGGCTAAGAAACCTGTTCAAGCAACTTTGGAAGTAGAAGCTAGAGAAGTTCCTGTTAAACCAAAAGCAGCTCCGGCTCCTGTAGCAAAAGCGACAAAAAAGCCAGAAGGGAAATCGACACCAAAAAAAGCAAATCCACTCCACGAAGAAAAAGCGGTAACAGTAGAGTGGGACTTCAACGGAAAAAAAGATAATATCTCCTCCGACCGCGATCGTATTTTGTCTGAACTCGAACAAAAAGCGAAAGACAAAAAGACGCAAACGAAAATGGACTTTTAATTCAATTAATAATTAAAAATTAATAATGGCAGTTTGCAATTTTCGAATTGTTTGCTGCCATTTTTTACGCGGATATTCTGTGTAAATCTGTGTAATTCTGTGTAATTCTGTGTAATTCTGTGGGAAATATTTTTGTTCCCCAATTTATTGATAGGCTAATCGTTAGATTCTTCTCATCCAATTATCATCTCATTTTCCCTATCTTTACCAATATGAAAAGAATCCTCATTGCGTCTTTCTTCATCCTGGCCTTTTTCAATGCCCATGCTTCGTTCCTTCTTATACCGATGGACGATACACAAAAAAATCATCTCAAAGCATATGGCATCGCGTATTATGCTTTGCAAAACAGCTTAGATGTGAAGTGGCTTCTTAATTATCGAGGCGGAAGTTTTCTTTTTGGGAATACCACAACTCTCGAAAAAGAGTGCGCTATTCGCGGAGTCACTTCGCAAATCATTGCAGATGCCCAAGCAAATGCAATCATCACCGAGATTCTGAATCCGGAAGTGAATATGGATGTTGTGAAATTAGAAGTCGCACCGAAGATCGCTGTCTATTCACCGAAAAATAAATTGCCCTGGGATGACGCCGTTACAATGGCTCTGAAATATGCAGAGATCCCATACGATGTTGTTTACGATGAAGAAGTGATCCAGGGAAAGTTGCCGAACTACGATTGGCTACACTTGCATCATGAAGACTTTACTGGTCAGTATGGTCGTTTCTATTCAGCTTACCAAAATGCGCCTTGGTATCAAGAAGATGTCAGACTGCAAGAAGCAATGGCTGCTAAACTTGGGTTCTCCAAAGTTTCTATGCTAAAGCTTGCTGTAGCACAGAAGATCCGTGATTTTACAGCCGGCGGCGGATTTTTATTTGCTATGTGTTCTGCCACCGACAGCTACGACATTGCTCTCTCAGCGGAGGGTGTAGATATCTGTGAAAAAATGTTTGACGGAGATGCTGCTGATCCTAAAATGAATTCCAAACTCGACTATAGTAAATGTTTTGCCTTTCATGATTTCAAATTAAGTACAGATCCAAGAGAATATGAATTCAGTGAAATCGATAATCAACCTTTGTATCGTCGTCTCCCTCGTACGGAAGATTTCTTTACACTATTCGAATTTTCTGCAAAGTGGGATCCTATTCCAACTATGCTTTGTCAGAATCACG
>JANOBV010000098.1:0-2604 GCA_031411835.1 Bacteroidota bacterium | reverse complement strand
CAAAAGTCCACGGAATTTAGAGTCTCTCATTCCGTGGACTTTTGTGTAACTTATGTTCTTGTGTTTTCTTCTACTTAGTAACCGGCTTCTCTTTCCGCATCCACTCCAAAATCCCCCCTTCAAGATGATGTACATTTTTAAATCCTTTTTCCTGCATTAGTTTTACCGACTCTCCACTTCGCTTTCCACTACGACAATATACTTCATACTGTTTTGATTTGTCAAGACTGTCAAGTTGAGTAGCGAAATTTTCGCCATGATAATCTAGATTAATTGAATTAATAAGATGCCCGGCATCATATTCTTCTTTCGTTCGAACGTCCAATAAAATTACATCAGGTTTCGAGATTTCTTCTTGGAATTTTTCTACCGGTATTGCAGTGTCATCTTTTTGAGCGCATGAAATCTGAACAGTAATTAATATGATTAGAATGAGTAGCTTTTTCATTTTATTTTGCATGAGTTAATTTGTATTTAATAGTACCAAATTACACAGAAAATTTAATGTAATTAACCAAAAGACAAAATTTTAATTTGTTTGCCTGGATTACACAGATTGCACTGATTCGCTATGGAATTCCTAAGTGTTCTTCAGTTAATTTTTGGGGTTCTTAGTGTTGAAAAAAAACATGAAGTTTATCAATTAACACACAACAACTATCATAAAAAAATGCCCGGCTAAAAAACCGAGCATTTAAATTTATATTTCGGCGACAAACCTGTCAACCTTAAACTGCAAAACTAAATAACTCCTAGGCTTCCACATCTTCTGTCTTCTTCTCTGGTCTCATCTGAGGAAAGAAAAGAACATCCTGTATCGAAGCAGAATTCGTCATGATCATCGACAAACGATCGATACCCATTCCAAGTCCTGCTGTCGGAGGCATACCGAATTCAAGAGCACGAAGAAAATCTTCGTCGAGTTGCATTGCTTCTTCATCGCCGCGCTTTCCTAATTCGTTTTGCTCTTCGAATCGCATACGTTGATCAATTGGATCATTCAATTCAGAGAATGCATTGCAAATTTCTTTTCCGTTGCAGATCGCTTCAAAACGTTCTACTAGTCCTGGTTTTGAACGATGCTTCTTAGCAAGTGGCGACATTTCTACAGGATAATCGGTGATGAATGTCGGCTGAATTAATTTCCCTTCGCAATGTTCACCAAAAATTTCATCTATCAATTTTCCGCGTCCCATCGTATTGTCAACATGAATGCCCAACTCTTTTGCAGTTTTAGCTAGAGCCGTTTCATCCATATCTGTAATATCAATTCCTGTATAGTGAGCAATTGCTTCATACATTGTAAAACGTTTCCATGGACGTTTGAAACTTATTGTGTGCTCTCCAACTTGAATATCAGTTGTCCCATTCGTATCGATTGCAACGCGCTCCACCATTTCTTCAACAAGATCCATCATCCATTCATAATCTTTGTATGCAACATACAATTCGACTTGAGTAAATTCAGGATTATGAAAACGACTCATTCCTTCGTTACGAAAATCTTTTGCAAATTCGTACACACCTTCAAATCCACCGACGATCAAACGTTTCAGATATAACTCATTTGCAATTCGCAAAAATAAAGTCATGTCAAGTGTATTGTGATGTGTCTTGAAAGGACGTGCAGCAGCGCCACCATAGAGTGGCTGAAGAATAGGAGTTTCCACTTCCATATATCCTTTCTCATTCAAAAATGCACGCATAGAATTTGTAAGCTTCGTACGTTTCACAAATGCTTCACGCACTTGCGGATTCACGATCAAGTCAACATAACGCTGACGATATCTCAACTCAGGATCACTGAATGCATCATGAACATTTCCATCCGCATCTTTCTTCACAACAGGAAGTGGACGCAGTGCTTTACTCAACAACACGAAACTTTGCACGTGAATACTTGTCTCGCCCATTTTTGTAACGAAAACATATCCTTTCACACCAATGATATCGCCCATGTCGAGCATTTTCTTGAATAGAAAATCGTATGCAGATTTATCTTCGCCGGGACATACATCATCGCGCTTCACATAGATCTGAATTCGACCAATGCCATCTTGCAAAACTGCGAAAGCAGCTTTTCCCATATCGCGAATACTCATCACACGACCGGCAAATGAAACTTCTTTGTATGCATCGGGATTCGTTGCGAAGCCTTCGAGCATTTCCTTTGAAGTGTGCGTTATAGGCCAAAGTTCAGCCGGATAAGGGTTGATGTTATGTTGTTGTAATTCCTCCAGTTTCTGGCGGCGAATTAATTCTTGTTCATTCAATTCCATAAAACGTGTTTTTTCGAGATGCAAAGATAAAATTTAGGTTGAGGTTTTTAAAAATCTAGGTAGATAATCTCAATATGCATTTATTAGCGTATTCAAATTGTTACAATGCTCTAGGAATAGTTTTCTTTCCCGCAGATTTCGCAGATTAAGGCGCAGATAAATACGCAGATCTCTCTCGGTTAAATTTCATCTAGTATCTAATAAAAACGGGGTTTTCCGTGAATTACATTTTAGCCAATTTAATACTCACATAAAAATCTGTGCATTTATCTGCGCCTTAATCTGCAAAATCTGCGGGAACTTTTTTAGCACAATTAGTCACCTT
>JANOBV010000097.1:0-4196 GCA_031411835.1 Bacteroidota bacterium | reverse complement strand
TATTACAATCGTCCGGACCTTACTGAAGAAGTGATCGACGAGAATGGTTGGTTTCATACCGGTGATATCGGATGTTTTATTGAAGATCATTATCTAAAGATCACTGATAGGAAAAAAGAAATTTTTAAAACTTCAGGTGGAAAATATGTAGCTCCGCAAGCTTTAGAAAATAAATTCAAAGAATCTTTATTCATTGAACAGATAATGGTCATCGGTGAAAACAGAAAATTTCCTTCTGCTTTGATCGTTCCTGATTTTGCCCACTTGAAAAAATGGTGTGAAATCCATAACGTAGAATATGCATCGAATAGTGAGCTAATTGCAAATCGAGAAGTCATAGAAAGAATTCAAAAGGAAGTTGATCAATTCAATTTAGACTTTGGTCATTCAGAGCAGATCAAAAAGTTTGCATTGCTTTCTAATGAATGGACTATAGATAGTGGTGAGTTAACAGCAACATTAAAACTCAAAAGAAAAATTATTAATGAAAAATACAGTTCTCTGATTGAGAAAATGTATTCAGAATAAATTCAATTCTTCGAAAATAATTGTATGAAAAGAAATATTAAAAAAGTCACTGTACTGGGAAGTGGAATTATGGGAAGTAGAATTGCCTGTCATTTCGCTAACATAGGTATTGAAGTACTTTTACTAGATATTGCTCCAAAGGAACTTAATGATGATGAGACGAAGAAAGGACTTACACTTGATTCTCCCGTTGTAAAGAATCGTATTGTAAATGCGGCTCTTCAGTCAACTTTAAAAGCAAATCCTTCTCCGATCTATAAAAAATCTTTTACATCAAGAATCCGTACCGGTAATTTTACGGATAATATGAAAGATGTTTCCTTGAGTGATTGGATCCTTGAAGCAGTCATTGAAAATATTGACATAAAAAAATCGGTTTTTACGGAAGTTGAAAAATTCAGAAAACCGGGAACACTCATTACTTCAAATACATCAGGAATTCCAATTCATTTAATGGCAGAAGGAAGAAGTGATGATTTCAAAAAACATTTTTGTGGAACTCATTTTTTCAATCCGCCTCGCTATCTGAGATTATTAGAAATAATCCCAACTCCCGATACAGATCCTGAAGTAATTTCATTTCTGGAAAATTACGGTGATGTGTTTTTGGGAAAGTCAACTGTGATCTGTAAAGACACACCTGCATTTATTGCGAATAGAATTGGAGTTTATTCAATCATGTCATTGTTACATCTTGTTGATAAAATGGGGTTAACAGTCGATGAGATAGATAAACTTACCGGGCCAATTTTAGGTCGCCCTAAGTCAGCTACTTTTAGAACTTCTGATGTAGTTGGATTGGATACAATGGTAAAAGTTGCCAATGATGTCTACGATCGTTGTCCGAATGACGAAGCACGTGATGCATTCAAGTTGCCTGCTTATGTTCAGAAAATGGTCGAGCAAAAATGGTTTGGCGATAAAACAAATCAAGGTTTTTATAAGAAAGTGAAAAATGCTGCAGGTAAAAGCGAAATCCTTACTCTCGATTTAAAAACATTTGAATATGTGCCTAAATCGAAAGTGAAATTTGCAACTCTTGATCAGACAAAAACAATTGATAATTTCAAAGATAGAATCAAAGTTCTATTTACAGGAAAGGATAAAGCGGGAGAATTTTACCGCGAATCATTCTGTTCTTTGTTTGCATACATCTCAAATAGAATACCTGAAGCGTCTGAAGAATTGTATAAGATCGATGATGCAATTTGTGCAGGATTTGGCTGGGAGACCGGACCATTTCAAATCTGGGATATTCTTGGTGTTGCAGAAGTTGTTGCATTGATGGAAAAGTCAGGGCATCAACCTGCAGCTTGGGTAAAAGATTTCCTCTCACGTGGAAATAAAAATTTCTATCAGTATAAAAATGGTCAGTTGTATTTTTATTCATTTGATGGAACATATAAAGTAAAACCGGGTTCAGAGAATTTTATTCTTCTTGATGCAAATCGTGAAAAAATTGTTTGGAAGAATCAAGGAAGTACATTGACTGATATTGGCGATGGAGTTTTGAATCTTGAATTTCATACCAAGATGAATACAATCGGCGGTGAAATTATTCAAGGGGTGAATACTGCCATTGAAACAGCAGAAAAAGATTTTCGCGGATTAGTAATTGCTAACGAAGGCCAAAATTTTTCAGCCGGCGCAAATCTCGGAATGGTTTTCATGTTAGCAGTCGAACAAGAGTATGATGAAATTGACATGGCCATTCGTGCGTTTCAAAATATGAATATGCGAGTTCGCTATAGTAGCATTCCTGTTGTCGTTGCTCCACATGCTTTGACTCTGGGTGGTGGTTGTGAAATGTCTCTTCATGCTGATAAAGTAATTGCATCAGCAGAAACCTATATTGGAATGGTAGAATTCGGTGTTGGATTAATTCCTGGTGGCGGCGGAAGTAAAGAATTTGCTGTTCGTGCTAGTGATGCTTTTGTTGAAGGTAGCATTGACGAATTAGTAATGAAAGAATTTTACATGAGCATTGCCATGGCTAAAGTATCCACAAGCGCATGGGAAGCATTTGATCTCAAAATATTAAAACCGGGACGAGATGAAGTTGTTTTGAATCCTTCTCGACTCATCTCAGAAGCAAAACGTGCAGTCATTGAAATGGCTATCGACGGTTATACTAAACCTGTACAAAGAAAAGACGTGAAAGTGCTGGGTAAAAATGGTCTTGCCATGTTTTATGCAGGAGCAAATTCTATGCAGTCAGGTAACTTCATTTCGCAACACGATCAAAAAATATCGCAAAAGCTTGCATATGTTTTGTGCGGTGGCGATTTATCGGCTTATAGTTTTGTTTCAGAACAATATTTACTGGATCTTGAAAGAGAAGCATTCCTTTCATTATGCGGTGAAAAGAAAACATTGGAAAGAATACAAAGTATTTTAACCTCAGGAAAACCATTAAGAAATTAACAATCATCAATAATATGATACACACAATCAGTAAAATGATCTTCAATCGAAAAACGCAGTTGTTTTTATTACTGGCGTTATTCCCGATTATGATCTTTGCTCAAGGATCAGAAGAAAAACCGAAGTATGCACCGGGTAAGGAGAAGCATAGAAATAAAACGGATGAAATTGGTCGCAAACAAGGGCAATGGATGTTCTTCAATACATTCGGCGATAAGATCGCTGAAATTGATTTTGTCAACGACCAGAAAGAAGGCGTTGAACGAAAATTTTATAGCTATGATAAGCCTAGAGAAGAAACGGAATATTTGGCAGGTGTAAAAGATGGTCAGTACACAAAATATTTTTTCTCCGGACAAGTTCAGTTAGAAGGAATGTATAAGGACGGAAAGAAAGATGCTAAATGGACGAAGTATTTTGAAGATGGATCTGTTCGTCAAGATGGAGCATATAAAAATGGAAAGAAAGATGGTGTATGGAAATCTTATAGTCGTAAAGGCGTTGTAGTTGGACAAGCGACTTATAAGGATGGCATCAACGTAGAAGAAATGGAAGCTGCTAAAAAGAAAGCAGACGAAGATAAAAAAGCAGCAGAGAAAAAGAATGCTGATAAAAAAGGTGGAGCGCCTTCTGTTCCGGGAGGTAAACCAGGTACAACTCCTGCACCAACAACTCCACCAACAAAAGCAGATCCAAAGAAGAAGTAATATTTTTAAAAAGCAAATTATGAATGCATATATAATCGCAGCGCATCGTACTGCTGTTGGAAAAGCACCTAAAGGTGTTTTCAAAACAACTCGTCCCGATGATCTTGCTGTAACCGTGATTAAGCATTTGATGTCAGTGGTTCCAAGTCTAGATAAAGATCAAATCGATGATGTAATTGTTGGGAATGCAACACCGGAAGCGGAACAAGGGTTGAACATTGGAAGAATGATCTCTTTGATGGGATTGGACACGGTGAAGGTTCCGGGGATGACAGTGAACAGATATTGTGCTTCGGGATTAGAAACAATTGCAATTGCTTCTGCAAAGATACATGCAGGTATGGCTGATTGTATAATAGCCGGCGGAGTTGAATCTATGTCACCAATTCCGTTCGGTGGTTGGAAGATCGTTCCGAATCTTAAATATGTTCAGGAGAAACCTGACTATTATTGGGGAATGGGTTTAACAGCTGAAGCAGTTGCTAAAGAATATAAAGTATCAAGAGAAGATCAAGATAAATTCGGGTTTGAATCGAA
>JANOBV010000096.1:0-4300 GCA_031411835.1 Bacteroidota bacterium | reverse complement strand
TAGTAACAGTTTTAGCTTGACTAATATAAGATCATGAGCGGTAATCATGAAGCGGTTGTTCGGGACCCCTTAATTCTCGGAAAGAAAACCTACCATCAGATGACAGAAGATATTTGTCGTCCGATAGAAGGAAAGGCAAATAAATACTGGTGGATCTCCTTCTGCATAGCATTCGTTGCGATGATCTGGGGAATGACTTGTCTGGCTTATACCATTGGAAACGGTATCGGTTCATGGGGAGCCAACAAAACAGTAGGTTGGGCATGGGATATCACCAATTTCGTTTGGTGGATCGGTATTGGTCACGCCGGTACTTTGATCTCAGCCATCTTATTATTGTTCCGTCAGCGTTGGAGAATGTCAATCAACCGTTCAGCGGAGGCCATGACAATCTTCGCCGTAATTTGTGCCGGACTATTTCCATTGTTCCACACCGGTCGACCATGGTTAGATTACTGGATGTTACCATTGGCAAATCAATTCGGTTCGCTTTGGGTGAATTTCAACTCACCACTACTTTGGGACGTATTTGCGATCTCTACTTATTTCTCTGTATCACTTGTGTTCTGGTATTTAGGATTACTTCCTGATCTAGCAACAGTACGTGATCGTTGTGTTGATCCAACAAAACGTTTTATTTACGGCATCATTTCTTTCGGATGGAAAGGTACAGCACGTGACTGGCACCGTTTTGAAGAAGTATCATTAGTACTGGCAGGTTTATCGACGCCACTCGTACTTTCAGTGCATACCATTGTCTCCTTTGACTTTGCCACCTCCATCGTACCCGGATGGCACACTACTATCTTCCCGCCATACTTCGTAGCGGGAGCCATCTTCTCAGGTTTCGCTATGGTGTTAACGCTGATGATCATTGCAAGAAAAGTATTAGGCTTACAAGAATACATTACACTTCAGCATATCGAATTGATGAATAAGATCATCATCCTAACCGGATCGATCGTTGGAGTTGCATATACAACAGAGTTCTTCATGGCATGGTATTCAGGTAATGGATACGAAGGATATGCATTCCAGAACAGAGCATTCGGACCATATTGGTGGGCATATTGGAGTATGATGACATGTAACGTGATCACGCCACAGCTTTTCTGGTTCAAAAAAATTCGTACAAGTATCATGGCGACATTCATCATTTCAATATTTGTAAATATTGGAATGTGGTTTGAGCGTTTTGTGATCATCGTAACATCATTACACCGCGACTATTTACCGTCAAGTTGGGTAATGTATTCACCGACATTTATTGAAGTAGGAATTTTCGTAGGAACAATTGGATTGTTCTTCGTATTATTCTTGACCTTCTCTCGTTTATTCCCGGTTATCGCTCTTGCAGAGTTGAAATCGATCTTGAAGAAAACGGGTAATCAGTATAAGAAAAAAGGAATTCTCTAATCATGGCACAAAGAATCTACGGAGTATTTGACGATGAGGAAGCATTAATGAATGCCATTCCTCTTTTGAAAGCAAAAGGAGTAGTTTGCAAAGACGTACAAAGTCCGTTTCCTATTCACGGAATCGACTCTTTGATTGGAGTTCCACGTACACGAATTTCAATCGCATCATTCCTTTACGGATTATCGGGAACATCATTTGCGCTATGGATGACATGGTACATGATGATTCATGATTGGCCGATCAATATCGGTGGTAAACCGAACATGATGTTTTATATGAACCTTCCGGCATTTATTCCGGTTACGTTCGAGTTAACAGTATTCTGTGCAGCTCACGGAATGGCAATAACTTTTTTACTGAGAAGTAAATTGTTGCCGGGTGTAACTGCTCCAATTCCGCATCCAAGAATTACTGATGATAAATTCATTCTTCATGTAGACGTGAAGGATGAAAACAAGGTGAATGATGTTGCATCTTTGATAAAAAGTGAAGGTGCTTCAGACGTTCTATTAAAATCAATGCAATTTTCATGAGCCAATCAATGAAAAAAATAGTTAGTATAATCATTTCATTTGCTGCAGTTGCTCAATTAGCATCGTGTACAAATGATGATCCCAAAAAACCGGGCTTCGAATACATGCCTAACATGTATCGTTCGCCGAGTTATGAGACGTATTCTTCAAATCCACTTTTCGCCGATAGCTCGACTGCACGTCAGCCGGTTGCCGGAACAGTAGCAAGAGGAGATAATACCTATAACGACTACGACCGTTTGCCTTATCCTTATCCCAATACAACGGAGGGTTATGAAGCAGCGGGAACTGGTTTTCATTCTCCATTAATGAAGAATGATACAACACTTGCAGAAGGAAAAACACTTTATACTAATTTCTGTAGTCACTGTCACGGAGCAGCAGGAAAAGGTGATGGAGCAGTTGCTTTGAACAATGGTCCGGTTCCACCGGCTTATGATTCGGAGACGATAAAAAATCTTCCTGAAGGAAAAATGTTTCATTCTATTACCTGGGGTAAAAATATGATGGGCTCTCACGCTTCTCAGGTTACTCCAACACAACGCTGGAAAATTATCATGTATGTTCAGACATTGCAGCACCCTGCAGGACAAACAGCTTCAGCAACACCTGCAGATTCTACAAAGAATGCAGGAAGTACAACAAAAATGTAATTGAAAAAATCTATTGCCAACGTTCTAGAAGATGGACAGAAAATACGAGCTTACCCGGAATAATAAAATGATCCCATTAGTGATGATGGCTATCGGAGTGATAGCAATCATTATGGGTTTCATGACAGATAAAACACGTACTTGGGCAGTGTTGCTTCAGAACGATTTTTATTTCACTGCGATGGCCTTAGCGGGTACATTCTTTATTGCTTTCAACTATGCAGCACAATCGGGCTGGACAGTAGGAATTAAACGAGTGCCGGAAGCAATGGGTGGATTCTTGAAATACGGGATGTTGGGATTGATCCTAATATTTGTTTTCGGTCATCACGATCTTTATCATTGGACTCATCATACTTTTGAAGAATTATCAGATCCGAAAAGTGAAACATTTGATCCGATTCTTGCAGGAAAACTGGGCTTTTTAAATATTCCTTTTTATGTTACTCGGTTATTGCTTTATGCAACTTTGTGGGTTGGATTTACTTTTGTTTTGCGTCGTCACAGTTTACAAGAAGATCTTGATGGAGACATTAATCATTACAAACGTAGTGTAGTACTTTCAGCAGTGTTCTTGGTAGTTTTTGCAGTATCATCATCAATGGCTGCATGGGATATTCTCATGAGTCTTGACGCACATTGGTTCTCTACATTATTTGGCTGGTATATTTTTGCAGGATTATTTGTAAGCGGATTAGCAATGCTTGCCATGTTCGTTTTATATCTGGACAGAAAAGGATACATGAGTCATTTGAACGATAGCCATTTTCATGACATCGGAAAATTCATGTTTGCATTCTCTGTATTCTGGACATACTTATGGTTCTCTCAATTCATGTTGATCTGGTATGCAAACCTTCCTGAAGAAGTAGTTTATTATCAAACGAGATGGAGATTATTCAGAAGTATTTGGATCGGCAATTTCTTCATCAACTTCATTGCGCCATTCTTAGTGTTCATGACACGCGATGCAAAACGTACAAAACGAATTTTATTCTTCGGAGGTATCATCATTCTTGTCGGTCACTGGATCGATGTATTTGTAATGGTAATGCCCGGAGTAGTTGGTGCTGAATGGCACATTGGTTTCATAGAGATCGGAACAGCAATTGGTTTCCTTGGAGCATTTATATTGAGTACACTTACTGAACTTACAAAAGCATCTTTAGTTCCAAAGAATCACCCGATGTTACAAGAAAGTTTACATCACCAGATTTAATCATTAAAGAATATTATTTCAGATAAAAGAAAAGATTATCCATGATAAATTTATTAACGCTCCTTACAATTGTACTGGCTCTTATTACAGCCTGGAGACTGATGCGTGTTCTGGAATTGGTCCGTGACTTACAAGATGAGGATGAGCACATCACTGAGAAGGACAACAAATTCAATGGAATGGCTTTTCTGGTATTCCTAGTTTTAGGTTTTGCCGGGATGATCTGGTTTACGATCGATGCCAAAAAATATCTATTGCCTGTAGCAGCTTCAAAGAACGGTGTTTTAACAGACGCTTTTTTGTATCAAAATTTTGCTTTGATCATTGTTGTGTTCTTCATTACACAGTTCTTATTATTCTATTACGCTTGGAAATATCAGCATAAGAAAGATCGTAGAGCTTTATTCTATCCTGACAATCATAAATTAGAATTCTGGTGGACAGTTATTCCGGCAGTAGTTTTAATGGGACTAATT
>JANOBV010000095.1:0-2555 GCA_031411835.1 Bacteroidota bacterium | reverse complement strand
GATGCAAGAAAGAACAATGCTGAAACGATGCTAAAGTAGATTGCATAAAATCTTTGCACTGCTTTTGAGTTGTGCAATTCTGGTAATTGTAGTCCAGTGAACCATAGCCTAGCAAGGGTGAATAATTTTGTCTTTAAGGTGTAAACAGGCTCCTCTTTTAAATGTGCGATCGTAAGTTTCTTTAAAAGTTTTTCTCTTGCTAAAGTATATTTTGTGCTATATGTTTTTGAGAAGCCAGAATAGTTTTTCATTTCAGCTAAATTGTATTGATCGATATGAGAAAGATACTGAGCACATGCTGAGTCAATGTAATCCCATTCTTTGTTGTATGCTCTTATATTTGCAGTCTCCTCTGATTTTGGCGTAAAAGAAAAAAGTTCATTTGACATAGAATTACCCCAATATCTATTTTCAAGATAGCCGGGCATTTTAAAGCTCCAATATCCAAGTGATAATTTACCACCAGCGCCTTCAATTGGAGTAATGCTGATCACATTATGATTCTTCAAGTTCCATATTCCGTATGGCAGGATAGATAAAAAATAAATGACCAGCATAGAGATCCCGAACCCAAATGGAAATTTTTCGCGTTGTGAGATCAGTTTAAAAACGAAGTGTAAAATTGGGAAAAGTAAAAAAGATGGTCGCACAAGAAAGATGCATCCGCTAAGTAAGCCGAGTGCACTAAACTTCCACTCGGGTTTTATATTTCTTGAATCAATGTATAAGTAAAGGGTGAGTAGAAAAGTCATCAATGATTCCGGTTGGATGCTCATTGAGAAAATGGAGACTTGAACATATGGAAGTAATAAGATCAGGAAAATGTTTTTTAATCTGTATCCTGAATCATATTGAGATGCCATTTTCAGTATAAGAAAAACAGATGCAGAATATAGGAGTAATTGGATCGCTTTTATGAAATATGTCGCGCTTGAAATTTTTTCTACTAGAAAAAGGAAAAACGGATAGCCGGGAGTGCTAATTGTGTCAGGCACATAATCAGGTAAAAACCACCACTGCGAGAACCGCCCATATTCTAGCCCTTGAGCATAGCTCAGGTAATGTTTTTCATCGCCACTTACAAAATCTCTGAAGAGGTAAAATAATATGCAAGCTAAAATGCAATTAAGGTAGATCAGGTATTTGTATGTAGTCTTTGAATTGAGAAGGTAGGCGATAACATTCTTCATAACAATTTTGAATTAGGGTCTATAAGTGAATGAAGAGTTCACTCAATTTATTTCGATAAACAAGAATGATCACCGAAATCAATATGAAAATGTAATCAAATAGAAAATAGGAAAATCAGCCTTTTGGTAGGCAGATCAATAATGAGGGTGAAGTAGATGGTATAGGGGATAGATGAAAAATTGAAATTCGAACAAAAGACAAAAATGAAACTTATTATAGTCCTTCGATATTTTCAACAATTCTTTTTAGAGCGTGATGAAAGTCAGTTTTCGCAGGAGGCTCTCCTAAATACAATTCATCAAGTTCGTCGTCATCATACGTTAAAAGCCCTTTAGCAAGATCTAGTGCTTTATTGATAAAATCTTTTTCATCTTCACATTGATTGCAGAGCATCTCAAATTGTTCAGAAAGGATCTCGTCAAAACTATCAGCTTCATCAATAATTGCAATAAAAGTTTTTTCGGAGAGGTTGGTGATGTCCATTTGTTTGATGCTATTAAAATATAAATGTATGAATTTATTTAGCTCAAATATAGCCTTTGTTCTAAAGAGTTCTGTCAAAAATTATTTTGTTTTATTTATTTTTTAATGCATGTATTTGGAATTGGTTTTCATTTTGAGCCAATTTGCAAATTCGATAAAAAGTTGCGTTTGCCGACCATTTAATTTTTTGATTATTACTGTTCTGTCGTGCTCTTTTAACTAAAGTGAAAGTAAATAAAGCGAACAAGTTTATGAACCCTTCGTATTGAGCAACTCTGAATACGCTGAAAGATCTTTCTGCATATTCAGTTTTACACATATTCAGTGTGTATGAAAAACTTAAAATCACTATCCATAATTATGACTCACACAAAAGTTATCAGAGGGGTAAAATATTTATTCCTGTTCATTATGTTGTATTCGCTGCCTGCAAAAAGCCAGTCGAACAACATCCGTGGAATGTACGTAAACAGTACTTCGTCATGGTTGGGAGATAGTTCCCTGGAAAACCAGTTACTCCGTTACGCAGTTGCACATGATCTGAATTATCTTACGCTATATGATCTGAACAATCTGGGGTGGACGAATAGCGATATTACAAAACTTGCAGCGTTCATTTCAAAAGCTAAAACACAATACGGTATAGTGCAGGTAGGAGCTTCCGGTGAAACGTATAATTCGTTTGCTTCGCGGATAATGAATTATAATAATCGTGTTCTTCCTATTGAAAAATTCAATGTTTTCAATTTTGAATTTGAATTCTGGCTAACATCAAGCATCAATGCATTTTACTCAATACTATATCTTACTCCTAATGGATATACAGCAGATACTTCAGGTGCATTTGCATTTGCATGGAGAGAGTTTCAGAAAATAGATTC
>JANOBV010000094.1:0-23392 GCA_031411835.1 Bacteroidota bacterium | reverse complement strand
TTCACTCGTGATCTTTTCATCGTGCACGAATTCACACAAAGACAAAATGGAAACAAATCAAATCGTAATGAGACAAGATCCGCATTCATTTGCAATATCAAGTGAAGCAAAGGTTACTCATCTGAATCTTAACTTAGTTGTAGATTTTGAAAAGAAGATCTTATCCGGAAAAGCAATACTTTCAATTGAATCAAATGAAGATGCGAAAGAAATTCATTTGGATACAAGAGGATTGGTCATTGAAAAAATTACTTCGGGAACAAATGAAATTCCGGCGAAATTTAAATTGGGAAATGAAGTTCAGTTCTTGGGAAAAGAATTGATCGTTGAACTAGAAGCAAAACCTACATTCATCACAATTTATTATTCTACTTCAACTGATGCAGCAGGATTGCAATGGTTATCGCCGCAACAAACTGCCGGAAAAAAGCAACCGTTTTTATTTACTCAATCGCAAGCCATCTTAGCGAGAACATGGGTTCCTATTCAGGATAGTCCGGGGATTCGATTTACTTGTGAAGCGACAATAAAAGTTCCTTCACAATTGATGGCTGCTATGAGTGCAGAGAATCCGCAGAAAAAAAATGAATCAGGTATTTATCATTTCAGAATGCCGAAACCAATTCCTGCATACTTACTCGCATTAGCAGTAGGCGATTTTCAATTCAAGCCATTGGATGAAAGAACCGGAGTGTATGCAGAACAAGTTATGATTGACAAAGCAGTATATGAATTTGCAGACCTGCCTCAAATGGTTGATGCTGCAGAAAAATTATATGGCGATTATGCTTGGGGCAGATATGATCTCATCATTCTTCCACCATCATTTCCTTTTGGTGGAATGGAAAATCCGATGTTGACTTTTGCAACGCCGACGATCATTGCAGGCGATCGTTCACTTACAACATTGGTTGCACATGAGCTTGCACATTCATGGAGTGGGAATTTAGTAACGAATGCAACGTGGGACGACTTCTGGATGAATGAAGGTTTTACTGTTTACTTCGAATTGCGAATAATGGAAGCTATCTATGGAAAAGATGTTGCAGACATGCAAAGTTTACTCGGCATGGAAGATCTGAAAGCTACGATAGAAGAATTAGGCGATACAAGTGCAGCAACACATTTGAAATTAAATCTCGCAGGTTGTGATCCCGACGATGGCATGAATGATATTGCCTATGAAAAAGGACATTTTCTTTTATTGCTAATTGAGAAATCGATTGGACGAGAAAAGTTTGATGCATTTCTAAAAAACTATTTTCACAAACATGCTTTTGGAACAATTACTACGGAACAATTTCTTGAAGAGTTTAAATCAGAGATCATCAAAGGCGATACTGAATTAGAAAAAAAGATCAACATTAATGAATGGGTTTACAAACCCGGACTTCCGGCAAATTGTCCGGTAGTCACTTCCGAAAAATTTAACAACGTCGCTCACCAAGTAGAATTATGGAACAATGGAGCAAAGGCAAATACACTTTCAACAAAAGGTTATTCGACTTATGAATGGATGCGTTTCCTTGGCTTGCTTCCTGAAAAATTATCAGAAGTACAAATGAAAGACCTAGATGATGCATTTCATTTTTCAGCAACAGGTAATTCGGAAATTTTATTTTTGTGGCTTGAAAAAAGTATCACCAGTAATTTTGAACCTGCCTATCCTGCATTAAAAACATTCTTGAATGATGTTGGAAGAAGAAAATTTGTGAAACCTTTATTTGCTGCAATGATCAAAACAGAATCCGGGAAAACAATGGCTAATGAAATTTATTCTACTGCAAGAGGGAATTATCATTCGATCACGCAGCTGACGATTGATTCGCTCTTGGTAAAAAATGAATCCCGATAGCTATCGCATAGGCGTCAACTTAAATATATTTATTTGTATCGAAATTTAGTGTGCTGTCGCCAACTTTATTACCGTCAGCTTTAGCTGACGGAATAAAAATAGAATGCAGTAACCTGGCTTTAGCCACATGAACACAGTTTAGTTCTATTATATTTAATTAAAAAAATGTGGCTAAAGCCGCGATAATGCTATTCTTATTCCTCCGTCAGCTAAAGCTGACGGCAATAAAGTCCAATCTCTAAAATTCCCTTTTTTTATAAATTTAATAGCAAAATACATTCTTTTCTTTCTTACTTAAGTTGACGCCTATACGATAGCTATCGGGATGAAAAATATTTCTGCGTTTATTCTGCGAAATTTTGTGGCCATGCCACGGGAATAAAAATCACAACATTCTCATTAAACACCTGTGAATCATGTAACAAATAATTATTTAAGTGTAAGTTTTTGAAATATTCAAAACAATAATTTTACTAAACAATGAGTAATTTAAAAAATATTTTTTGGCTGGCTTTTTGTTTCGTCACGCTAAATGGTAACTCGCAAATAACTTTTGAGAAATTGTATTCCAATTCGTTAAAACAAATTGGTGTACAAGGAATACTGTTTGATTCCGGTTATTTGATCTGTACAAAGATTGACAACTGTGGTCTTTGTAATGGTTACATTCAATATATCCGCATCGATGAATTCGGCGATACCATACGAACATTCAATATTCCGAATTTCGGAAGAGAACAAGGTCCCACTGAAACAATTTATTTAACCGATCACCATCTTGTTATTGCTACTACTAATTCAAATGGCCTCAATAATCAGGTAACAATAATTAATTCGGACACACTTGGCAATGTTTTCTGGCATTATACTTTGACAGATTCATTATATGATTTTTATCCGTCTTCTATGGTTCAAACAGATTCAGCTTTCCTTATTACAGGATTGAAGGGCTATCCCAGTTTCCCTGAACTTACCAGAACATTTTTATTAAGTGTTTCGAAGAATGGATTGTTTAATTGGGTAAAAACCTATGGTGATCCTTTTGAAAATTTTGCAACAGGTCTTCGCGAGCAAAACAATCAGATCTATATCACAGGTTCAATGTATGATACAGTTGACCAAAAAGTCCAGCCTTTTGTTATGACTCTGGATACTGCCGGAACTGTAAATCAGTTTAAGGAGATTAAAATTATGATCGAAACTGCACCCACAGGAATTACCGGCGATGATTTATCAAATTATATTTACGGCTACACAGTAGATTCACTTTTAAATACAAATTCAATTCTTATAAAACTGGATTCAAATCTTGATACGGTTTGGACTTCTATATTGGATCAAGGCAGGCTTGAAAGTGCCCGTCGTGGAATAATAAACAATTCCGGAGAAATAATACTAACGTCATCGTCTTCTACTGCCGGAACTAATGGCGATGTCCTGCTCTGTAAATACGATTCAACCGGAAATATTTTATTCGTTAAGACACTCGCCGGCTTTGATAATGAATCGTATGGATCATCCCTGGTTCAAACACAAGACCAGGGGTTTTTAATGGTAACTACTTCTTATAACAATTTGAATTATCCTAGTGTCGTTGCATATAAAACCGATTCATCAGGTGATTTCATAACAGCAATTGCTTCGCCTGTAAAATCAACTTTCGGAATTTATCCAAATCCATCTAACGGCGTATTTCATTTAGATAATGACTCACAGATTTTAAAGATTGAAATATTTAATTTGCAGGGAAATATGCTAAAACAATTCGGAGAATCTCGGATTGACATGACGGAATATGAAAATGGAATTTATATTTACAAAGCCTATTTGTCGACCGATAAAGTTGTGTTTGGGAAGTTAATTAAAAAAGATTAATTTTTCTATAGAATTTTTAAGAAGATTAAATCCATAATCCTTGAATAATTTAAAAAATATTTTCTGGCTGGCTCTATGTTTCGTCACGCTAAAAGGTAACTCGCAAATAACTTTTGAAAAATTGTATTCCAATTCGTTAAAACAAATCGGTGTACAAGGAATACAGTTTGATTCCGGTTATCTCATCAGTACAAAGATTGACAACTGTGGTCTGTGTAATGGCTACATTGAATATATCCGCATCGATGAATTCGGCGATACTATACGGACATTCAATATTCCGAATTTCGGAAGAGAACAAGGTCCCGCTGAAACAATTTATTTAACCGATCACCATCTTGTTATTGCGGCTACTAATTCTAATGGCCTAAATAATCAGGTAACAATAATTAATTCGGACACACTTGGCAATGTTTTCTGGCATTATACTTTGACAGATTCATTGTATGATTATTATCCCTATTCAATGATCCAGACTGATTCGGCCTTCCTGATCACAGGAATAAAGGGCTATCCCGGTTTCCCCGAACTTACCAGAACGTTTTTATTAAGTGTTTCGAAGAATGGATTGTTTAATTGGGTAAAAACATATGGCGATCCTTTTATAAATTTCGCAACAGGTCTTCGCGAGCAAAACAATCAGATCTATATCACAGGTTCAATGTATGATACAGTTGACCAAAAAGTTCAGCCTTTTGTTATGAATCTGGATACTGCCGGAAATGTAAATCAGTTTAAGGAGATTAAAATTATGATCGAAACTGCGCCCGCAGGAATTATTGGTGATGATTTATCAAATTATATTTACGGCTATACCGTAGATTCTCTTTCAAATACAAATTCAATACTTATAAAACTGGATTCAAATCTTGATACGGTCTGGACTTCTATATTGGATCAAGGCAGGCTTGAAAGTGCCCGTCGCGGAATTATAAATAATGTCGGAGAAATAATACTCACGACATCGTCTTCTACTGCCGGAACTAATGGCGATGTCCTGCTCTGTAAATACGATTCAACCGGAAATATTTTATTCGTTAAGACAATCGCCGGCTTTGATAATGAATCGTATGGATCATCCCTGATTCAAACACAAGACCAGGGGTTTTTAATGGTTACTACTTCTTATAACAATTTAAATTTTCCCAGTGTCGTTGCATATAAAACCGATTCATCAGGTGATTTCATAACAGCAATTGCTTCGCTTGTAAAATCAACCTTCGGAATTTATCCAAATCCATCTAACGGCGTATTTCATTTAGATAATGACTCACAGATTTTAAAGATTGAAATATTTAATTTGCAGGGAAAAATGCTGAAACAATTCGGAGAATCTCGGATTGACATGACGGAATATGAAAATGGAATTTATATTTACAAAGCCTATTTGTCAACTGATATAGTTGTGTTTGGAAAGTTGATTAAAAAGGAATAATTTTTCTATTGAATTTTTAAGAAGAACCGTCGTAGCTATTATTTATACGCAAATTCTTTGACATCTGAATGCCAAACATTTGCTGTACATCCATTAAGATTGGTACCTGTAACGTAATACATAGTTGTTTGTGAAATTAAACGATTAATCCCGATAGCTATTGGGTTGAAAAATATTTCTGCAGTTATTCCCTGAAAATCTGTGTCAGTCTTGTGGGAAATAAAAATCTAAGAATCATAATACCTGTGAATTGTGTAAAAAATAATTATTTAAGTGTAAGTTTTTGAAATATTAATAAAAATCATCACAACTTATAATGAATATTCATTTAAAAGCTAAAAAATACATCTACCTTTGGTTAACGTTCAAGTCATTAAAATTGAACTAAAACTTTAAATTAAAAATATGAAAAAACTATTGATGGTATTTGCTCTCGTTTCAATAACGATGACAATGAAAGCACATGATTATAACACGGGGTTAGGTCTTCGTTTAGGTGGAATCAATTCCGGTATTACCATAAAACATTTTACCGGCAACACAACAGCGCTGGAAGGTATTATAGGATTTGCCAGACATTCAATTTCAATCACAGGCCTTTATGAAAAGCAGATGTCAATTCAGAATGCTGAAGGACTTTCATGGTACTATGGTTTGGGTGGGCACATTGGCTTTTTTAATAATGGCTATAGCTATGGTTACTATCGCTATTATCATTACAAAGGGAATAAGTTGATTGTTTACGACGATGATTATTACAGAAGCACAACTTATTTCGGAGCAGATCTTATTCTTGGATTGGAATATAAATTTACCGGTGCACCAATTGCTTTAGGCATTGACATTAAACCTCAATTTGATTTGGTCCCAGGCTTTTATACCTATGTAGATGGTGCACTTTCAGTTCGATTTACCTTTTAAAAAATGATTTTTGTTAATTTGCAGATAGCAATCTCTAAATTATGATACAAATACGTAAGGCAACAATTGATGATCTGAATGCAATTCTAGAAATATATAATGAAGCTGTCTTAAATACTACAGCAACATTTGATACAACTCCTCGAACTTTTGAAAAACAATTGGAGTGGTACAATAATCATAAAGAGAATCATCCGGTATTTGTAGCGGAAGAAAATAAAACGATCGTTGGATGGGCTTCATTAAGTCCATACAGCGATCGTTGTGCTTATGATACGACCGTAGAAGTATCCGTTTACATTCATCATCTTCATCGCGGAAAAAAGATCGGTTCAAAGCTTTTGGAAGTCACCACACTTGAAGGTGAGAAAGTAAAAAATCACACCGTGATCTCACGGATCAGCAGTGACAATTTAGCTAGTATTCACGTCCATGAAAAGATCGGCTATAAACATGTCGGCACTTTGAAAGAAGTCGGTTACAAGTTTGGGAAGCTTTTGGATGTGACGATCATGCAGTACCTCTTTGGTAAATAGTAAATGGTTTTAAATTTTATTTCCCGCGGCATGGCCACAGATTTTCGAAGATTAAACACAGATCTTTAAACTCTCTATATTCCGTGGTCTTTTGTGAACTTGTGTTCTCAGTGTTTAATTTTGATTCCCAACCCCTTAACTCAATAATTCAAAAAAAATTCCAAATTCCCTTGCTTTTCGATTTTCTTATATCGTATATTTGCGATATACATTTAACCCAATGGCTACCCACAAACGCGACCAATTCACCCAAAAGGAAAATCACCTGGCCGATTTTGCCAATGCAATTAGTCACCCGGCGAGAGTCGCAATCTTGAAAGAGATCGCAAAAAAAGAAAGCTGCATTTGCGGTGAGATCGTGGAAGTTCTTCCACTTGCACAGTCAACTGTATCGCAACATTTAAAAGAACTTCTCAAAGCCGGACTGATCACAGGAACAGTCGACGGTCCTAAGTCATGCTATTGCATCAACTGGAAAACATTTGAGCAATTCGAAAAGCAATTCAACGAATTCTTTACAAAGACAAATTCAAACAATCCAAAGTGTTGTTAATTAAAATAAAAAATAATTAGATGGAAAAGATTAAGGTTCTATTTTTATGTATTCACAATTCAGCGCGTAGTCAGATGGCTGAAGCATATCTTAATAAATTCGGCGACGACCAATATCATGTTGAGAGCGCCGGACTAGAAGCAGGGAAACTAAATCCATTTGCAGTAAAAGCGATGCAGGAAGATGGAATAGACATCAGCAATAATAAAACGAAAGATGTTTTTGAATTCTTCAAAGAAGGTCGACTATATAATTATGTAGTTACTGTATGCGATGAAGCCAGCGCATCACGTTGTCCTATTTTCCCCGGAGTACACAAAAAAATAAACTGGTCATTCGAAGATCCTTCTTCATTTGCCGGTGATGACAGTGAAAAATTAAAGAGAACGATCATTGTCCGAGATACAATCAAAAATGCAGTGATTGAATTTATAAAACAAACAGGTTCTAAATTAAACTAAAATGAAACTATCAGATATAAAAAGACTTCTAAATACGGCCGAAGCACTAAATTTCGAACTTCAAAACGGAACTGCGGTTCCTGAACATTTTCATGTTACAGAAATTGGAGTAGTAACAAAGCATTTCATTGACTGCGGTGGAATGATCAGAAACGAGAAAGTCGCAAACTTTCAATTGTGGGATGCAAATGATTTTGACCATCGCTTGAAACCTCAAAAATTATTAAACATCATCAAACTTTCTGAAGAAAAATTGGGAATGGAAGATCTTGAAATTGAAGTTGAATATCAAAGCGAAACAATTGGGAAATATGATTTAGATTTTAATGGTAAAACGTTTGTATTAGTTTCCAAACAAACGGCTTGCCTGGCATCCGACAGTTGTGGAATTCCTGCTGACAAACTAAAAACAAATCTTTCAGCAATGACCAATCAAAATTCTTGTAAACCCGGCGGAGGTTGTTGCTAAAAACGTAAACTTATGTCAATAAATAATTGTACTTCAGCAACAATGACACTCATCCAATGAAGAAAGCATTTTCAGAATTTGCAGGAACATTCCTACTCGTTTTTTTAGGGACAGGCTCAATCATCTGCTCAGAGGAATTTACATTTCTCAGCGCCAATGCTCCTGCTCCAATCATCGGAGGAATTGTAACGTTACTAATTATTTTATTCGGAAATACTTCAGGCGCACATTTGAATCCGGCTGTGACACTTGGATTTTATTTCAGCGGTTCATTCGAGAAAAAAGAAATCCTGCCCTACATCTTTAGTCAATTCGCCGGAGCGATACTTGCATCTCTTTTATTGCATCTCATATTCCCAACGAATATAAATTTAGGAAACACAATTCCGACTGCCCACGCAATTCCATCAGTACTCTTTGAAATTTTTCTCACATTCAGTTTAATGTTTATCATTTTGATTCTTGCACATGGATATAAAGAATCAGGTTACATGATTGCAGTGATTGTCGGAATAGTGATCTGGCTTGAGATAAAATACTTCGGACCGATTTGCGGTGCGTCAATGAATCCGGCACGGAGTTTTGGGCCAGCATTGATTTCGAATAATCTGCAGTTTATGTGGATCTATTTAATTGGGCCTACAGTTGGCGCATTTAGTGCTGCAACGTTATTCAATAAAATTAAACAGCAAAAAAGATTTCTTAAAAAATAGTTTTCAATAATTAATAAGCTATAAATAATATTTATCGAAATTTTAAACGATCCTATTTAAAATAATCTTTGCGCTCAAATCAATTTTTCGACAAATTAACCACACTTTATGTTAAATTTTAAATTGCCATTTTGAAATATCAATTCCTTTTTTACATTTACAATATTATATCTCTTATTTATGAAATCAATTGTTAATTTTTTTAGTTTTATTTTAATCACACTTCAGAGTGTTGGGCAGGTTAATCTTGTGCCGAATCCGAGTTTTGAGGATTATACGCAATGTCCGACAGGCTTCGACCAAATTGATAGAGCAATCGGTTGGAGTTCTTATGCTGCTAGTCCAGATTACTTCAATAGCTGCGCCAACTCCTCAGGAGCAGTTGGAGTGCCTTCGAATACATGGGGGTATCAATATGCAAAAGATGGAAATGGATACGCCTTAGTTCTAACATATGACATACAATCTTTACCTTTCAATTATCGAGAATATATAGGAATTGAGCTTGCACAACCATTATTGATAGGGTTAAAATATTTTGTATCTGCCTATATTTCTAAGGGAGATAGTAATTACACTAATGGGGCAACAAATAATTTTGGTTTCAGATTTACAGAAAACCAGTATTCAAAATTTAACCCTTTCATTCCTGACAATTTTTCTCATGTCAAATGTGATTCAATTATATTTGAGCAAAACAATTGGGTGCAAATTTTTGGTACTTTAATTCCGGATACTTCATTCAGTTACTTGATGATTGGAAATTTTTATGACAACCAACATACTGATACTTCCAGTTTCAATGGATTCAGTTCTGGGTACTATATCGATGCAGTTTGTGTTTCGACAGATTCAATTTATTCAAGAAGTTGGACAAGCATTTCTGAAAAAGCGAAAAATAATATTCAAATAGTTTCCATAAAAGATCAAATAGAATTTTTAAATATTACTAAAGCCGAATCATTTTCGGTTTACAATCTAATGGGAAAGGAGGTTTACAAAGGAGAAGTAACAAACACAAATACAAAATTTGATTTTTCTATGCTTGTACAAAGCATGTATTTAATTAAGATTAAAGATTCGTTTCCTTTAAAAGTATTAATCTACCATTAAAACAAATCTACCATGAAAAAGAAATTATTTTTTACTTTCCATTTGATTACATTAGGATTTATCCATTATTTATATGCACAATCTGATGTTGCTGGTGGTTCAGGTCACACCGGAACAAATACAGCATGGTATGTCGGTTGGGACATTTCAACAACTTTCCCGTTAGACATCCGTCACGAAGGTCCTTACCCGATTAACTTTTATACTGATTTCTTAGGTTCTGGGACAACTCCAAGGATGATCATTGATGGCACTTCAGGCAATATCGGAATGGGTGTCCCACCAAGTGGACTCAAACTTAATGTTGATAATGATATAAATTTAAATACAAGTGTAAAAGGTCATGGTTATAATATTGGAGGCGAATTGTTGCTTTCTGCACCCGGAATAGAAAATGTTTTTCTAGGAGTAGATGCAGGATTAAATACTTCTATTCCGAATGCAACTAAAAATACATTTATTGGCCATAGCGCCGGATACAATTCCACATTTGGAGATGAAAATACTTTTGTAGGAAATAAAGCCGGATACAGCCATACTTATAGCTATGGGGCAACATTTATTGGAGCTAGTGCAGGCTTAAGTCAAGTAACAGGATCAGCTAACACTTACATAGGACATCATGCTTGTGAATTAGGAGGAACTAGCTTCACTGAACATAACACATTAACTGGAAATGGTGCCGGAAGATTTAATTTAGGAAACAAAAACTCATTCTATGGATCACTCTCAGGGCTTCTTAATACAACAGGTTCAAATAATTGTTTTTTTGGAATGAGTTCCGGAACAAGTATGACTACGGGTAGTAAAAATTCATTTTTTGGAACCTTATCAGGTTTAGGAATTTCAACGGGTAGCAGAAATACTTTAATGGGAGCCTATGCTGTTTATGCATATTTCCCTAATGGAGACGATAACACTATTTTAGGTTCTTACTCAATGTACCAGATGAATGGTGGCTATAGAAATACAACAGTTGGTGCTAGAACAGGATATGGTTTTGAAACAGGTGATGATAATACATTTGTAGGTTATCAATCAGGTCAAATCAATGCTGGAGGTAATCTAAATACATTTGTTGGTCAAAATTCAGGTATTGGAAATACAACTGGTTACAATAATACTTTTCTAGGTGCAACTTCCGGAGGGAGTAACTCTTCCGGATATTTAAACACATTCATTGGCTATGGTTCGGGAACACCTTCAACTAACCTTACAAATGCTAGTTCTATTGGTGCAAGTTCAATTGTTAGAAATAACAATCATATGATTTTAGGAAACAATTCTGTAAATGTTGGAATAGGTTTATCAAATGACGCAACTGGCCCAAGAGCAAAACTCGAAATCAACGACGGCACAACAGGAGTAAGTGGTTTACAATTTAGAACTTTAACTTCTGCGTATAATCCCGGATCAACTGCTACGAAATTTTTAACTGTAGATGTTGATGGTAAAGTAATTTTAAAAGATGTTCCGGGTAGTGGTGGTTCTGTTGCAGCATGCGCGGGTCCGTTGTATTTGAATAAGCTTTCAAAATGGACTGGAGTAGGATCAATTCCTGAACTTTGCAATAGTTTAGTTTATGACGATGGTACAAATGTCGGTGTAAATAATACATCTCCTACACATCAAGTTGATATCACAGGAGATCTTGGAATAAGCGCGCCGCTCTATTACTCAGGAGCACGTACAATTGCACGCGATGGTACAGATAATTTTTATGTTGGGAATAATGCCGGAAACACGTCAACACCTAATGTAGCATATGGCAATACAGCGGTAGGTGCATCATCGCTCCGCCTTTTGACAAATAGTGCAGCTGCGAATACTTCTTTAGGCTTTCAGTCAGGATACAATGTTACAACCGGCGGTGCAAATACACTTCTCGGCTATAGAGCAGGTTTTAATAATTCAACAGGCACTAATAATATCGCAATTGGTACGGATGCTGCATCCAATGGTGGATCCGGGGTATCATTAGGATCAAATAATGTAATTGTTGGAGACTATTCAGGACAAAATGAAGAAGGAGATCAAAACACATTTATAGGAAACTATTCAGGACAGACTCATGAAAATGGCGACCTAAATCTTTTTGCAGGTTACAATGCAAACATTTATCCCGGGGGAAGTACAACTGATACATATGAAAATTGTGTACTCTTAGGACAATCTAGTTTTGTTTATAATGGTACAGGTACGAGTACCATTTCTAATGCTACTGCAATTGGATCAAATGCAATAGTTGGCTGCGAAGATTGCATTGTTTTGGGTAGTATCTCAGCTTTCAGCCACCCTAATACACGTACATTGATGGGCTACTATGATATTCCTGCAAGTTTAGGATTTGACTATCGTCTTTACGTAAACGGTATGCCTGGTGGAAGATCTGCTTATTTCAATGGTAATGCTTACTGTACAGGTTTATTTATTTCTTCTGATGCAAATATAAAGACATCAATAAATAATATCGATCCGGAAACTGCATCTGACATTATCGATAATCTAGAGCCAAAAACTTACTATTTTGATACAATTGCCAATCCAAGATTAAATCTTCCGTCAGGTTTACAGTATGGACTACTCGCTCAGGAAGTTGAAACAATTCTTCCAAGTTTAGTAGAAAACCAAACTGCTCCTGCAACTAAAGATTCTAATTTAAATGTAATTGAACCCGAAATCAATTTTAAATCTATTAATTACATAGCATTAGTTCCTATTCTTTTGCAAGAATTGAAAAACGCAAAAAGAAATGATTAGACAACTTCAAGAAACTATAGAAGGGTGTTGCAATAATAACTCAAACGGTTCAGGTACAAATGTTCGTTTAAGTTCAGAAAGTTCAATCATTTTGAATCAGAATGACCCTAATCCATTTGCAGAAGAAACACAAATTACTTTTACAATTCCGATAGAAGTAAAAGAGGCGAAAATTATATTCACAAGTAATACTGGACGAATTATGCAAACAGTTATAATTAATGAAAGAGGAAATGGAAGAATAAATGTATTTGGTGAAAATTTGAGTAGTGGAATTTATAGTTATACCCTAATTGCAGACGGTAAAGTTATCGATTCGAAAAAAATGGTTTGTAATAAATAACACACTCATTAATTGAAAATTTTTATTATTTGAAATAGCAATATTAAAAACGCGGGGCGATAAAAACTTATCGTCCCGCGTTTTTAATAGAATTTCAAATTTCTCAATTCCAATACGGCGCCAAGAAATTATACGTCTTCCCATACTCCAACATTTGTTCTAGGAACGTTTTCGGATACTGAACTTTCACATCAACGATACGATCACCTTCCATTACAGGAACCAATTTCGGTTGAATGAAACCCATGTAAGGAGCAATGTTTAGTTTCTCAAATCGCGTATGAACTTCTGTCAACAAAGGTTGATCGACAATCACACCATAGGTTTCAACAAGTTTTTTACCGGCTTTAAAATCACCTTCTGATTTAATTCGTTGGATCTCGCGAAGTAATTGTCCAAACAACGATCTCAACTTCTGATAATCGTTGATCACAAAATATGTTTTGCCATCGCGCGAAATTCTTTCGATAACCTTTTCTTTCTCGCCTTGTTTGAATACCCATTGCGAGATCAATTGACGATTACGCATGTGTGCTTCTTCCAAATTGTTTCCCGGTTCGATGCGTTGCAATTGCGTCATCATTCCATTCATGATATAATTGTCATATTGAGCTTTCCCAACTTCAAGCGAAGGACTTACACCAATGTCTACCATCTTTTGATCCATTGTATAATATAAGCCTACTAGATCTGCGCGCGCTTCTTCAAGTACACCTGCGTAATTTTTTAATGTCACATCGGTTGTTTTAACTCCTTTATTTATTTGTCCTGATGCATGTCCAATCACTTCATGCAGATCTGTGTGAATATCGCCTGCAGTTCCACCATATTTTCTTACGCGTGCTTTCACTTCATCCGATGAACCAAACTCATCGATCATCGGTGATTTAGATTTATAGAAATTATATGATTCAACGATGTTGCTCAATGAAACCGATTTCGAACCTGTATCTTCTCGGATCCATTCGTTATTCGGAAGATTAATTCCAATTGGCGTAGAAGGTGCCGCATCACCACATTCAGAAATTACAGTGATCACTTTTGCACTGATTCCAACAACTGCAGCCTTCTTATGTTCTTTCATGATTGGCGAATTATCTTCGAACCATTGTGCTTCATGAGAAACAGCAGCAATACGTTTTGTGGCTTCGAAATCTTTCATCGATACAACTGACTCGAAAGCAGATTTTTTCTGCAATGCATCTTGATATACTTCAATGAATCCATTCACAGCATCGACAGTTGAAGTCGTATCACAAACCCAAGCAATACTATAATCATCGAATGCTACCGGATCGCCGGTCTGATAAAACTTTATCAATCTGTCAATCGTTACTTTTTGTTCCGGATTCTCAGCAACTCCACTCGCCTTTTGCAACCAGAAAATGATCTTCTCAATTGCAGCACTATACATTCCACCTAATATATAAACTTGCTCAACGATCTTACCATCTACCTTCATCAATTTTGAATTGAATCCGATCTGTGATTTATTCGTTGTATCTGCCAATTTAACTTGCTCGTAGTAATCCTCAACTTCTTTTTGAGTTAATCCTTCATAAAAATTATTACAGCTTGAAGCAATAACATCTTTCGCAGAAAGGTCAACACATTTTGAATCATAAGTAGGATCGAAAATGATTGTTTTCAATCGTGTCAAATATTCGTCGACAGATTTATTATTCAATGGTAAACGAGTTTGATCACTATTCTTCACTAGCTCTGAGAAATATTCAAAACTACATCCCGGAATAAATTTATCTGCAGAATAATGATGATGATTTCCATTCGAGAAAAAGAATCGCTTGCAGTATTCCATGAATTTATCCCAATCAGCTCCGCTCTTCTCACCTTTATACGTTTCAAGAATTGTTTCCAATGTCTGACGTAATGCAATTCCATAACGATATTTCTGATCATAGAAAATATCTCTTCCTGCTAAACCGGCTTGCGTAAAATAATACGCAAGTTCTTTTTGCTTTAATGTCAATTTATCGAAATCGTGAATTTTATACCGCAACACTTGTACATCGGCAAAACGATCTGCCATGTATTCGAATGTTGTATCTTCTAATTGCGCTGTTCCTGATTCAGGGCCCTTCTTGCCTGAGTTACAAGCTGTGATCGCAAGAATAGCTCCTGCAAGAATTAGTTTTGTGATTTTCATTCTGATTCTATTTTTGGGTAAGTGGTAAGTAGCAATACTTGGAAATTGACTCTGTATTTCTTGATTCAATGAGAGATAAATATTAAGGCAAGTAGTTCTACTTACTACTTACCACTCACCATTCACTAAATTATTTCTTAATTCCGTATTTCGTTTCGTAAGTTTTATTCAACTGCTTTTGAATATTATCAAGGTCGAGCTCTCTACCATTGATGAAAGCATTCACAACATGATTAGTTCTCATATCTAAAACATCACCATCATTAATGATCAATGTTGCATCTTTTCCTTCTTCTAACGATCCTACTGTTGCTCCGATGCCTAAAATTTTTGCAGCATTCAAAGTGATACTCATCAATGCATCTTCTTTCGACACACCGTAAGCTGCACTTGTCCCGGCATTGAATGCAAGATTTCTCGCTTGCCATGAACCATGTGTGCTTACAGTATAAGTTATTCCCGCTTTCGCTAAAATCGAAGGTAATTTATATGGAAGATCCACATCATCATCTTCTCGCGGCGGGAGAGAATGCGTACGGCCAAGAATAATAGAAACATTTTTCGATTTCAAAAGATCTATAACACGATACGAATCTGTTCCGCCAACGATCACTAATCTCATTCCGAATTTATCTGCCAATGCTACTGCACTGATAATTTCTTTTACATAATCGCAATGAACATATAGAGTTTTACTTCCATTGAACAATCCACGCATTGCTTCGAATTTCAAATTCTGATCGGCAGTTAATTTTGAATTTGCACCAAGATTTGCAGAAGATACTGTCGATGCATTTTGGGCGAAAGCTTTTGCTTCATCAAAATACAATTGAAGATCATTCAGATTTTTTTGGATCTTGTTACGTTGCACATCTTCCGGATCTGAATTTCCGCCTTTGTAAACATACATCCGTGGCCAGTTCAAATGAATTCCTTCATCAGCTTTGTAAGCAGCATCTTCCCAGTTCCATGCATCCAATTGCATTACGCTCGACTGTCCACTGATCACTCCACCGGAAGGAACAACTTGCGCAAGTAAAACACCATTGGAACGAACAGTAGGAATAATTCGTGAATCCGTATTGTAAGCGATCAAACTACGAACATTCGGATTCATTTCACCAACTTCATTGTTGTCGAGTGTTGAACGAACAAGATCGATCTCAGTAAGACCGAGAGTCGAATTACACTCTATTAATCCGGGATAAACATGTTTTCCCTGAGCATCGATTACCTTATCGAATTTTGATTTGTCTAAACGAATGACAGTAGCATCGGCAACCAATGTAAGTTTTCCACTTTCAAATCCGATCGCTGAGTTTTCAATCACTTTTCCATTTCCTAAATGAGCAATGCCATTCATGATCAAAATTCGTTGCGATTGTGCAGGCGCAGGAGCCGGTCGTTGTGCATTTGCTGAAATACTAAATGCACATAAAATGATATATAGTGTTTTTTTCATTTTCTTTCTTTTATAAAAATCAACGTGGCATTGATAATTCTGAATCATTGCAATGTTTCAATTCTAATGCTTTGAAAACAGGTTTTTGTGTTGACTCGCCTCTATTTTTTGCATCGATCATTTTTTGCATCAATCGCGCTTTCTCTGCTGTAATTTCTCTACGAAGAATTTCATCTTGTTTCACATCAAAATATTTTATTCCATCGACGTAAGTCTGCAATGGCTTTGCATAAATTGAAAGTGGATTATCATTCCACACAACAACATCACCATCTTTACCAACTTGTAAGCTTCCTGTGCGATCATCGATGTGCAACATCTTTGCTGGATTAAGCGTCACAAACTTGAATGCCTCTTCTTCACTGATGCCGCCATACATTACAGCTTTCGCAGCTTCTTGATTTAAACGTCGAGCCATTTCAGCATCATCGGAATTATACGAAACATTCAATCCAACTTTATGCATGATCGGTCCATTATACGGAATCGCTTCATACACTTCAAACTTATATGCCCACCAGTCACTAAAAGTTGAAACACCGCTTACGCCGTGAGCCTTCATTTTGTCTGCGACTTTATAGCCTTCAAGAATGTGTGTGAATGTATTTACTTTGAAACCGAAAGAGTCTGCAACATGCATTAGCATATTGATCTCACTTTGAATATAACTATGACAAGTAATGAATCGTTTTCCTTTCATGATCTCTACCAAAGCATCCAGATCAAGATCGCGACGAACAGGAATTGCAGAAACAGTTCCGGGCAATGCTGCAGCTTTCATCTTTGCATTGTAAATACTTGCTCTTGTAAAATAATCCCAATACACTTGTTCAACGCCCATACGGGTTTGCGGGAAACGCGTCACTTGATTATCGCCCCAATTGCTTTGCTTCACATTTTCACCAAGCGCGAACTTGATGAAACCCGGAGCCCCTTCAAATTTTAATTTCTCAGGCGCTTGTCCCCAACGTAATTTAATCAATTGTGTTTGTCCACCGATAGCATTTGCACTACCATGTAACAAATGCGATGTAGTTACACCACCTGAAAGTTGTCTGTAAATTTGAATATCATCTGCATCAACAACATCGCCGATTCGAACTTCTGCACTTGATGATTGAGTACCTTCATTCACTTGATCAGAGACTGCAATGTGTGAATGCTCGTCGATGATCCCTGGCGTAACATGCAAGTTCGTTCCATCCGTTACTTCACATCCTGTTGGAGGTGTAATATTTTTTCCGATCAATTTTATTTTTCCATTCTCAATGAGCACATCAGTATTTTTCAAGATACCGTCTTTCTCATTCGTCCATACAGTTGCATTTGTGATCAGATATGTTTTGGCTTTTGGAAGCTCTTTCCAACCATAAGACATGTTGGGAAAATACACTACACCATTCGGACTAACTTTTTTTGATGAATCAACTTTTGCAAGTGGAGCAATGAAAGAAGAGTCTAATTTCATCGACCACTTTCCCCATTCAGCAGAAGGAAGTAAAACATTACCATTCCAGTTTACAGTACTTGCATCACCTGTCAAGCGATAATTCCCTTTCGGCTCAACCTTTTTCAATTCCAATTGCATGGTAACAACAGCGCCTTGTCGTGAGAAAGAAATTTTTGCAGCAGTAGTGTCTTCGTATAAAAATGCTTCCGGTGAATGTATTTCGCCACCGATTTTTAATCGTAGTGATTTTTGATTGTTAATGTTCAAAGAATAATTTCCTCTTACATCACCCAGTAATGGGTCAGTAATCTGATAACGTTTTCCATTAACCCAGTTTTCAAAAATTTGATTGTCTTTATTCGTAATGTTTGTTGACGTGATAATAAAATTCGCCAACATATTATTTTTCAACGATCCGATTTGATCATCCATTTTCAAAAGTGATGCAGGAGTATAAGTTAACGCTTTGATTGCATCTTCTTCAGTTAAACCATTTTCAATTGCCTTACGAAGATTTTTCCAAAAATCTGTTTTGTTTTTAAGATCAGATGTAGTAATTGCGAATGGAATATTTTTCGAAGCCAATACACCCGGATTTGTGGGGGCTAATTCCCACGCTTTCATTTGATGCAATGAAACATTCACAGCTTCATACGGATCTGCGATATCATAACCATCGGGAAAATTCAAAGGAACAATAAGTGAATTGCCCGCATTTTTTATTTCATCGATGCGTTCGTATTCATCGCCACCACCTTTGACAATAAAACTTACTCCGAATTCACTTCCAAGTCTATTTACACGTAAAACATTTTGTTTATCATTTGCTTCGAATACTTGCGGCAACGATTTGTTTTTGTTGAAAGCATCAAGAGAAATATTAAACTCTTCTTTATATCCGCCTTTAGTATACCAATCAGCATCATAGTAAGTCTGGCGAAGAAGAGCAATTGATCCCATCAAAGAAGCCGGATAATCCTGCGTTGAACTTCCTTTGTTGAAAGAAAAATTTGAAGCTGCTCGATCACGAATGATCATTTCATTTTCTCTTTCATCGCCAAGCATTACAACAGTTGAAGTTCCGCGAACAATTCCGTCGCGCAATATACTCATCACAGTACCGAATCCCATTTTACGTAACTCCTCCGCTTTTTTAGAATCAACGTTGAAGTTGCGATAAGCATCATACTCAGATTTCACAGCTTGATTCCAATTATATGCACCTTTTGTATTTGAAATAAATTGAGGTGCGCGATCAGGCTCAGTTGAACGTTTTACTTCACTTATTCCATAGTCGCTAAAAATATCAATAAGCGACGGATAAATATGTTTTCCTTTCAGATCAAATACAACTGCATTCGTCGGAATAGAAATATCGGTTCCTGAATTCAGAATTTTCCCATCTTGAATTAATAATGTTGCCGCTTGAATGGATGTTTTATAATCTGTATGTACGACAGCATTTTTGAAAGCATAGATTGTATGTCGCGGATCAGCAGTACCATTGACAGGAAAAGTCTCTTGTGCAAAATTTTGCAATGCAAATAATGCAAAGAGAACAAGCGTAATTATTCTTTTCATAATGATGAATTAAGTCGGGAAAGATAAGATTTTAGGCATTTGAAAAGCCTAGTTTTTAATTACTAGAACTTGTTTTTTTTCGCCTTTAACTACATTTAACAATTGCACAAGATAAGCACCATGAGAAAGTCTTAAATTGTCAATGAGAATCGACTTTTGGCTGTAGAAGAATTGCTTCTTCACAAGTCTCCCGCCTAAATCAAAAATAGAAGCTTGAATTTCAGACACGTTTTCACCTAGATCGATTTTTATAAAATTATCGAATGGATTAGGCGAAACAATTAGTCGTGTTGCAAATTCATTATTCACATTAGTAGAAGAACAAAGATTACAAAATTGCAAATAAGTAATAGTCGTATCGTTATCACGCAAAGTTTGAAAGTCGATTCCTGCTTGACAATTATCTTTTAAAACTGCATCGAGCCATGGCGAAAGATATTGCAGAATTTTTTGTTGTTGGAATTCACGTGTGATAGAAGCAGAAGGAGAACAAGTAGCTTCACCTAAGCTGCAATTAAAATTGAAGTCGCCCATTTGACAATGACTCGCGCCATTGATGGAAATTAAATTCTTACATGAATTAGTGATTGCATTATACATCAGCAATTGATTTGTTGCTGCAGGTGTAATGCAATCATTTCCGCCTGCAATTATCAGTGTTGGGATTGTCAATGTAGATGCAGCACTAACAGCAGAAGGATTTGTTTCGGCAGCAGCAAGATTTGCAATTGCAGTTATTCCGCTATAAAAAGGAACAGATAAAAAACTCGCGCCTCCGCCCATAGAGTGTCCCATGACACATGTGGTTGTTGCAACACGGTTATAAAACAGATCTGCAGAATTTGTATTTGACAATTGAATTTGTTCTGCAACGAAAGCAATATCTTTTCCAAATTCAAGATGTGAAGGTGAAAAACTTGTTTCAGTAGTTGGGAATGCCATGATGTAACCCCGGCTTACAAGTGAGTCTTTCAGTGTCATGTAGGAGGTATAGGCCATTACAAATCCATGTCCAAAAACCAAAACAGGAAAGTGAGCCGTATCAGAAACAACTGCAACATTATTTCCCGATATATCAGCAGGATAATATATTTCGCATGTTACAGTTCTGTTGCGGGAAACGTCATTGAAGGCTTCTGAGCGATGCCCAATAGCAGTATATTGAGCGCTAAGTCTAAAGGAGAGAGTGAAAAGCAGTTGGAATAAGACTAATTTCTTCATTGATTTTTTAAAGTTAACAAAGGGAAATTGGAATAGTTCCCTTATGATTTAGGAAAGTACAATATAAAGCTTTGAATGTATAATTTGAAGTATTGATTAGTTTTTTCCTATTTTTACCACAAACTACTACAGATGGACTCAAATTTACTCGCCCGCATTCACGGAATTTCAGTAATGCTCTTTTTACTGACCTATGTGATCAAAACGATCTTACTTTTTACAAGCAAAGGTATGTTAGAGCGATACAGCAAAGTAACAAAAGTTCCGGAAATGATCATCAGTACACTTTTCCTTGTTACCGGAATTTGGTTATTTGTAATTCTTGGTGGGATAAAAATGCTCCAAATCATCAAACTTGTTTTTGTTTTCTTAAGCATACCAATTGCAATGATCGGTTTCAAAAAACAAAACAAAGGACTAGCATTGCTTTCGCTCCTTTTGATTGTTGGCGCTTACGGAATGTCAGAGGCGAGTAAGAACAAACCATTTATTCCTGCTAAAGTTTCAATAACAGGAAATGTCGATTCTGAAAATGCATTAGGAGCACAAACCTATTTTGAAAATTGTGCATTTTGTCATGGTGCTGATGGAAAGAAAATGTATCGTGGCGCAAAAGATCTTACACATACACAATTCAGTTACGATGATATTCAACAAATGGTGAGAGAAGGAAGCAAAGGAAAAATGCCGGGATACGCTGTTACTATTTCAGATGAAAATATTGCAGCTGTTTCGAAATTCGTCGAAACACTTAAAACTAAATAATAACGAATAGAGAATAGTGAATAGAGAATAGAGAATAGTGAACGTTCTTTTGAAAATTAGTAAGTCGTGCTAATTACTACTTTCTACTTTCTACTTACTAATTACTAATTACTAATTACCTCTCACAAATATTTAATAAATGAAAGAAAAAGCGGTACTCGTAGGGTTGATCAGTAAAAATCAGAATGAAGAACAGGTAAGTGAGTATCTCGATGAATTAGCTTTCCTTGCAGAAACTGCAGGAGCAGAAACTCTCAAGCGATTTACACAAAGAATGGAACATCCGGATTCACGTACCTTTATTGGTAGCGGGAAGTTGGAACAGATCCGGGTTTTCATGGTAGAGAACGATGTGAAACTCGCCATCTTCGATGACGAGTTGAGCGGTTCACAGATCAGAAATATTGAAGAAGTGCTTCAATGCAGAGTGCTCGACAGAAACAATCTCATACTTGACATATTTGCAAATCGTGCACGAACAGCACAAGCGAAAGCGCAAGTAGAGCTTGCTCAATACCAATATTTATTACCTCGACTAACACGAATGTGGACTCACTTAGAGAAGCAACGTGGTGGAATTGGTATGCGTGGTCCCGGTGAATCGGAAATTGAAACTGATCGCCGAGTAATTAAAGACAAACTTTCGAAATTAAAATTGAAGCTGAAAGAATTTGAGAAGCAAGCACAAACACAAAGAAAACAACGCGGAGAAATGGTTCGTGTTGCTTTAGTTGGATATACCAACGTTGGCAAATCAACGTTGATGACACTACTAAGTAAGAGTGAAGTTTTCGCAGAGAATAAATTATTTGCAACACTCGATACAACTGTTCGCAAGATCGTTTATGATAGAATTCCGTTTTTACTTTCAGATACTGTAGGTTTCATTCGTAAACTTCCTCATGATTTGATCGAGTCATTTAAATCGACACTTGATGAAGTTCGTGAAGCTGATTTACTCTTGCATGTAGTTGATATTTCTCATCCACAGTTTGAAGATCAGATCAATGTTGTGAATCAGACATTGGTTGACATAAAAGCAGGAGATAAAAAAGTGATCTTAGTTTTGAATAAGATCGATGCATACAAATGGGTTGAAAAAGAAGAAGACGATCTTACACCAAGCACGAGAGAAAATATTTCGCTTGAAGAATTGAAACGTAGTTGGATGAGTAGAATGGATTTGAATTGTATTTTTATTTCAGCATCGAAAAAAGCAAACATTGAAGAATTACGTGAGAAGATTCTGAAGGAAGTGAAGAAGGTGCATTATGCGAGGTATCCGAATGCGATACAGTAGTTTTTTTAGAAGTCAAAAGGTTCCAATTTTGTAATCAGCCGACCCCAGAGGGGTCGCATGTTTGTAGAAAAATACAATTCCCGCATCGAACCGACCCCGGAGGGGTCGTATGTGATTTGGAAATATAATTCGATTTTCGACGCAACATTTTTAATGATAAATATTAAAAACGATTTGTTTTTTGTTATTCAATGTTTCGAATTGATACACATTTAAAAAATGTGACCCCTTCAGGGTCAAAAATATTTTTTGCGTAAACATTTGCTACAAATATGCGACCCTTTCAGGGTCGGTATTCCACACTATCCTTTACACAAAAAAAATGGTCAAGAGTTTGTGTACAACCCTTGACCATTTTTGACTTTTGATCCCGATAACTATCGGAACTGATTTTTGACTTAAATTACCTCGC
>JANOBV010000093.1:0-5127 GCA_031411835.1 Bacteroidota bacterium | reverse complement strand
CATCTTTCTTAATCAAAGATAGAACAGTTATTGTGTGGGGAGTCAACGCGCTGCGCGAAATCATTTGAAAAGTTGATCAAGGTTGTGTCTAATAATCGAAGTTTCAAATGATTTGGTGCGCGTTGGGCCCTTTTTTTGTTTCTTTTTTTGGGCAAACAAAAAAAGAAAAATTGAAATCTAGAACTAGCAGCAAGCATTTACTGTACTATGAAATTAGTTTTATCGGACAGTGATGATTTGAACTTTAAACGATCACCTCACTCGCATTCGGCAACGTCCCGAATTTTTTCAGTGCTGACAAATGAGATTTCAGTGCTTTTAAAAAAGTATCATTCACTAAATAAGGAACACCGAATTCATCTGCAGTTTGCTTAACGATCTTTGCTATTTCAGGATAATGAACATGACAAATTCGCGGGAAAAGATGATGCTCGACCTGGAAATTCAATCCGCCTACATACCATGAAATAATTTTGCTTCTTGGCGAAAAATCAACGGTCGTATTCATTTGATGAATGGCCCAATCATTTTCAATTGTGTTTTGTTCATTTGGCAATGGATGAGTTGTCCCTTCTACTGTGTGAGCCATTTGAAATACAAAACTTAGAATCACTCCTTCTAAAAAGTGCATCAGAAAGAATCCTGTTAACACCTGAATGAAAGGGATATTGAAAAACAATGTTGGCATTACAAGAAGAGTAAATATATAGATCAACTTGAATACACTAATTTTCAGAACCGCAATTACAGTTTCTTTTTTTGTAAGAGGACTAACACCATTTTTTGAAAACTGAAAGATCTGAATAAGGTCCTTTAGAAATACCCAATATGCAGTCAACATGCCATAGAAAAAGAAAACATAGATCGGTTGAAATTTGTGATACCATTTCACTTTTGAATGTGGTGAAAATTTCAGAACTAATCGATCTTGAATGTCTTCATCCATTCCGGAAATGTTTGTGTATGTGTGATGCAGAATGTTATGTTGAAGTTTCCAGTTATGAACAGAGCCGCCGGCTAAATTCAAGGTATGTCCAATGAGGTGATTAATTTTTTCATTGCTTGAATAGGCACTGTGATTTGCATCGTGCATAACGCTCATTCCAATTCCGGCAACACAAATACCCATTACTGTCCAAAGCAATAAACTTCCGGGAAACTCGACCTGGAATGTTAATAGGCAAACAAATGGCAAGATATAACCAGTAAGCAGAATAAATGTTTTGAAAACCATTGAAGCATTAGCATGCTTAGACAATTTCTTTTTTTCAAAATACTCATCAACTCTTTGTTTTAAGATCGGGAAAAACTGTGTTTTATCTTGACTTACAAATTTAACTCTTCCTTTAATTTTCATTAAGTTTAATTAATGTTAGTTAGAATGATGACGCAACATCAATTCAAGTACAACAGTTATATTTATCAAATTACTATAAAGATAATCAATAATGCTCAATTTAATTCAACCTGAAATCATTACTTATTAACGTATTGATTTGTTAATATCGGTCGAAAATTAAGCACAATCTGTATATGAACGATATTACTTAATAAAGTAAGACAATTATCATAGAAAAAAGTTTACCCAACTAAAAAACTTCTTCTTCTTCAACTAAAACAGTATCGGTAGGCATAATTAGTTCTTTTGCAGGACCAACGACTTGAACATTAGGCAATAAATTATCATGCTCTTGCTGAGAGATCAATTCCTTTTTCAACATAAAATTAGAAACGATTCGGTAATAATTTGACAAATAGGGCTTCAAATTTCCTGTCGTATCAAAACTATATTTGAACCATTTTGGATGAGGCAATAAACTTGCTAGAAAAATACTTTCCGGCAATGTAAGAAGTGCCGGCGATTTTTTAAAATAAAATTCTGATGCCTCTCCTATTCCATATACATTTGGACCTAGCTCGATAATATTAAAATAAACTTCAAGCATTCTTTCTTTACTGTACAATCGATTACTTTCAATTAACCAAACGATCAATGCTTCTTCTGCTTTTCTTGCAACAGTTTTCTTTCTATTAAGATAAACATTCTTTACAAGTTGCATACTGATGGTACTTCCCCCACGTAAAAACTTCTTTGCTTTATAATTTGTAGCAATCGATTTCCTAAAAGCGTCTTCATTAAATCCATTATGATAGAAAAAACTACCATCCTCAGATGTCAAAACGGAATTTCTGAAATAAGTAGATACTGACTCATATGGTGCAAAATACGGATTTGAAGGTCCAACCATAAACGATCTATCATATCTATCATATTCATAAACAGAATGAGAAAATTCACCTGACATTTTCATTAAATCGCTACTGTTAAATTTCCTTATCCTGAATTTATTCTTATTCATCGTACAATCAAATACAACATCATCAGGATGTGCTGAATCAAGGAAGAAGTTCATTACAAATCGCAAAGTTCCATCTGCCTCAATTGTTCTGACTTCATCAAACATTCCCATTGGGAGTGAATTAAAAAAATCTGTTGCAGGTGTTGTGTCAGTTTCGAGATTAATAGAATATTTCTTTGAACCGGACATTTCAAAACGAACATATGGTTTGAAAGTAATACCCGATAATGTCGCTACAGATGAGCTATCGAGCATGATAGAATTTGCATTTGATGAAACCGAATAAGAAATAGAAGCATTTTCAATTTTTATGCTGTCTTCAGAAATTCGTTTATGATGAAAAGAAAATCCACTAATTGAAGCAAGGCCATAAACTTTTAATTCATTGCTTGAATAGCTGTAGCCATCAAGCTCCACATGTACCGTATCAAATGTTATTGAAGCACCTGTAAGTTCTTTGACGAGTGGCAGATCACTTTTTTTAGCGGATGTAGGGAATACATACATATCTAACTTGTGAGCTGTTTGAGAAAACGAACCACTACACTCCCACTTTTTATTTGTTAGCAAATCCTCTAGCTCTCCACGAACAGAATTCACATCTGAGTGAAAGGTATTCAACCTAATTTCCCTTTCAAGAGTATCATTTACAAATTTCAAACTCGCATTTGAAATCTCTGCCTTTTGTGGCGCAAAGTTGAATGCACGATCTAACAATTGGGCAATAAAATATGAATAACCATTGGCCAATCTCTTTCCGGCGTTCTCTTTTTTCTTTTCTCCCGATATAAATTTATAATTGGAACCGGCTTCCTTATTAACTAACTGAAGTAGAATTCCGCTAGCTTCGACTTCTTTGATCCGCAATGTTCCGGTAAAAAGAGTCCAGATTGATGGACGAATCCTCAAAGTATCTCCTATCAAAAGTGTGTCGCCCGACTTAGGAATCACAGTAACATTACCTAAAGCTACAGTTGAAAATCCGGAAAAGGAGGATGATCCAATATTTAAAGTCAGCCCTTTTTCCAACTTCATTTTAGCCCCAACTTTGCCTATAACGTAATGCAGTAGCGGGTTACGGAAAATAAAGAATAATAAAAGAATACTTAGCACAAAAATAAATCCTGCTTTAAGCACTCTTTTCGACAATTTTAACATAGGCGTTTAAAAGGCCTAATTTGAACAATCTTTGGTTACAAATCAAGTTTATATTCATACACATTCTATCGTTGATAATTCAGGTCAATTACTAACCTTATGTAAGTCGGGACTTAGTACTTTAGAAAACCATTACTCTAGTATGAAATTTACAAATACCTCTACCCAAATCAGAATCGGATTTCTATTGCTGTTAATATTGACAACTGTTTCAGAGTCTAGCGGACAAAGAAATGCACCAGTCTATAGTCCAACCAATAAAGCTACACTTGAAATTCATGATAGTCGTGCCCAATCATTTGTTGCTAAAAACCTTAATCGATTCGGACTTGAAAAATTAAAGGACTACAACAAAACTCTTGATTCTTCCTTTAGTTCTGAGTTGAAAGATACTCTTGACTTAATGGAGAAAACCTATTTAAAGAATAGTTCTACATTACAAAGTAACTTACAATCTCAGAAAAATAAAATCGAAGAATTAACGGCTCAAAAAAGTCAGTTGAGTAAACAGTATAGTAAACTATTACGAACTGCAGCCTTTGCCATAGGAGCTTGGTTAATTTTGGTTGCGCTTTTCCTGCAATTCAAAAAACGGAAGATCAAGAAAAAAGATGCCGAAGTTGAAATCACAACTTCTCAGCTTAAAAACTCAAAACAAAATTCTGTGTTGGCAAGAACTGCAATTGACAAAGTTCGTCAAATTAAAAATGCAGTACACAAACTTACTGAAGACACTGAAGCATTGAACTCATTATCTAAGGAAATTGACAATTCGAATTCACAGGATAATAAATGGACATCTGAAATTTCGGCATCGATACAAAAAGTTGCTACTAACGCAGGACTGGAATTAAGACTTGCCAATTCACTTATTTCTCAGGAAGGAGAATTAAGTGATGAAAAGGAAAGTACAGACATCAATAAACTTTGTGAAGAATTCTTAAACATTGCATCACGAGGTATCAAATCAGAAGGCAATGAATTCAATTGTCAGATCACAAGTGATTTCGAGAAAAATCTTCCTGCAGTTAAGATCAATAAAGCAGCGATTGGAAGTCTTCTACTAAATGTGATGAACAATTCATTTCAATCGGTTGAAAATAAATTCAACAAAGGCGTAAAAGGTTACCAACCGAAAGTTACGATCAGCACTCGAATTTTACCACGGTTTTTGCAAATACGTATCAAAGATAATGGCCAAGGAATTGCGAATACAATTTTAGATAAAATCACTACTCCATTTTTCACGACACTCGAAAACGGCAAAGGCGCAGGGCTTGGGTTATCAGAATCAATGAAGATCATGACTGAATTGCACAAAGGTGAATTGAAAATCGAAAGTGAAAATGGTAACAGTACTGATGTTTATATTAAATTCTTTCTTTAAAATGAAAAAACTACTTCTCCTCATAATAATAAATTCATTTTGTTCATTTATTTATGGGCAAACTCCTGAAGAATTACTATCGATTAATAGCCAGTCGAAAACTATTTATATCAAAGCAGAAGCGCTCGATCAATTAATGATTGCGCTTCGTCCTTTTGAAAGTAAGCATGGCAACGGTATTGACAGTGTACTCATGGACACTTATATTTCTATTTCGAAAGG
>JANOBV010000092.1:0-13728 GCA_031411835.1 Bacteroidota bacterium | reverse complement strand
CGCAGATTTTCGATACTATACTTGTCAGTTTCTTGTCAAAAAAATTACCTCATCATTCCCTTTCTTCACCTTTTTAAATCGATCTTAGCCATATCGGTTTGTAAGCCAATTGTCATAATCAAACAACCATTTTCGGGAATGCTTGAAAATCAGATTAACTACAGACTTCTAATGCAACTTTGGTTCAAATATCATAAGAGCGACTGACGATTGTCATTCAAAACAATCTGTAATTCGGGTTTATTTGTTCAACGATGAATATAGCACTAATCCTTCATGACAATACTATGACATCTAAAAACGCGTTAAATCGACCTTTGCACGCGGATAAAAACGATGGAAACTTGTATTTGTTAAAGACAATTGCCTTTACTCATAAAAATACTCCGATTAAGGAGTTGAACCGATTCTTTCTCCATGAGGAGAACCGGAAGGAACGTCTTGAGTACCTTAAATTTTCATGCGATATCGACGAGATCTTTTATGTCGCTACTTGCAATCGAATCGAATTCTTCTTTACCACTCACCATATTTTAGATCACAGTTACTTGCGAAAATTCTATCGCCATTTCAGAAGCGATTGGAATTCGGAAGAAGTAGATTTTGCCATTAAACATGGCGACATTTTCGAAGGGGAAGATGCATTACGCCACATCTATCGCGTTGCTTCATCACTCGATTCATTAGTGATCGGTGAGAGAGAAATTATTACTCAGGTTAGAAAAGCATACGATCTTTGTAAAGACGATGGCTTAACAGGCGATACATTACGACTTGTTGTGAAGAGCACCATTACAACTGCTAAACAAGTTTATACAGAAACAAAGATCGCTAACAATCCTGTGTCTGTGGTATCATTGGCAGAAAGAAAATTACGTGATTATAAATTAGATCGCAATTCAAGAATCCTTCTCGTTGGATCAGGAGAAACGAATACGAATCTTTCAAAATATTTAGTGAAGCAAGGCTTTACGAATTTCACCATCTTCAATCGCACAGTAAATAATGCAGAGAAGTTGGCGAAGATCATTCAATCATCAACTGTGAAAGCAACTGCATTTGCATTGGATCAATTGAATACTTACGAAGGTGGATTTGATGTGTTAGTTACATGCACTTCTTCACCGGATAAGATCATCACTCCTGAATTGTTTGCAAAACTAAAAGGAGTCGATACGAATACAAAAGTGATCGTTGATCTTTCAGTTCCTTCAAATATTTCTTCAGAAGTTCTTGAAGCAAATAAAGCGAACTTGATCGACGTAAATGAATTGAAAGAAATTGCATCTTCAAATCTTGAAGAACGTCACAGTGAATATGTAGCAGCAGAAGAGTTGATTGAAGAGAATATCAAAAATTTCCGTCATCTGTATCGCACGCGTTCATTGGAATTAAAAATGCGTAACGTTCCCGATAAGATTCGTGAGATCAAGGATAAAGCGATGAATGATGTTTTCGCAACAGAGATCAACGGTCTAGATGAGCATTCAAGAGAAGTTTTAGGAAGAGTGTTAGACTATATGGAAAAGAAATGTATTTCAGTTCCTATGGTTATGGCCAAAGAGATCATTTTGGAAACGACTAATTAAAAATCCATCATATCTGCTGCAATCTTGCAGACAGGAATTTTTTCAAAGCAATTTTCGGAAGAAACACTTCAAATTATAATAGCTTTGCATATTGACAATAAAGGTATTTTATGCGTTCACCAATTATTATAGGCACCCGTGGAAGTGATCTTGCATTATGGCAGGCAAACCATGTGAAATCGTTGCTAGAAGAATCCGGTTTGAAATGCGAATTGAAAATAATCAAAACGCAAGGCGACAACATTCAGCATTTGAGTTTAGATAAATTAGAAGGCAAAGGATTTTTCACGAAAGAAATTGAAGACGCACTTTTAAATGGTGAAACAGATATTGCTGTTCATTCTCATAAAGATTTACCTACAGAATCACCCGAAGGATTGATCATAGCAGCAGTATCGCCACGTGAAGATCCGGCTGAATTGTTATTGATCAGAAAGGAATCAGTAGATCCAAGAAATAAATTTTCGCTTAAAAAAAACCCTATTGTCGGAACTTCTTCTGCACGACGCAAAGCGCAGTTGTCCGCATTTCGTTCTGATGTAGAATTAAAAGATCTTCGAGGAAATGTTCCAACACGAATCAACAAATTGCGCGAAGGGCATTATGATGCAATTCTTCTGGCTTCAGCAGGAGTTGAACGATTAGAAATTGATCTGAGTGAATTTCACGTTGAACATTTAGACCCGAAAGAATTTATTCCCGCTCCTGCACAAGGTGTTTTGGCAATACAAATTCGAAAAGGAGAAAAAGAGTTGTTTGATCATTTGCAAAAACTAAATGATAAAACTGTTCAAGTAACAATTGGAATTGAAAGAAAGATCTTGAATTTATTTCAAGGCGGATGTCAGATGCCTGTTGGAGCTTATGCAGAATACGATGACGAAAATGAAATGTTTTCTGTCAGAGTAAGCAAAGCAGTTGCATGGGATACCTTACCGGTTTCTGTTTACTCAGAATCAAAAGATCCATATGTTTTAGCAGCACGAGTAGTGGAGAAAATAGCTGCGGTAAAACCGGCGACAGTTTTCATTACGAGAAACGATAGAAAAGATGATTATCTGAAAGCAGTACTAACCGGAAATGGATTCAAGTTTAGTGGCAAAGCCATGATTGAGACGAATCCTATTACAATAAATTCAATTCCTCATTGTGATTGGATCTTTTTCGCCAGTAAAAATGCTGTAAAATATTTTTTCGAACAACACCCAAATTTGGGTGAGCAAAAATTTGGTGCAGTTGGAAAAGTTACTGCCGATGCAATTCGCCGCTATGGAAAACGCGCAGACTTCATTGGCTACGGAACCGATACAAGAATGACAGGAAAGCAATTTGCTGCAAAAGTAGGAAGTGGAAAAGTACTTTTTCCTCAGGCAAAGGGCAGTATGCGATCCATTCAACAACAGTTCGTGAAACGCGAACAAGTAATTGATTTGCCCGTTTACGAAACGATAAAAATGAATTATGGCGATATGCCTGAAGCAGACATTCTCGTTTTTACTTCGCCATCGAATGTTGAAGCATGGTTTGAAAAATTCACCATCAGTAAGAATCAAAAAGTAGTAGCAATGGGTGATGCAACAGCACATGTATTGCGACAACATAATATTATTGGCTGCGGCCAACCTGATACATTCGATGATGCAGGTTTAGCAAGAGCAGTATTTTCAATTTCATCATCAAACTAATTCTAGTACCTAATTTATTTGCCATGATCATTCGACCGCGTCGCTTAAGAAAAAATGCAATTGTCAGAGAGATGATAGCAGAAACACGTCTGTCAAAAGACATGTTCATCTATCCGTATTTTGTGATCAAAGGAAAAAATATCGTGCAGCCAATTACTGCTATGCCCGGTGTAAGCAGATTCACAGTCGATACATTACTCATCGATGTAGAGAAAGGATTGAAATCAGGCATCAACAAAATTTTATTATTCGGAGTAGGAGAGGAGAAGTCGGAAGATGCGCATTCTGCACATGGAACACATACAGTAGTTGCAGAAGCTGTACGCGAATTGAAAGCTAAGTTCGGCGATACGATTTACGTCATCACAGATATTTGTCTGTGCGCCTATACAGAAAGCGGACACTGCGGCCTGATCAAAGATGATTACGTTGACAATGACAGTTCACTCGATGTACTTGCAAAAATGGCCCTCACCCATACACAAGCCGGCGCAGATATGGTTGCGCCAAGTGACATGATGGATGGAAGAGTTGCAGCCATCAGAGCATTGCTCGATATGAATGGTTATGAGAATACACCGATCATGTCATACTCCACAAAATTTGCATCAGCATACTACGGTCCATTCCGCGAAGCAGCAGATTCAGCACCCGGAAAAGGCGATCGTAAATCATATCAAATGGATTCTCGCAATTTGCGCGAAGCTGTGCGTGAAGCCGTCATCGACGAACTAGAAGGCGCAGACATGGTCATGGTAAAACCTGCGCTCGCATATCTTGACGTCATCCGTGCCGTGCGCGAAGCCACATCAGTTCCCTTAGCATGCTACAACGTTTCCGCCGAGTACACCATGGTCAAAACCGCAGCCGCAGCAGGATTGATCGACGAGCAGCGGATTGTGATGGAGAATATGTATGCGTTTGCGAGGGCGGGGGCGGATGTTATCATTACTTACCATGCGCGGGATATTGTAGAACGCGGTTGGTTATAGTAGTCGCAAGCTTTAAACACATACACTTTAACCTACCGTTAGATCCCGAAGGAATCACCTTCCATGCAGTAGCCCCGTAGGGGCGACCTGTTTGTAGAAAAAAAGAATTCGGCAAGATTTTATAGCCCCGTGTGGGCGACCTGTGAAATGCCGAAATCCCTCCTTTGAAATAATTATTTTTCCATCAATCAATTGATTGTAATTGATCGTTTCAATTTAACGCCTCTACGAATTCACAGGTCGCCCCTACGGGGCTTATCGCATGTCTTGTAATTCCTTGCTACAAACAGGCCACCCCTATGGGGCTTATTGTCTGTTCTTCAATTCTACCTACTTCAACTTTCTCGTCCGACCCCGAAGGGGTCGCATATTTGTAGCAACAAACAAATCAAACAAAATCATAAGATCCCGGAGGGATCAATTTTGAATTGTCAATCATTTCATTCCAATTATTTTTTGACGGTTATTCACATGTGACCCCTCCGGGGTCATGGTTGTTTTGGTATTCCATCTACAAATATGCGACCCCTTCAGGGTCGACTGCGGAGGTAATGAGCCAATTTAATCGATTACAATCCTGTAGGGATTTCTGCGGTTATTCTGCGAGTTCTGCGAAATCTGCGGGAGAAAAACACACAGATTTGTTTCTCCTGCAGATTTCACAGAACTCGCAGAATGACCACAGATTTTTTTTTGACTTCAAAGAGACAGTAATATAAAGAGACCAAGAAGTTTCCTTCGGAATGACTTTCGTGTACCTTATAGAGAGGAAGAGTGGTGGTATAGAAAATCGCAAGAGGATGCTTTCGGCAATTTGACATTTGACCTTTGACCCGATATCACTTGTTAAAAAAAACACTGCTGCACTACCGTACAAGCCTCAAAAAACCCTATATTCACCCCAGAAATTCTAAAAAAATCCCATCCTAAATTATGGAACGTCAAAATGAGGTGTTGGACAATGTGATCATCAAATTTGCAGGTGATTCAGGTGACGGTATGCAGCTTACCGGAACTCAGTTTACCAACACAGCTGCGTTGTTTGGAAATGACTTGAGTACTTTCCCAGATTTCCCTGCGGAGATCCGCGCCCCACAAGGTACACTTGCCGGAGTATCCGGTTATCAATTGCATTTCGGTAGCGTTGAGATCTTCACGCCCGGCGATTTTTGCGATGTGCTTGTTGTTATGAATGCAGCAGCATTGAAAGCGAATATAAATTTCCTTCGCAAATCAGGAACGCTCATCGTGAATACCGATGGCTTCGATCCGAAAAATTTACGTCTTGCAAATATTCCCGAAGCAGAAAATCCGCTGGAGAATCATTCGCTCGATAATTATAAAGTGCTCAGAATGGACGTGACGAAAATGACACGTGCCGCTCTTGAAGGTTCAGACCTTGGTGTGAAAGAGATCGATCGCGCAAAGAATATGTTCGTACTTGGTTTCTTGTACTGGATGTATAATCGCGAGATGACACACACATTGAAATTCCTCGAAGAAAAATTCGGTAAGAAGCCGGATATCCTTGATGCCAATGTGAAAGTGTTGAAAGCAGGATATAATTTCGCTGAGACGAGAGAAGAAATGAGTACTCGTTACACGATAAATCCTGCGAAGATCGCTCCCGGTGTTTATCGTAACATCATGGGTAATCAAGCTGCAGCATTAGCATTGATCGCTGCATCACAAAAATCAGGATTACAATTATTCTACGGAACATATCCTATAACACCGGCTTCCGATATTCTTCACGAATTATCGAAGCAGAAAAATTTCGGAGTAAAAACATTTCAGGCAGAAGATGAAATCGCAGCAATTTGTTCGGCTATAGGCGCAAGCTTTGGTGGATCACTTGGTGTGACTGCATCATCAGGACCCGGCATTGCATTGAAAGCAGAAGCCATGGGACTTGCATTGATGTTAGAACTTCCGCTTGTGATCATCAACGTACAACGTGGCGGACCATCAACAGGATTGCCAACGAAGACAGAGCAAAGTGATTTGATGCAAGCATACCACGGAAGAAACGGTGAAGCGCCGATTCCAATCGTAGCAGCTGCAACACCATCAGATTGTTTCAACATGGTGTATGAAGCATGTCGTATTGCTGTATTGTCAATGTCACCGGTGATCATGTTGTCTGACGGTTACATTGCAAATGGTGCAGAGCCATGGATGTTCCCTAAGTCAGCAGATCTGAAACCGATCACAGTGAAGTTTGCAAAAGAAAAAAATGCAGGCGATAAATTCCTTCCATACAAACGTGATGAAAATCTTTCTCGTCCATGGGCAGTTCCGGGAGTGAAAGGATTAGAACATCGTATCGGTGGAATTGAAAAGCAACACGAAACAGGAAACATCAGCTACGAAGCAGCGAACCATGAGTTCATGGTAAAAATGCGCGAAGCGAAAGTGGAGAAGATAGCAGATAACATTCCTGCACAGGATATAGAAGTAGGAACAGAAAAAGGAAAGTTGTTGATCCTCGGATGGGGAAGTACATTCGGTGCGATCAAAAGCGCAGTATTACAAGCCCGTGCAAAAGGCTTAGATGTTTCTCATGCACACGTTCGTTACATCAAACCATTCCCGAAAAATTTAGGAGAAATATTATACGGCTTCGAGCACATAATCATTCCCGAATTGAACAGCGGACAATTAATAAAAATTCTTCGTGATAAATTCTTGATTCCTGCGGAAGGGCTTAACAAAGTTCAAGGGATGCCGTTTACGGCGGAGGAGATTCTTACGAAGATCGAAAAGCATTTTGGTAAGTAGTAATTGGTAAGTAGTAAGTAGCATGGGCTACTTAACTGCTAGATGATTACTAATTACACTTACCTATAAATAACAATAAGATAAAAGCATCGAGAAAAAATTTCTTTCGAAAAGCCACTTACTACTTACCACTTACTACTTACCAATCAATATGGAACCAGTAACAGAAAAGTTCACAAACAAAGACCTCGTCACAGATCAAGAGATACGTTGGTGTCCCGGTTGCGGGGATTATTCCATTGTTAAACAAGCACAGACAGTAATTCCTGAGTTAGGGATTCCTCGTGAAAATATAGTATTCATTTCCGGTATCGGATGTTCATCGCGTTTTCCGTATTACATGGAGACGTATGGTATGCATTCCATTCATGGTCGTGCAACAGCGATAGCGAGCGGACTGAAAGGTTCTCGTCCGGAGTTGAGTGTTTGGTTAGTGACGGGCGATGGCGATGCGTTATCGATCGGTGGCAATCATACGATCCACATGTTACGCCGTAATTTCGACGTGAACATTTTATTGTTCAACAATGAGATCTACGGTTTAACGAAAGGACAATACTCACCAACATCAGAGCAAGGAAAAGTAACGAAGTCGACACCGATGGGATCGATCGATCATCCGTTCAATCCGATTGCACTTTGCATGGGAGCCGATGCAACATTTGTTGCGCGCAGCATGGACCGTGATCCGAAACATCTGCAAGCGATCCTACGCCGTGCAAACGAGCACAAAGGTGCAAGCTTCGTAGAGATCTACCAGAACTGTAACGTATTTAACGATGGTGCCTTCGAAGTCTTCACAGAAAAATCGTCGAAGAAAAATGAAACACTTTTCATGGAAGCCGGCAAGCCATTGATCTTCGGAGAAAACTCCGACAAAGGAATTCGCCTAGACGGTTTCACACCAACCATAGTAGACCTTACCACATCAGGCCTATCAGCCAACGACATGTGGATTCACGACGAAACCGACAGAGTAAAAGCCGGCATCCTCAGTCGCTTCTTCGACAACCCAAAAAATCCTAATCATTTACCACGTCCGTTCGGTGTGTTCTATGTTGAGAAGCGGGAGTGTTATGAGGACTCGATGACGAAGCAGATTGATGATGCGAAGGCGAAGAAGGGGGAAGGGGATTTGGATGCGTTGTTGAGGGGGCGGGAGACTTGGACGGTGAACTAATTAAAATGCCAAAATTCAGAAATAAAAAAGTCAGAAGTTCGAAAGATTTCTGACTTTTTTGGTTTTATAGTTGAGTTAGTTTTTGTTGTAAGGGTGTTTTCTAAACTGCTTTAAGAAATTCAGTACACAGAATCATATCTTTAATTACTTTTAAAACCTGAATAGGAAACCAAAATAAAATAAAGAATATTGCATCAATATGGAGCTTAAATTTATCGGACAGGGTTTAGACCCAACAAGTGATTCCACAGTAGGAAATTTAATTATAGATTCATTTACTGATGAACAATTTAATTCTTTCAATGCGTTTGTTGCATTCGTTAGCATTGGTGGTATCAATAATATTATTGACCAGCTAACAGCTTTTAAAGAAAGAGGTGGAGCAATTCGTTTGTATGTAGGAGTTGATTTGAACGGAACTTCCAAAGAAGCTTTAGAGAAACTTATTGAACTTGAACTTGAAACCTACATTGTTTTCTCACCTAACAATATTATTTACCATCCAAAAATTTATACTTTTGAAGGGGATACTTTTTCAAGAGCAGTTGTAGGTTCTTCCAACTTGACCGAAAGAGGACTTTTCCAAAGTATTGAATCTTCTGTGTGCGTCAATTTCAATAACGAAGATGATGAAATGGGGATTGAATTTTTGGCTGATATTTATGAGCACTACAACAGGATAATTAATAACGACCACCCAAGTTGCCAAAGACTTACTGCTGAAGTTTTGGAAATTCTTGTCAACAGCAAAATCGTTTTGCCTGAAATAGTTAATAGAGCTAAGTTCAATAAAATTAACCGAGAGTTTGGTGAAAAAGATTCTGCTGCTTATGATGCGTTATTAAAAAGTTTCGGAAAACTAAAGCCAAAAAGACCGCCAAGAGGATTTAAGAAAGTTGTTTCCAAAGAGGAGATACTTGTTGAGGAAAATAAAGAACTAAATGTTGTAAACGAAACTATTGAATTACCAGAAGGCTCAATGTGGATTGAAACAGGGAGAATGACAGGTGGTTCAAAAAATCAACTTGATATGTCTAAGAAGGGAAAACATAACGGAGAACTACTTCAAGGTAGTGTAGTCTATTTCGGCTTAGATCCTGATACTGTTGATGTTTCAAAAAATATTGATATTCACTTAGGAGGAAAGATTTATAAAGTAAATCCTGTTTTTTACACCCCAGGAAACAGCAATTGGAGAATGCAATTGAAAGGAGTAACGGATGATGATGAGAAACTAACCGCAATTTCAAGAATGCAATTAGGTCAAGATGGAGGATTTGTAAACAAAATACTTTTATTTACAAGGATTGACGATACAAACTACAAACTTGAAATACTTGATACTGATGATAGAGATAAGCTAATTGAAAACTCTTCAACTTGGGGAAAGATGGGAAATGAGACTACTGGCAGGGCTTATGGTTTCATTTAGTTGTATCGCCTCTAACTCACTTTTAAACCAACTCAAATCTTCTTTGGAATATTGCTTGCTGAATTCAGCAAGCACAAGTTCAACTTCTGAATCAGTCAATTTATAGAGAGCCATAAAAAGCAAATCAATTTTTCTGACAGTTTCAAATTTGCTTTCGCTTCTGATTTCATTTTGCAATTCCAAATCCTGAAAGAGAGTATTCAAACGAACATCATTTCTTAAAAGAGAAGACACAAGCAACGAAATGTGATGTTTAATGGTGACTTCGCCACCCTTAAAATATATTTTGCTTGTGGTTTGCTCAATTTTCGGAACAGGTATTTGATTTATTACCGACTGAGTTAAATCAATTCCACTCAATTTTTTCTTCAAGATAAAATCAAACACTACCGAATTAAAAAGCCCTGCTAAATACAGTAAGTCATTTTGGTTTGTAGTTATGAACTGAACTGATTGTAATGCAGGGACAAATGGTAATACAGTTGCAATGCAGGTTCTTGTGTTTGTTGCAGAAGTTAAACTTCTCCAAGCTAACATAAATTTCTCATTGTGATTTTTAGAAAGCTGTTGCCACTTTTCAGCACTTATAAAAAATCTTGATTCAGGAAAATAATTTGCAATCTCTTTTTTTGCTTCTTCAATATTGATAGAAGAAGATTTGTTGCCATATCTCAATATATCGGCAACCCCATTAAACCCTGAAAACTTTCCGTCAAACTGGTTGAAGAATTTCCCCTCATAAATCGGAACATTATCTTCTACTTTTTTCTTTGTGATAAACTCTGCATGACTTGTAAGATGAACGATTCTTCCGAATCTGACATTCTTATAAGCATTTTTGAAAAATGGAAAGTCGCAAGATACTCTTAAAAGAAAATCTGCTTCTCTTTTGTTTGAGAAGTTTGGGAGCATTCCAGTAAATGGGTTTAGCAACTTCAAACTTTCGTAAGACAATTCAATTTCTGATTTTGCTATCTCAATTTCTGAAACTTCACTAAGGTTCATTGAAACATGAAACCTTTCACTCTTTGAATTACCCAACAGCAAAAAACAGAACCGTTCTCTGCTATCAATATTGAAAATCTTTTTACGATTGATAAAATCATAAATCGCAACAACAAAATTTTCCTTTGTCAGGTATTTGAAAAGATTTTGATTCACCTGACTTGTTACAAGTGCACTTTTCAAAACCAAACCAACAACACCTCTTTTGGTTTTCAACTTTACTGCAGCATCAGTAAACAAAGCGTAGGTATTCAATTCGCCATTGTTTGACAAAGCGAAAAAGGGATTTTTTTTTAAATCTGATTTGGCTTTTTCAATTTCAAGTTTGAACACTTTTGAATATTCAGCCAATGCAATATTGGTCAATTCTGTTTCTGTAATCTCACTTGTTCGAGTTGACTTGAAATGATTTTCAGAAACAGTATTTGAATAGAGAGCATAAAACATTTTTTCCTCAAACCTTATTTTCTCCCAAGGAGGATTACCTAAAACAACATCATAATTTTTTAATTTGTCTTTACTCAAACTGAGTTGCTCATGATAAATAAATCCACTTGAAAAAACCTCAATCTTTTTTGATTCATCAATTGCAAAATCGGACTGTAATAAAAAGTTTGCATGAATGAATTTTTCATTCACTGATCTATAAAGTGATGGTTGTTTAATTTTCAAAAGCAAATTCAGTTTTGCAACTTCCAAGGCCAAGCAATCCACATCAAAGGCGGAAATATTTAAAACAATTGCTTTCAGCAATTCAAATTGTTTTTCTGCCTCAATATTCCACTTAGCAAATAGGTTTTCAAAGTAGTCAATAACTGCAATTAAAAAATTGCCAGCACCGCAAGAAAAATCAGCAAAACTTATTGAAGGAATTTCTTTTATAAGTTCTTCGCTAACACTTCCGAAATTCAATTCAAAAAAAGCGTCAATAGTTTTTCCAGTAACTGATTTTGCAAAGTTCGCAGGTGTGTAATAACTACCTAACTTGTTTCTGTAATTTTTTGCAGTTGAAATTTCTGTTCCGTTACTTTCATTTCCAGTTTCAATACCCAATAGCGTTTCGTAAAGTGTAGGAACATCAATTGATTCAACACCTATCAAATTGCAAAGGTTATCATCAACTAACTTTATTAGTCCTTCACTTGCGTTATCAATGATTGCTGTAAATAGATTTTCGGCAGCGAATGAAATTTTAAGCCAGTCATAAGTTGCAGAAACAATCTTGCAGTCTTCTCTTTTGGAATTGTTCTTCATGAAAATAATTGAAGCGGTAAAAACCACTTTCACTTTGAACCTTTCTTGATTGAGTTCAACAGGATTTATGCTTTGCTGCTTTGCAAAACACTTTGAAAGGTGTTCTTTCAAAATATAAGCGTATATCTCTAATGCCTTATCCATTGTGAGTATGTCCGACTGTTAAAGATTCTTTTGAATAAGAGACCAGAGGTTTGTTGAAGAAGCTAATCTTATGATGTGTTTGAAGAATTGAAATAATGTGTTCAGTCAAATTGGTTCGCTCCTTCAAGAAAGAATATTTTGACTTAATTGATTCAATTAATTTTGCCAAATCAAAAACCTTAAATTTGTAAATTGTAATTTGCTTTACACCTAACTCATTCAAAATAATTTTGTGCAATAAGTCATTGAAATATTTTGCCTTTGTGATTTTGAAATCAACAACATTATTTTTAATAAAATAAAAAAGCGGTTTCGGGTTTATATCAAGTTTGTAAGACAAATCTTCAAACACACTTTCGCTACCAACCGAATAACCATTTATTGCTCTGCTTGTTGACAAGCAATTCAAATCAACACTTCCAGAGAGAAGCAAATCCAACTGTTCCGAATTTACTTTCAAAGTTTTTTTCTTGTTGAAGAAAGGAGATTCGCCGACAACACTTTTCACTTCGTTCAATTCTTTTGAATTGAAATTGTATTGCTTTCTAATTGCTGATTCAATTTTTGATTCTAGGAAAAGTCGCTTAAAATCGCTTTCAATATCTTCAATGATTAACTTTTCAATAAACGATTCAAGATTCTTTATTGTGGAATAATTGAAATGTTGAAACTCAAAGTTTGGTAACTTCTTTTGCAGATATTTTTCTTTCAACTCCAAACACTCTTTGCTTTTCTTAGCAATGAATTTTGAGTCCAAAATATTTTGAGCAACAGGAATTTTAGAAATATAACCTGCACTTATTGTAAACTTTGGATTGATAAGTTTCAAAAGGAAAGTTGCAATCTTTGAATTCAGAAAAGCAAGGTGAGCATATTTATCACCTTTCAAGACTTGAATTCCTGGTCCCGATGCAATGAAAACTTGATTTTCTTTTAGCACTCTAACATTCAAGCCCAATGATCCAGTATCGCTGTAGACAAGTTGAGTTGTAGGAATTCTATCAATGTTTCTTAAAGCACTTCCCTTATTCGCTTTTATAATTTCTGCATTTTCTCCCCAATGCACTTTGTAATAATTCAAGCCAGTCCATTTGCTGAAACCACCACCTTTGCTAACCAATTTCCATTCGGGACTTCCGTTTACTTCCCAAGCAAATTTTACAAAATCAGTATTGTTTCCTGTTGAAGTTCCTTGCATCGGATTTGCAAACTCTGAATAAAGTTGCAGCCCTTGAATGTTTTCAAAACGATGTTCTAATTGATAGTTGAATTCATAATGACTGTTTTTCAAAAACTGGTTTTGGTTTAATTCAAAAGTCAGTTCGGCAGAAATATTATTTTGTGACAACAAACCTTTTTTCTCGTAAAGGTTTTTGAATTTTAAATTGTAGAACCTTGTGGTTTTTATTTCAGAGTTTCCTATAATACATAACGCAACATTTGTTTTCTCACCGTTTATGTCTTCAAAAGCATTGCTTCCTAAATCAATACATTCTTTCAAAGTTTGCTTTGCTAAAAATAATTTTCTGAAATCTTTTAGTGAGGACAAATACATCCAATTGTTTTGAGAAACAACTCCTAAAATATCTTTCTTATTCATTAACTGAATAGTTCGCTGAATGAATGACACACACAAATCTCCTTTGCTTTCGGGATAGTTTGCAAG